>JBIJDL010000594.1:0-3889 GCA_044344195.1 Candidatus Hydrogenedentales bacterium
TCCGCCGCGTCTATATTGATACCCTCGGTATACTGCCCACGCCCGCTGAGGTCCAGGCCTTTACGGTGGACGCAGCGTCCGACAAGCGCGCGAAGCTGGCCGACGCGATTCTTGCGCGACCCGAGTTTGTCGATTACTGGACCTACAAATGGTCCGACATGCTCCTCATCTCTTCCAAGAATCTCCCCGTGCCCCAGGAGCTCAACGCCTTCTATCGCTACGTGCGCGAAGCGGTGGAGGAGAATCGTCCCTGGGACCAGTTTGTGCGCGGCATCGTCACGGCTTCCGGCAATACCCAGCAAAACGGCGCGGCGAACTATTTCTTCATGCACCGCGAAATCCCCGATCTTGCCGAGACGACCTCCCAAGCTTTCCTGGGCACCTCCATTACTTGCGCGCGCTGTCACAACCACCCGCTGGAGAAGTGGACACAAAACCAGTACTACGGCTTCGCCAACCTCTTTTCCCGCGTGCGCGTGAAGAACGGCAAGACGGCGGGCAATGACATCGTCGCGGCGAGCTTTGGCGACGTGCTCCACCCCCTCAACGGCAAGGCTATCCCGCCCCAGCCGCTTGATGGGGAAGTGGCCGCCGATGCCCCCGGCGCGGATCGTCGCGCGGCCCTGGCCGACTGGCTGACGGCGCCTCAGAATCCCTACTTCACCCGCGCCATCGTGAACCGCGTCTGGAAGAATTTCATGGGCCGTGGCCTCGTGGAACCGGTGGATGATCTGCGCTTGACCAATCCGGCCACGAATGAGCCCCTCATGGAAGCCCTCTGCCTCGATCTGTCGGAGCAAGGTTACGACCTGAAGGCGCTCATGCGATCCATCCTCACCTCTGCGGCCTATCAGCGCTCCTCCGAAGGCGCAGACCCCGCCGCGCCGGACAATATCAACTACTCCCAGTATATCGCGCGCAGATTGAAGGCCGAAGTGCTCCTGGACACCTATTCTCAGGTCACGGAAGCGCCCACGCCTTTTAACGGCTATCCGGCGGGATACCGCGCGCTGCAATTGCGTGATTCGTTGGTCGCATCTTACTTTCTTGATGCCTTCGGACGGCCCGAGCGACGCCAGACCTGCGAATGCGAACGCACCGACGATGCGAGCATCGCCCAGACGCTGCATCTCGCAAACGGGGACACTCTGAACAAGAAGCTCCAGGCGGAAGGCTCGATTCTCGCACGATATGAGTCCGAGAACACCGCCGACGAGGCGGCCGTGGAGGATATCTTCTGGCGCGCCTTTGGCCGTCCTCCGAACGAGACGGAGCGCAAGGAGTGCGTGACTATGCTCGCCAGCGCCACCCAGTCCGAAGGCGGAAGACGCCCCGCGTTGGAAGATATTGTTTGGGCACTGTTGACGAGTAAAGAGTTCTTGTTTAATCACTAGCGGTGTTGAATGGGTCTTATGGGTCTTATGGGGCCACGGGAGCCTATGAACTAAGAATCCATGTACGACCCATACGACCCATAAGACTCATTTTTCTCTTGCCCCGAGGTAATCACGATCATGCTGAAACGAGTGTTCGCAGTGGGCCTGTCAAGCCTCTTCGCCTTCCAGGCCCTCGCTGAAGATCCCACAACCTACGAAGCCCACATCGCGCCCATCTTTGCGCAGCGATGCGCGCCGTGCCACTTCCCCGATGGCGGCAAAAAGCCCAAGGGCGATTTCGATCTTAGCAGCCTCGCCCTCGCCCTCAACGGCGGTAAGAACGATCCGAGCATCAAGCCCGGCTCCGTTGAGGAAAGCCCCCTCGTCGCCATGATCGAGTGGAAGACCGAGCCCTTCATGCCGCCAAAGGAGAAGTTCAAGCAACTGCCCCAGGAAGAGATCGACCTCATCAAAGCCTGGATTGCCGCCGGGGCCACAGGGGCGAAAGGCGTGCCTGCGCCCGCGGCAGCGGCAGCGGAAGGCGTCACAGCCCCGATGCCCGCCATCGACTGGACCACGACCCCCGTGAGTGCGCTGGCGTGGTCACCCGACGGCGCGTGGGTCGCCCGAGGCGGTCTGGGCAACGTCGCCCTCTATCCCGTCAAGGAAGGCATACTCGATCCTGCGAACGTTATCCTGCTTCCCGGCCACGACGATCAGGTGCGGGCCCTGGATTTCTCCAGCGATGGCAAAATGCTCGCCGCCGCCGGGGGTAAGACCGGGCGTGGGGGACAGGTCATCGTCTGGGATACGACAACCCACCAGCCACTGCGGACGATCAGCGCCCACAAGGACAACATTCTTGACGTGGCCTTCAGCCCGGACAATTCGCTGATCGCCACGGCGAGCTACGACAAGCATGTGATGATTTTCAATGTCGCCGACGGCGTAACGCGCAATGATTTCAACGACCATGTGGACGCGGTCTATGCCCTGGCCTTTTCGCCGGACGGCAAGTATCTCGCGACCGGCGCGGGGGATCGCACCGTGAAGCTGTGGGACGTGGCCGACGGCAAACGCCTGATCACGTTCTCCGATGCGGCGAAGAATGTTAACGCCGTGGCCTTCTCGCCGGACAGCCGTTACCTCGCCGCAGGCTCCGCCGATAAGCGGATCTACGTGTGGGACGTGCCCGCCTCCGCCGAGCAATTCACCCAGTCCAGCACCTCCACGGGCGTGCTGGCCCATTCCCAGTTTGCCCACGACGGCGCGGTGCTCGCCCTGGCCTACACGCAGGACGGCGCGTCCCTGGTGTCGAGCGGTGAAGACAACGTGGTGAAATTGTGGGACGCCGCCACCATGGCCACGGCGCGGACCCTGGAGCCCCAGTCCGACTGGCCCATGGCGCTGGCGCTGAGTCCGGCGGGCGACTTCCTCGCTTCGGGCCGCTACGACGCTTCTCTCGCAGTCTATGCGACGGCCAGCGGGGACAAAACCTTCTCGATCGGCGGTCCCGTGGTCATGGCCGCCGTCGAGGCCAAGAGCCCGGAGCAAGCGGGGCGCGTCAACGTCGATTCCGTCTTTATTAATGCCACGATCCCGCCCGTCATCAACAGCGTCCAGCCCGCGCGCGTTGTGCGCGGCGGCACAGTGGACATGACCGTCACCGGGAAGAACCTGGCCGACGCCCAGGTCTTTCTCGCCTCAAATCTTACCGTGGAGATCGTCTCGAACGAGGCCAGGCCGGTTCCCGAGTTCGCCTACAATGCCGAAAGCACGGGCGTTCAGATCTACGACAACGCCGTGCCCTATGAACTCAAGGTCAGGGTCACCATTCCGGCGGACACAGCGCCCGGCGGACAGTGGTTCAACATTGAGACGCCCCAGGGACTCGCCGAACCTCAGATGTTCACCGTGCTCGAAAAGGCCGACGAAGGCGAGAAACCCGAGAACGGTATTCACAGCATCGCCGCGCTGCCCACCGTGATCATCGGACAGATTCAGGTGAAGGGCGAAGTGGACCGCTTTCAGGTTGCGCTGGAGGCCAATGCGGAGATTGTTTTTGCCCTCACCGATACCGCCCTGACGCCCGCCTATCGCCTGCTCGATGCGTCGGGCGCGGTGGTGGCGGACAATAGCGCCGCCACGGGTGAAGATCTGCGCCGCCTCGGCTTTCGCGCGCCCGCCGCTGGTTCCTACACGCTGGAGATCATCGATCCCGAGTTGCGCGACAACCTCGGCTATCGCCTTCACGTCGGGGCCTTTCCCTATGTCACCGATCACTTTCCGCTGGGTGTTCCCGCTGGTAAATCCACCGAGGTTCAAGTCACCGGCTTCAATCTGGGCGGCACAACCATCGCCGTTACGCCGCCGGGGCAGGGCTCTCCCTGGGAAACCATGCCACTGCCCGTGCCCGCCGTGGCAAATAATCCCATTCCCGCGCCGGGCCTCGCCGTGTGGCGTGGGGGGGAGGCCATCGAGGCCGAGCCAAATAACGAACCCGCCCAGGCACC
>JBIJDL010000076.1:0-17750 GCA_044344195.1 Candidatus Hydrogenedentales bacterium
GGATCGCCTCATAGATCGCGAGTCCGGAATCGGCCCCGTTGTATTTCAGGCCCAGCACACCATTCACGGTGACTCCCAGCAAGGCCAGCGGCGCAATGACGACCGAGGCTGCCCACAGGATAGCCATGATTGATTCGGCGTCGAATTCTGTGGCACCCCAGGATGCCAGGAGCATAACGGCCAGTCCGTTCAGCACGATCGCGCGCGCTCTATTCCCGCTACGACGCACGTCAAACCACCATTGGGCATGTCGCGCACTGCGAAAGGCTTCGACCTGCTCTACACCACCGCGCGATGAACCTTGGAATAGCGAGCGCCCGCCCAACAGGGAGGCACGCCCGCCACTGCGGAGCAACCTGATTCCAACAATACACAGGTAACTCGCCAGGAGGGATCCTGCCAGCAAGACTGCGGAGGCCAAAAGGCTTGGTGCATAAAATACAACTCCAACTCCGGACCCCTCCGTCAGTGGGTCCAGCAGATCGGCAGCAACAATGACGAGACCCAAGGCTACGGTACCCACGATTGTCGCGGCGGTTTCGCGCTCCGCTTGGTCAGTCGTACACCACGATACGACGGCGGCCAACGCGGTACCTGTTAGTATGATAGGTAACATGGAGAGTTGGGGAATGCTCCAGGCGTAGGCCAGCTCCGCAGCGCACGTCAGCGCGAGGAATATCAGTGCATTGGAGACGAAGAGCCAGGCCAGCGGCACGGCCACGAGCCACCGCGTGAGAATGGGCCTCGTATAGCCCAGCGCAAAAGGAAAGCCGCCCTGGCTCCGCCTATCGTAGCTGGTGAGCCAAAGACCGGACACGAGGGACGCCGCGATGACGACAATAAGTACAATCCCCTGCAAATAATCCGTGACACCATCGGGCATCCAGGTGAATAGCCACAAGTAAGCGAGTGTGCCCCCGATCCGGACGACAAAGTCGAGCCAGGTGAGCCGCCAGAGCTCCCATAGCTGAGCGCGAAGGATGATCATGTTCATTGCCTATACCTCCGACTTCGCCAGCGCGCCGCGCCCGACGCGGGCCACGAAGATCTCCTGGAGCGAGGCGTTGCGCGCTTCGGTGATCTCCGCGCCGAGGGCCTGTATCGCCGCCTTGGCCTGTTCGAATTCGCCATTGCACACGGCGCGCCACTGATTACCAAAGCCTTCGAGGGCCAGCGCACCGGGTA
The DNA here is from genome assembly GCA_044344195.1 of Candidatus Hydrogenedentales bacterium. Classification (GTDB taxonomy): domain Bacteria; phylum Hydrogenedentota; class Hydrogenedentia; order Hydrogenedentales; family JAEUWI01; genus JAEUWI01. The sequence goes on from JBIJDL010000076.1 coordinate 1,186, forward strand.
TTTCTGGGCGCGCGGATTGGCTTTCGGGAAATTGCAGCGTCAGGTGCTGGTGGGCGTCCTTGATGTCGTCCAGGTTGCCGTGAAGCACCACCTTGCCTTTGTGGATCATGGTCACCACATCGGACATGCGCTCCACTTCGTCGAGCAGGTGGGAGGAAAAGAGCGCGGTGCGCCCTTCATCCGCGACGGCGCGCACGACCTCGCGGAGGATATCCTGCCGCACGATGGCATCGAGGCCCGAGGAGGGCTCGTCAAGCAGGAGCAGGTCGGGGCGGTGGGCCACGGCCGCGATGAGGCCGGTCAAGGCGCGCTGACCGCGCGAGAGGGTCTTGATCTTCTGGCGCGGGTCGAGCTCGAACGTTTCCAGCAACGAATCGGAATAGGCCATGTCCCACTTGGGGTAGTAGGCCTGAGTGTAGCGCATGAGTTCGTGAAGCCGCATCCACTCGGGTAGATCGCGCTCCTCGGAGAGGTAACCAATGCGCCCCAGTACCTCCACGGGACATTTCACGGGGTCGAGCCCGAAGACGCGCACGCTTCCGGACTTGGCGCGGAGCAAGCCGAGGATGTGCTTGATGAGGGTGGTCTTGCCAGCGCCGTTCGCGCCCACAAGGCCGTGGACGCAGCCGGGTTCCACGTTGAAATCGATGTTGTCGAGGGCTTTCATGTCGCCAAACTGGCGCGTGACGCCCTGTATCTTGACAATGCTACTGTCCATCGTGTCCCTGACCTTTCTGCCTGTTTCCCGGTTTTTTGTCCAATGCCGCAGCCCGTTCATGGATTATTTTTAGAACTTCATCGAGGTTGTAACCCATCTGGCGCGCATCGGACAGCAGGGTGTCCGCGCGCTCCGACAGTATGCGCCGCTGTTCCGCCGCCTTGAGGGGGGAGCCGTTCTCGGAGACGAAAGTGCCCGCGCCGCGCCGCTTATAAACCACGCCCTCGGTTTCGAGCTGGCCATAGGCCTTGACGACGGTATTGGGCGTGACGAGGAGCTGTTCAGCCAGCACGCGGATGGGAGGGAGCTCCACGCCGGACTGCAATTGGCCGGAGGCGACCATATATTTCACCTGATTGACGATCTGGCGGTAGATGGGCACGCCGTCTTTCAGGGTGATCTGGATGTTCATGGGGTGTCTGTCTCGCGTTGCATTGTACCCGCATAGTGATACAATCGACGAGAAATGTCAAGAGGTTTTTTTGAAACGGCGGAGATGTGCTGGACGAGAACGGTCGTGTGCCCCGGCGCGAACCATCTGAGAACATTTTTTTCTTTGCTGATCGGGGAACACCTGTGGGAAAATTTTCCCACCGGCCTCCACTCCCGGCGAAATCACTCCTATATATCTGGCCTGAAGTGGGTTGTCATTCGCGCCAGCCCTTTTTTGCAGCCTGCCCCGCCGGTGTGTATAGTGAAAAGCTGGTTGCGTGAGTCCAAGGAGTCCGTCATGAACATTCGCATGCATTCCCTGTCGATGGCCTTGTGCCTGGTGTCTTTTCTTACCGTCCAGGCGGACGAAACTCCCGCCCCGGAAGGCTGGGTGGCCACCGATGTGCGCGAAGGTACGCGGCCCGCTTTCGCCTATGACCCTGCGGGCGGCCCCTATGGCACGGGCGCTTTCATCATTGAAGCGGACGAGCGCGAGGGCCTTGACGGGCGCTGGGTGAAAGACTTTGAGGTGGAAGGCGGCCAGTACTATCGCTTTCACGCGCTGCGCAAATTGACCAACGTGGAATCGCCTCGCCGCTCGGCTCTTGCCCGGGTGCAATGGCGCGGGGCGCAGGACCAGATCGTGCGCCACAATTTCAAGGGAGCAAAGACCTTTGACGGCGCGAACCCACCCGTGGCCGAGCCGGAGTATCCGAAGGAGCGCGATACGAATGCCGAGGGCTGGACGGAAGTGAGCGATATTCTCCTCGCGCCGCCGGAAGCGACCAAGGCCATCGTGGAGCTTCACTTCCGCTGGGCTCCCAATGCGAAAGCGGAGTGGGGGGCGGTTTCTTTTGACAAGAGCGCGCCGCCCGAGCCGCGTATTGTGCGCCTGGCCACGGTGCACTACAATCCGAGCGGTGGCAAGACCGCGATGGACAACTGCAAGCAGTTTGCGCCCTTCATCGCGGAAGCGGCGAAGCAGAAGGCGACCCTCATGGTGCTGCCAGAAGCCCTGACTTGCGCGGGCAATGGCCTGAGCTATTTTGATGTGGGGGAGCCTATCCCCGGCCCTTCCACGGAATACTTCGGCGGCCTCGCCAAAGAGCATGGCATGTACCTCGTCGCCGGCCTGGTGGAGCGTGAGGATCACCTGATCTACAACACGTCGGTGCTCATCGATCCCCAGGGAGGCCTGGTGGGTAAGTACCGCAAAGTGACCCTGCCGCGCACCGAGATCGACATGGGCATCACGCCGGGGCACGAGTATCCCGTCTTCGAAACGAGCTTTGGCAAGGTCGGCATGATGATCTGCTACGACGGCTTCTTTCCCGAGGTCGCGCGCCAACTCAGCAACAACGGCGCGGAGGTCATTGCCTTTCCCGTGGCGGGCTGCAACCCGCTGCTGGCGGCCGCGCGCGCCTGCGAGAATCACGTGTACGTGGTTAGCAGCAGCTACACGGACAAGAGCTACGACTGGATGGTGACGGGCGTATTTGATCGTGAAGGCGACGTGATAGCGCGCGCGGAAGAGTGGGGGACTATCACCGTGGCGGAGGTAGACCTCAACAAGCATCTGTACTGGACCAGCCTGGGCGATTTCGGGGCGGAGATCCCGCACAACCGTCCGCTTCTGCCAAAGGGAAACTGATGGAGATCTGGGACGGACATTGCCACATCAATGCCTACAGCGGTACGCCGACGGAGCGCGTGGGGAAGATGCTGGAAGTGGCGGAGCGCATGGGCGTGAGCAGGCTGTGCATCTACATGGGCACGGAGTTCCACACGGAGCCGACGGCGGAACAGTTGAAACGCGCCAACGACGAAGTACTGGAGGCAAGTCTCGCCTGGCCCGACCGGGTCTACGGCTGGGTCTATTTGAGTCCCGCGCACCTCGAGCTAAGCCTGGCGGAGCTGGAGCGCTGCGTGGCCAATGGGCCCATGGTCGCGATCAAGTTGTGGGTCGCGCAGAATTGCGATACCCCCGAGACGGACGCCATCGTGAAGCGCGCGGGCGAGTTAAAGGCCCCAGTCTTCCAACACACCTGGCAGAAGATCACCGGTAATCTGCCCGGCGAGTCCACGGCGATTGACCTTACCCGCCTCGCGGAGCGACACCCGGAGGTGACCTTCATCTGCGGCCACACGGGCGGGGACTGGGAGCTGGGCGTGCGGGCGATTCGGCCCTTCAAGAACATCTATGCTGACTTGGCCGGCGGGGACCCAACGGCGGGTTACACGGAAATGGCGGTGAAGGAACTGGGCGCAGACCGCGTGATTTACGGCAGCGATATCCCCGGCCGGAGCTTTGGTTCGCAACTGGCGAAGGTGATGGGTGCGCGGATCGGTGAGAGCGAGAAGGCGCTGGTGTTGGCGGGGAATTTGAAGCGGATTTTGAAGCCGATTTTGGATGCGAAGGGGATTTCCGTTGGATAGTAGTTGGACTAAAGGAAGAAGGTGGCGCAGCCGTCCCGGCTGTGAATCACAGGCGGGACGCCTGTGCCACATTCTTTGGGCGCGATCATGTTCATAGACACCAATACCTACATCGGCCAATGGCCCTTCCGGCGCACGCCGGAGGACACGGTGGATGCGCTGCTTGCGAAGCTCAGCCACTACGGTGTAGAGCAGGCGTGGACAGGCTCATTCGAAGGCCTGCTGCACAAGGACATCGCGATGGTGAACGAGCGCCTCGTGGAGGCATGTCGCTTGCACGACAACGGCGTGTTGACCCCCTTTGGCTCCGTGAATCCGGCACTTCCCGCCTGGGAGGAGGACCTGCGCCGCTGCGCCGAGGTTCACCAGATGAAGGGCATCCGCCTCCACCCGAACTATCACGGCTACGCGCTCGATGACGCGCGATTTAAAGCGCTGCTGGAGCAGGCCGCCGCATCGAAGTTGGTGGTGCAGCTTGTGGTGACCATGGAAGATGAGCGCATGATGCACCCGCTGATGCAACTGCCCCATGTGGATATTGAGCCGCTGGCGGAGGTGGTTGCCTCCGTGCCTGGGTTGCGGCTTGTCCTGTTGAACGCCTTTCGCGCCGCGCGCGGCGAAGTAATCGACAAGCTTGTAGCGACGAAGCAGGTGTGGTTTGACATCGCCTGGCTCGAAGGCATCGGGGGCATTGATGCCATGTCGAAGCAGATTCCCTTGAACCGGCTGGTCTTCGGGTCGTATGCGCCCTTTTTCTATTTCGAGTCGTCGTTGTTCAAGTTGAAGGAATCCGCTTTGTCCGATGAAACACTGGAGTTGATACAGGGCGGGAACGCGATTGCGCTCTTTAGTTAGCCGCCGCTATATTGTTTTCTCTACCACGGATGACACGGATAGCACGGATGAAAAAATATTGCATTGTTTCACTCGCGAAGGTGCCTTCCAAGTATTGTCGTTGTATTGTGAATTGAATTATTCAGGCACGAAAAGGGCAGACTACGTCGGTCCGAAAACATTCGTCTATCATCCGCGTTATACGTGCCATCCGTGGTAAGAACAATTTTTTACAAGCACATTTACGAAGCCACCAGGAGTTTCCCCATGGAACCAAAGAACGAAATGCCCCGTCGCGAGTTTCTTGCGGCCACGGCTGGAATGACCCTGGCCGGTCTGGCTGCGGGCGGTGCCGCCCATGGTGTCGAGGAAAAGCTTGCCATTGACGGCGGTGCGAAGGCTGTTACGGTTACGTCGCCGACCCTGCCGCGCTTCGGCGCCCCGGAGCGGGAGTGTCTGGAGGCGATGATCAAGCAAGACACGCTCTTCTACTGGAAGGGCCCCCAGACGGCGATTTTCACCGAGCGCTTCAAGGCGATCTGCCCGCTTGAGCACGTCATGACTTGTTCATCCGGAACGGCCGCATTACACATCGCAGTGGGCGCGGCGGGTCTGGTGCCGGGCGACGAAGTGATCACCTCGCCCATCACCGATATCGGCACGGTCATAGGCGTGATCTACCAGCAGGGCGTGCCGGTCTTTGCCGATTTGCTCCCCTCCGAGCTCACCCTCGATCCGGCCGACGTGCGCCGACACATCACGCCGAAGACCAAGGCGATCATCGCGGTACACCTCGCGGGCAATCCGAGCAGGCTGGAAGAGCTCCGGGCTATCGCCGATGAGCACAATCTCGTGCTGATTGAGGATTGCTGCCAGGCTTGGGGTGCGAAGTATCGCGGCAAGCCCATCGGCACCGTGGGCGACATTGCGTGCTGGTCGCTACAGAATTCCAAACACATCACCACCGGCGACGGGGGCGTGGTGGCGAGCAGCCACCCCGTTTTCGGCCCGAAGCTCCAGCAGTATGGCGACAAGGGCTTCAATCGCAGCACGAGCGGCTGGGAGAGTTTTTCGACCAACTACCGCATGAGCGAGCCCCAGGCGGCGGTGCTCGCGGGCCAGCTCACGCGCCTGGAGAGCATCGTCTCTACCCGCGCGCGCCTTGGCAGTCTGCTCACGGAGAACATCCAGGGCCTTCCCGGCGTCATCCCCCATACGGTCCATCCGGACGATCGCTGCGTGTTCTGGTTCTACATGTTCCGGGTTGACTCGACGGCCCTCAAGTGCACCCGGGACGAGTTCAACAAGGCCCTCTCTGCGGAGGGCGTATCTTGCAGCGCCGGCTACATCCCCGTGCCCGTGCATCGCAGCGATGTGTTCAAGAATCACGCCTTCTTCAATGGCCACTGGACGATCAAAGAGGCGGGTATGACCGACATGGACTATACGAAGGTGGAGACGCCCGAAGCGGAAGCCATCCTCACCAGCGGCATCCGCGTTGTGATCCACGAGAGCAATACCGAAGAGCAGATCCTGCAGTATGCGGCGGCGATCAGAAAAGTGGCGAGCCACTACCTGGCCTGAGTGCGACCTTGAGGACCCCTGACCGGTTCAGCCGCGTCGGGGGCTTTTTATTCGCCGAAGAGGAAGTCCGCCGCGGGCGGAAAGGTCTTTGAACCATCGTGGCCCACTTCAGGCAAGAGGCGCACTTCGATCCGGGGGACATAGCCCTCTTTTCGGGCCCGGAGTTGGGATTCACGCACGAAGCGGTGGGCGTCCAGCATTCGCGGATCCTGGGTGCCCACGAAGAAGATGATCGGCGCGGCAACGAGTCCTTCAAAGGTGCGCGCGGCCAGATCCGGGGCGAAGGGGTTTGGCTCTGCTCCATAGGGAAACATCTCGCCATAGCCGCCCTTCGTTTCCTCCTCCGGTGCGAGATAGATGCCGGAGGCGCAGGGCGCGGCGCGCGCCACCCTATAAGGATGGGCAAAGACGAAGCGCTGCACGAACTGGCCGCCTTTGGAATGGCCGTAGAGATAGAGCTTTCCCGTGTTCACTGAGGCGTAAGCGCCGAGAGCGTCCACGATTTCCAGCAGCCTGAGATCGCTGCGGGGCAGTCCGATGCCGACATTGTCCAGGTTCAAGTTGTCGAAGCTCGGGAAGGTGGCCGCGTCGAACCATGGTGCGACGACCACCACATTCTCCGTATCGGCCCGCTCCCGCACGATTTCCATATAGCGGTCCGCGCTGCCAAACGTGCCGTGTACCGAGATCAGCAGATCGTGGGGTGCGCCCTGGCCGTAGTCCGTCGGTGCATAGACGAGGTATCGGGTGCCGGACAGGGCGCTGGCAACAACCTCGCCGGGGCGGGGCTGGGTGATGAAGGTATCGCCATTGCGAATTAACTGGGTGAACCAGTCGAGGTGCTCGCGGGCATAGGGATCCGTCTCTGATGCCAGGAGGCGGTTGAGGTCATGGAGCGCGCCCTTGCCCATCACGCGGCAGAACGCACCCGCCGCGATGATTCGGGTGAGCGGTTCGGGGGCATTTCGCGCCGCCTCCAGTAGGGCGTGAGCGTGCGCCTTTGCCCGGAGATCGGCGATGGTGCAGGCGGCCGCCTGGCGCACGCCTTCGATGCGTTCTGGATCCTCGACGATGGCGGCCGCGACCGGGGCCGCCTCCTGGACGCTCCTCATGCCCAGGGCGCGGAGCAGGCGCCACTGAATGCGGACCGACACGCCGGGATCCTCAAGAACGCCGAGGAGGGCGGGAACGTCTTCGTCCGTGAAATTCGTGACGAGTTCATGGAGCGCGCGAATCCGGTCGTGGCGCGCCTCGACGCGAAGATTGGCCACGAGCGATGCGAGCGCGCCTTCCTGAAGGGGGGCCAGACCGCCCCCGTCCTGATCAAAGGCTATGGCATCGTCATCCTGAGCCATCACGGGGGAAGGCGTCAGGGCGAGGCCGAAAGCTGCCAGAAGCATGGTCAGACCGGTCCGCCATGTGCCCGACGCACCGCGATCGGTCTGTGTTACCCGGCGTTCTTTCCACATGCCGAAGCCTCCCAACGGCCGTGACTCGTTTGCGATCTCAGGTGTCCGCCTTCTTTTCGGCGTCCTCGGGCGATTCGACCGTTTCCGTTTTCGCGTCCAGCGGCTGTTCACGTGCGGGCGCTTCTTCCGTCGCGTCCACCGTCTCCGGCGCGGCATCGATTACCGCTTCGGGCGTTTCCGTAGCGGGCGAATCGACGTGGAAATTTTTCACGGGCCTATAGCCCACGCCGGGATTTTCCATAGCCAGGACATAGAGCACGGGCTGGGCGAAAGCGCTTTTCAGATGCTCTTCTTTGAAGCCTGGCACCACCGTGCCGTCCGAAGCGTAACGGTACAGGACCACGCTCAGCACCGAGCTTGCGGTCTGGTAGACCACGACGGTCGTGTAGAAATAGAGCAAAACCACGAGCGACAGGCTTGCCGGCCAGGGTCTATCGGGGTAGATGCCTATGACAAACATGGCGATGGTCGGAATGTTCAGCAGCAGGAAGAACCAGTAAAGTCCCAGGCGTGACACGGCACCCTTGCCCCATTTTCTAGACATCACATCCACCGAACGGCGGAGCGCGCTGAAAATATTTACCTTGTCCACCACCAGGATGGGGACGACAAAATAGGAGACCGTGGACCAACTGCTGTGGAGCATCCGCCGAACGAGGAGTGTCGTGTAGCGGAAGTGGTCCATCAAATTCAGGAGCGGGCCAAAGGTCCAGGATATAAAGGTCCAGATGAGGATCCAGTGGGTATTGCGCACCGCGTGGTGGAATCCGTCCAGAAACTTCGAGTCCCGTTCCTCCAGGGTAATCCGCGTACAGGTCACGAGACCTACACCGAAGAAGACCGAGATGAGGCCCAGCATCAGGTACACGCCATAGGCCATCAGAATATTTTTCGGCTGCACAATGTGGGTCATCAGAATGCCCCAGAGCAACTCGTCGGCACCGATCACGAACCAGATTGTAGTGGCGATGGCGATCACGCAGGTGAAGGGAATCAGGGGGAAGACCAGCAGGGTCTTGTCACGAAGGACAACGATAAGGCTGCGAACGCCCAGGTGACAGCCCCGGGCGATTCGGGTTAATAGAGACATGCGCATTCCTTTCGGTGGGTTGAACCGCACCACCATTTTACCGTTCAGGTGTCCTTTTATTCACCTTCCGGAGAAATCGAGGTAAATTGTCCGTCGCGGAGGAAGGTGATCGTGGCGCGCGCGGTGGCCCGGCTGTTCATGATGAAGGTGTGGGCGTCGGGGACCACGAGGTGATCCGCCATGCCCGACAGACGCGTGCTCTCCACGGTGATCACACGGTCGTTTGGTTCGTCAAAGGTAATGTACTGGCCCTTGTCGCCCGCGATGACACCAAATTCCACCGAAGGCACCGGCAGAGATTCGTAGAATTCCTCCGAAGCGAGGAGCTTGCCGCTTTCGCCCGTCCACCAGTGAAAGGGGGGGCAGCCCTGAAAGCGCCGCGCGAGTTTGGGCAGGTGGTTGGGCGGCGCCAACATCACAATGCGGGTCAGGCCGGAAGGATAGCCCACGCGAAAGCGCGCGCGAATGAGTATATTGCCGAGTGAATGGCCCACGAGGTGATAGCGCGGTGTTTTGACCCGTTCGACAATGAAGTCGTGCATATCCCCGACCAGCGTGTCGAAGCGATGGAACGCTGGGGAGTAGGGAAAGTTTCGTGTCTGAAAGCCCGCTCCGCGAAGGCGTTGCGCCAGCGGCCACATCGAAGCTCGACTCCGGCCCATGCCGTGGAGCAGCACCACGGTTTCCCGTGCGGGGTCATGCTCGTTGTGCGTGTTCATGGCTGTGCCATCCTTCCGGGATTCCGGTAAATATACCAGAGCGCGACGAAGTCGTAAGCAGCGTGGGCGATCATGGGCACGGCGATGTTGCCCGACCACGCGTAGAGCACGCCGAACAGCGCGCCCAGTACCGTCGCGAAGATAACATAGGTCCGGGAAATGTAATGGGCCAGGCCGAATAGTACAGATGCCACGGTTATGGCGAGGGGTACGCCGACATAGTCTACCAGGCCCCCCTGAATCACGCCGCGAAACAGGGCCTCCTCGCCGAGACCCGCCAGCACCGATATGAAGAGGAAATCCGGTAGCGTTGCTCCCCGAAAGAGTCCCAGAAGCCGGTCCATGTCGCGCCGCATCCGCACGGCGAAGGGGAAGGAACTCTCCGTGATCGCGCTGGCACCCGCCAGCATAATCAGCCCCGCAACGATGCCCATTGCGATGCTTATGAAGTCGACTTGCACCGAAGCCCAGAATGGCACCGTCAGCGCGAGGCCCAACAGCGCCGCAACGGCCAGCATGCCCCCCTCCACCAGCACGGTCACCCGCAGCAAGGCTCGCCGGTTAGCCGCGAAGTGGCGAAGCGTGTCGGTGGTCATTGGGCGGTCATTCCTGGTTGCGGCGTCGTTTCGATTGGCATTGTAGTGTCCCCTGAGCCCGAGATCGAGTTGTGGCCCGAGGCGATGGGGCTATGGGTCCAATGATCTGACCCAGACCCATACGACCCATTTCCCCCATCATCCCCAAGAATCGACAAAAAACTTGAATCGGGCTGGACTCGCATTGCATAGTTTCGCTTTCGGCAATGCGGAGATTTGCCATCGATAGCTACGCCCCGGCCCCCCCTTCGCGGACACGTCGCGGCGCGCTTCGCCATCCCGGTTTCTTGGGCGATCGGGTTCCGGTGGGCTTCGCGGATTGGAACGGCTGCATCCCGTGCGGCTAAACGATAGAAGATTTCATCATGCACAAGTATGTCATCATGGGTGTACAGGGGTGCGGCAAGGGTACCCAGGCGGTCATGCTGGCCCGTGATTACGATCTTACCCACCTCAGTGTGGGCGACATCTTCCGATGGAATATCCAGAACCACACCAAGCTGGCCGCCAAGGTGCGCCGCCTCATAAAAGAGGGTAACCTCGTTCCCGATGACGTAGTGGAGGATGTGGTCCGCCAGCGCCTCCAGGAGCATGACTGGAACTACGGCTTCATCCTCGACGGATTTCCCCGCAGCCGGAAGCAGGCCGAGTTTTTTCTGGAAAGCTACGATATCGACGCGGTAATCCACATCGACGTCTCCGACGACATCGTAATGCAGCGCGTCCTTTCGCGGCGTCTTTGCAGCGAGTGCGGCCTCGACTACAACCTGATCCAGCACCGACCCCGGGTCGAGGATAAGTGCGACGTCTGCAAGGGTAAGTTGCTCACCCGCGAAGATGACAACGAGGGGGCGGTACGTAAGCGTATCGCCGAGTACCATGAGAAGACCGCACCTCTTCTCGATTTGTTTCGGCGCAAGGAGCTGGTCATCAAAACGGATGGCAGCCTGACACCCGAGGAGATCCAGACGGATATTCGCATGCAACTCAGCCTGCGAAAGGCGATCTCACAGCCAGCGGATTGAACCCTTGCCCACGCATGGCAAGTGGCAGTTTTTTGTCATGTAACGCCAGTTTTACTCGGCTTTTTTAAAAAACTTGTCGAATTTTCCCGCTGCTTCTGTTATCATTGCGTGTGTGAGGCGCCTCCTCTGAGGTATGGTCCGAGTTCCACGGACATGCGGGGCGCGAGAGAGTTAACCATTGCCGTCAAGCCATGCATCCCAGGGGGTGGCGCTCCCTGCACGGCCCTACCGCGGCGGAAGGCACCTGCATGACAAGGGGTCCAATCACATGAGTTCGCAACGCTATTCCCTCCATATTCACGTCATGGATGAGAGTCAAAGCCAGATGTGGCACCAGCCTATGCGGCCGCTCCGCGATTGGTATCAGGAAGAGTTGATCATCCAGGTTCAAGAAGCCGCCGATGAGGCGGGGTGCCGCCGGGCGCTCCTCTATGATGCCCATGAGACGCTTCTGTGGCAGAGTGAGGGTTCGACCATCTAAACGCATTAGCGGCAATACTTTGCGGTACGAATTGGGGCGGAAAGTGGCATTTCCGGGGCCTGGGCGGTATAATTAAGATTTTCAACGGAATAGTGTGTCCATACCCCGTTGTTTCCGCTCCTGGAGCACATTCCGTGCTTACTTCCCAAAGAGATTGGTTTTTGTTCCATGAATTTCCGCGACGTGCTTAACAACGAGATCCTTTCCCGGGTGGAAAAGCCTTCCCGGTATCTGGGTAATGAGCTAAACAGCACCCACAAGGATCCGTCGACGGTTGAACTGCGGATTTGCTTCTTTTTCCCCGATCTCTACGAATTGGGCTTGGGCAATCTTGGTCTGCACATCCTCTACGCCCAGATGAATAATCTCGACTGGGTCTGGGCCGAGCGCGGCTACACGCCGGGCATCGACATGGAGGCGATTCTCCGCGAACGCGGGATCCCGCTCTTCATGCTCGAATCCAAAGAGCCCATGACGGCGGCCGACATGATCGGCTTCACGCTACAGTCGGAACTGACCTTCACCAACATCGTGAACGCCATCGACCTCGCGGGGCTGCCGATCCGCAGCGAAAACCGCGACGATTCCATGCCCCTGATTTTTGCAGGCGGTCCGGCGGTTTTCAATCCCGAGCCCATCGCGCCCTTCATCGATTTCTTTGTCATCGGTGATGGCGAAGACGTGATGATGGAAATCGCGGAGACCATACGGCCGCTGAAACATGCCACGCGCGCGGAAAAGCTCGCGGCCATGGCGAAGCTGGAGGGCGTTTATGTCCCCGAGCTCTATCCCTTCGAGGTCATGTCCGACGGCCAGATCCTGCCCCAAGTAGACGCACCGAAGATTGTAAAGCGCCTTGTGCGCGATATGGACGGTGCGAGCTACCCCACGAACTACATCGTGCCCAACGCGGCGCTTGTCCACGACGGCGCGGGCCTCGAAGTGCTTCGCGGTTGCACCCAGGGTTGCCGCTTCTGCCAGGCAGGCATGGTAACGCGCCCCGTGCGCGAACGCTCTATTGAAAATATCGACAAGCTCATGGAGCGCACGCTGGACAACACGGGCTTCGACGCCGTGTCGCTCATATCCCTGTCCACCTGCGACTTCTCCATGCCCCGCACGTTGGTGAAGATGGCGGCGGATCGCGGCCACAAGGACAACGTGTCCATCTCGTTGCCCTCGCTGCGCCTGGATTCCTATGCGGTGGAGCTTTCCGACATGGTGGCGGGTGTGCGCCGCAGCGGCCTCACCTTCGCGCCCGAGGCGGCCACGCCCCGTATGCGCGCGGTGATCAACAAGTTCATCCCCGATGAAGAACTGCTTAACATGTCCCGCGAGGCTTACAGCCGGGGCTGGGACCACGTGAAGACCTACTTCATGATCGGTCTGCCTACCGAGCGCGATGAAGACGTGGCTGCAATCGCCGACCTCGCCATCCGCACGGTAAAGGAAGGCAAAAAGGTTAACCAGCGCGCCGCAGTGCGCACGGGCGTGTCCACTTTCGTGCCCAAGCCTTTCACGCCCTTCCAGTGGGCCGAGCAGATCGGCATCGAAGAGACCTATCGTCGCCAGGGCATTTTGTTCCAGAAATTCCGCGGCCAGAACGACATCAAGTTCGGTCGCCACGAAGCTACGACCTCCTTCATTGAGGGCCTACTGACCCGCGCGGATCGGCGCGGCGCGGACCTCATCGAGGCCGCCTGGAAAAATGGCGCGCGTCTGGAGACTTGGGAAGAACACGTGAACTTCGGCGCGTGGCAGAAGGCCATCGAAGACGTGAACTTTGACGTGGCGGGCCAGTTCCGCGAGCGCGACATCAACGAGCGCCTCCCCTGGGATCACATCGACATTCTCATTCCCAAAGAGTGGTTTCAGAAGGATTGGCAGCAGGCGCTGGATCTTAAATACGCCCAGGACTGTCGCGCCGGCAAGTGCCACCTTTGCGGCGTGATCTACCGCGAGCGCGAGCTCTGCCAGACCATGCTGAAGAAGCAGAAGGCCGGCCACAAGAAGGAAGAAGAGACGTGGGAGGGCTACACGCCGACCATGCCCGAGCAACCCGATCCCGTGCAGCGCGTGCGCTTCAAGATCGGCCGCAGTGGTGAGGCCCGTTTCCTCTCCCATCTGGAATTGAAAGACGCCTGGTTCCGCGCCCTGCGCCGGGCCAAAGCTCCCATCGCCTATAGCCAGGGCTTCCACGCCCAGCCCAAGGTAACCTTTTCCACGGCCTGTCCCGTGGGTGAGGCGAGCCGCAGTGACTACATGGACGTAATGCTGAAGGACTATACCGAAGCAGAAGGGCTCTTCGCCCGACTGCAGGAGCGTGTGCCGCCGGGACTTCACGTCTTTGACGTGGAAGAAATGCCCTTGCGCGGCGAGTCTCTCATGAGCCTTGTAGAGGGTTTCTCCTACAGCCTCAGCACCACCGGTGCTCCCGAGGACCTTGCCGAGCGCGTCGCCGAATTGATGGCGCGCGACGAAATCCTCGTGGAGCGCAAGGTAAAGCAGAAGAAGCCCAAGAAGGGCCGGGGCTGGAAGCCGCGCGGCAAGACCACGGCGGAAATGAACCTGCGACCCCTGATCGAATCTATCGAAGTGAAGCGACAGGATGGGGCAAATGCCACCTTGATTTTCACCACCCGCGATGCGGCCGGTCGTCTGGCCAAGCCCAAGGAAATCCTCGCCCTGCTCGGCCTGCCCCCGGACCAGACCCAGGCCGTCAAGGAGGCCACGCTGCTCAAGGAAGAGCACGTGCGTGTCCTGGCGTGAGCGCGCTTCGCGGCACATCGCCGCCCTGACCGCCCGCTGTCCCTTGCTCATCGCCATCCCCCGAATGCAACGCCGCGCAGCCCGAAGGCCGCGCCCCGGAGAATAGTCCATGGAAACCGCAATAGTCCTCAGCCCCCTGTCTCAAGAGATCGAGCGGCGCCGCACCTTTGCGATCGTATCTCACCCCGACGCGGGTAAGACCACCATCACCGAGAAATTCCTGCTGTACGGCGGCGCTGTGCACCTGGCCGGATCCGTGACCGCGCGCAAGAACCAGCGGGCCTCCACCTCGGACTGGCTGGAGCTGGAGCGCAAGCGCGGAATCTCCATCAGCTCCACGGTGCTCCAGTTCGACTATGAAGGCTACAAGATCAACCTCCTCGATACGCCTGGTCACCAGGACTTCTCGGAGGACACCTACCGCGTGCTCACGGCCGTAGACGCGGCCATCATGGTGATCGACGCCGGTAAGGGCATCGAGGCCCAGACGCTTAAGCTCTTTGAGGTCTGCAAGCATCGCGGCGTGCCCATCTTTACCTTCATCAACAAGCTCGACCGCCCGACCCGAGAGCCATTTGATCTCCTCGATCAGATCGAGAAAACGCTCGGCATCGCGACCTATCCGGTGAACTGGCCGCTGGGCACCGGGCCAGTGTTTCGCGGGGTGTGGGACCGCCAGACGCAGACGGCCCACCTTTTTGAGCGGACCACGGGCAACGCCCACCGCGCCCTCGTGCGCACGATGGGTCTGAACGATCCCCTCATCCGCGAGCAGCTCGATGACCAGACCTACGCCACCGTTTGCGAAGAAGTGGAGACGCTGGAGCTTGCGGGTACGGAGTTTAACGAAGAGGACGTGCTGGCCGGTCGGACAACCCCGGTCTACTTCGGCAGTGCGCTGAACAACTTCGGCGTGCAACTCCTCCTGGATGGCTTCCTCAAGCACTCCTCGCCACCCGCACCGCGAATGACGGTATCCGGTCGCGTTGTGCCGCCGAGCCACCCGGCCTTCTCGGGCTTCGTGTTCAAGATTCAGGCCAACATGGACCCGAACCACCGGGACCGTATCGCCTTCATCCGCATTGTTTCCGGCAAGTTCGAGCGCAACATGACCGTGACCCACGCGCGTACAGGCCGCAAGGTGCGCCTCGGCAACGCGAGCAAGATCTTCGGTGCCGAACGCGAGACGGTGGACGAGGCCTACGCGGGCGACGTGGTGGGTATTGTGGGCAACGACCTCTTTGCCATCGGCGACACGCTGACCGAAGAGAACGCTCTGGTCTACGACGAGATTCCCTATTTTGCGCCCGAGTGCTTCGCCTACATCGAGAACACCCAGCCGGCCCAGGCCAAACGGTTCCGCACGGGCCTGAGCCAGCTTCTTCTCGAAGGCGTGATGCAGGAATACCGCATCCATGACTCCCTGCGGATGGCGCCGCTGCTTGCCGCGGCGGGTCCGCTTCAGTTCGAAATCGTGCAATACCGGTTGCAAGGTGAGTATGGCGCGGAGACGCGCCTTCAGACCGCGCCCTGGACCCAGACTCGCTGGGTGAAGCCAGGCATCGATCTCGACAAGGTCGCGATTCCGCCGGGTGTGAAACGGGCGCTGGATGGCCACGACAGGGCCGTGCTGTTGTTTGAAAACGCTTGGGGTTTACGCTACTTCACAGAGAAGAATCCCGATATCGAAGTGGACTCGTTGCCTTTCGGGTCCTGATCACGCCAGCGATCGGTTTCGCGTAACGTCAGACATCCTGATCCCGGCGGGCTTTTGGGAGAGTTTATAGGCGATGGATTTGGCACTCTTGCATATTCACGAGGCGACACGTTGGCGTGAACTCGTGCCACACGATCTCGCCGAAAGGCGAGTTCGAGTGCCCTGAGCCTCGCACACGGCGATCCATGGAAAGGGAACCTGCCCTGCCCTTTTGAAACCCGAACAACGGTGTTCGGGAACAAAAGGACTGTTCCAAACCGCTCTCATGACTCCAGACGCTTTCCTCCAGCGCACTCGAACTCGCCTTTCGGCGAGATCGTGTGGCACGATTGGATCGTCTTCGTGTTGCCGTAATGCTGAAAAGTGCCAAGTCGATTTCCTGCGAGATCAGTTTCGCGTAACGTAGTGCCCGATCCCCCAGATGTAGGCGATCCACAGGATCAGAGCGACGGCCGTCAGGTGCTGCGCGACGAAGATTCCCAGCAGGCCAAAGACGAAAATGGCCGCGGTCATGAACAGGCCGATATTGCGCCCCTTGGGCGTGCCGGCGTTCTGCGTGCCCACCAGGGGCAACGTAATCATAATCAGCAGTCCACCCAGCCCCAGGAACTGAAAATTGTCTTGGAAGAGGCCGACGTTGACGCAGGCGAGTCCGCCCATCAGGACGGCGGCGAGCACGATGGCATTCTGCTTTT
>JBIJDL010000326.1:0-7306 GCA_044344195.1 Candidatus Hydrogenedentales bacterium
TCTGCTGGAATGTCAAGAAGGGCGCGCGCAACGTGCCTCAGCGCCCACTCCCCCGCACTATGCGTCCTCGGCGACGATGGAATCAAGAAGGGACATGCCATCAAAGCTCCGACCGCTTCTTGAGCGATGGCTGCGCTAGGCCGACCACACTGCGTGGTTTGCGGGATATTCGCACCTTGACAGGCTCGGGTAAAGTGTTTAAACTTCCTCCAGGGAGACGTGTGAGATTTTTCAGCGTCGTAAGGAAGGCAATCGATGGACGACAACATTGTTGAACGCGCTGGGGACGATGGGCAGGAGTCTGCACTTGAATCCGAGTTCAAGCAATTGCGCCAGCGGCACAAGGCTCGTTTCGAACAACTTGCGGACCTGATGGCTTCAATCCAGAGCTTGTCCGAGTCCGCAAAGGCCGAGTCGGACTCCTTGGAAACCCTGGAGCAATCGGCCCACGGACAATTAAACTATTTGAAGAAGAGCCTCGAAGAGAGCGTTTCGGGTCAGGGCGGCTTTGAATCCCGTATCCAGGAATTGACCGAGGCCCTCTCCGCTGCGGAGCGGGAGCGGGCAGCCTTGGCGGCCCAACTGAGTGCGACCGAGGGCTCCGATACGGAACTGGAATCCCTGCGCGAAGAGTTGGCCGCGGCCACCACCTCCCTTGGCGATGCCCAGGTACGTCTCGCCACGCTGTCCAGTGAGCTGGAAGAGGCACGAGCCGAAAGCGCCGGCACGCGGGACCGCCTGGCGGCAATCGAACAAGAATCCCTTGGACAATCCGACGATGCCTCCCGGCTTCAGGAGCAGATCGCGGGCCTTCAGGACGAGATCGCCGAGAAAGACCGCCAGCTCCAAGAACAGATCGCGGGCCTTCAGGCGGAGATCGCCGAGAAAGACGGCCTGCTTCAGGGTGCTCAGGCCGCGCTGGATGAAGCCCAGGAGGAGCAGAACCGGGTAAGCGCGGAATTTGAACGACTCAAATCGATCCAACAGCATGCGGAAGCCACGCAGGAGGGTCTGAAGACCGAGCTGCTGGCCGTCCAGCGCGAACTGGAGACCCTTAAAGAGCGCTATCGCGAAGGCTTGAGTTCCGACGCGGCGCTGGCCCTCCGGCAGCAGGTCACCGAGACCGCCGCGCAGGTGAGCGCGATGGAGAAGGAGCTGGTTGAAGCGCGGGAACACTCGAAGAAGTCCGTA
Organism: Candidatus Hydrogenedentales bacterium; assembly: GCA_044344195.1. Taxonomy (GTDB): domain Bacteria; phylum Hydrogenedentota; class Hydrogenedentia; order Hydrogenedentales; family JAEUWI01; genus JAEUWI01. The sequence continues at coordinate 1,192 of JBIJDL010000326.1, forward strand.
CTTGCCCAGCAACTGACCGACGCTATTCAAGAGACCGAGCGCCTGGAAGAAGAAAACGAGCACCTGCGCGCGCAATTGGGCATACTCGAGGACGGACGGCGAATCATGGACGGTGGCTACGAGCTGGAGTCGGCGGAGGCGGTGGCCTACGCCGAACCCCAGGTGTCGCGCTCTCCCGAGGATGAACTGCTCCGGATACAGCGCTCCGCCCAAAAGTGGACCCACGGGCCGAAGCGGGTAATCGGGCAGATCCTTCTGGATGCGGGCGTGATCACCGAAGATCAGCTTGAAAAGGCTCTTGAAGTCCAGAAGAGCAGCCCCCAACAGCATCTGGGCGCCCTCCTCGGCGAATTGGGCTTTGCCTCGGAAGAGGCGATTGCCCAGGCCCGCGCAAGCCAATGCGGCGTGGACTACATCCGCATCGCGGAGGATACGATCGATCCCGACGCTGCGGCCCTGATCAGCCAGCGCCTCGCCTCGCAGCACAACTGCATCCCCGTCTCCGCTACCCCAAAGTCCATGGTGCTGGCCGTGACCAACCCCATGGATCTGTTGGCCATTGAAGATGTGGAGCGGTTTACCAACCGCAAGGTGGATATCGTCGTAGGCACGGTGCCCGACGTGGCCCAGGCCATCGCCCGTTACTACTGGGAACCGGAGTAATCCCGCGCCCCGAAGCAGGAATTGAATTCGCGCCTCAATCCAGTTAGTCTGAACAGCAGACGCGCTGCCCCAATGGGCAGTATGGATGGTGGCGCGATTTTTTCGTCTTGACGTTGCGCCCTGTGATTGCAGCCGCCTGGCCGCGGCGTGCCTCAACCAACGACCCGCAGGAGAGTTCCCCCATGGCAGTCAATCCGGTGTCTCAGGAAAGTGCTTTCGACGTCGTCAATCCCCGCACGGGCGCGGTGCTCTATCGCGTGGAAGAACCGGATGCCGAGGCCCTCGGCGGCGTGATGGCTTCCGCCCGCGAGGCCGCTCCCGCGCTTCGCGCCATGACCGTAGCCCAGCGCCTCGCCTTCGCGGGCCGAATCAAGGCCTACCTCCGGCAACACAAGGAGGCTATCGTCCAGCGGATTGTGGATGAAACGGGCAAGCCCCGCATCGAAGCGCTGATGACCGAAGTCTTCCCGTCACTCGACCTCATCCAATATTACGAGAAGAACGCCGAAAAAATCCTGCGCGATCAGTCCGCGCCCACGCCCTTGCTGCTGATGGGCAAGAAATCCAAAATCTATTATGAGCCCCTTGGACCCGTGCTAATCATCTCGCCGTGGAACTACCCCTTCAACCTCTCCATGACGCCTATTCTCACGGCGCTCATCGCGGGCAACCCCGTCATCTTCAAGCCATCGGAATACACGCCACTGAAGGGACTGCTCGAAGAGATTTTCCAAGCCGCCGGACTGCCCAAGGGCTTTGTCCAGGTGGTCTATGGCGCAAAGGAAACGGGCAAGCGGCTTATTGACCTCCAACCCGCCAAAGTCTTCTTCACGGGCAGCGAGGGCGCGGGCAAGGCCATCATGGCCCAGGCGGCGCAGTACCTGATCCCCGTGGAACTTGAACTTGGCGGCAAAGACCCCATGGTCGTCTTCGAGGACGCCTCCATCCTCCGGGCGGTTCAGGGCGCGCTCTGGGGCGCCATGACCAACGCCGGCCAGACCTGCACCTCCGTGGAGCGTATCCTCGTACAGAATCGCATCAAGGATGAATTCGTCCTCCAGTTGAAAGCCGCCATCGAAGGACTGCGCACGGCACCGGGCACCGCCGACACGTCCCACAACAAGACGCTCGACATGGGTTGCATGACGGCCAATTTCCAGATTGCCAAAGTGGAGGCCCAACTGGCCGACGCCGAGGCGAAAGGCGCGAAGGTGCATTGCGGTGGTAAACGGTCGGATAGCTCCCACGCCTTCCCCCCCACGCTTGTCTCGGATATCACGCCCGACATGGCCATCTACGGCGAGGAAAGCTTCGGCCCGCTGGTCACGGTGCAGGGCTTCGCCGATGAGGCGGAGGCCATCCGCCTGGCGAACGACAGCCGCTACGGCCTCTGCTCCAGCGTGTGGACGGCCGACCTTGACCGGGGCGACCGCGTCGCCCGGGCCATCGTGACGGGAGGCGTATCTATCAACAACGTGCTGGCAACCCTGGCCAATGCCGCGCTGCCCTTCGGAGGTACGAAGTACTCCGGCATGGGACGCTACAAAGGCCCTCACGGCCTTTATTCCTTTTCCAACGTTAAGTCCATTCTGGTGGACAAGAACAGCAACAAGAAAGAGCCCATCTGGTATCCTTACTCGGAAGAGAAGTATGGACTCATCTCGGCGCTGATTGATGCCTCTGCCGAAGGCGGCTTGAAAGGCCTGCTGAAGACAATTATGGTCGGCATGAAGCTGGATAAGTTCACGAAAATATGAAATGCCAAGGCTCCAAAGGTCGCGGCATGATCGATGCACCCAATAAAACCACTTGGAACCCAACATGATCCGCTACTTGAGCATCTTCGTCATTGCAGCCCTCAGCACCGCGCCCCTTATCGCCCAGCCTATGGTCACCTTGACCGCGCACGAAGGCGAGCTCGACATTGCCATCGACGGCCGCTCCGTGGCCGAATATGTCTGGCAGGACGACGCCCTGCCCCGTCCCTATTTCCGCCAGCTCACGACGCCCGACGGCATCCAGGTCAGCCGCAACTATCCGACGGATCCCGTGGCCGACAAGGGCAACGACGACCATGCAACCTTTCACCCGGGCGCCTGGCTGGCCTTTGGCGATGCCGCTGGTGCGGACTTCTGGCGCAACAAAGCCGTCGTGCGCCACCTGACCTTCCTTGCGCCGCCGAAGACGGGCAAAGGCTCGGGCAGCTTCACCGTGATCAATGCCTACGACACCATCGGCGAAAACCCGAAGACCCTCTTCACCGAAACCTGCGCCTACACCATCACCGCGACGAAGGACGGCTACGTCATCATCGCGGAATCGGAGTTCAAGCCGGAGGACGCGGACTTCGCTTTTGGCGATCAGGAGGAAATGGGCTTCGGCGTGCGCCTGGCCACGCCCCTGAGCGTGAAGCACGGCGGCGGCCTCATCCGCAACAGCGCGGGCGGCGAACAGGAAGCGGGCACCTGGAGCAAGAGCGCGAACTGGTGCGCGGGCTACGGCAAGATTGGCGAGCGCTGGGCGGGCGTGAGCGTCATCGCGTCGCCTGACAACTTTCGCGACGCATGGTTTCACTCGAGGGACTACGGCCTGATCGTGGCCAATCCCTTTGGCAAGAAGGCCATGACCGGCCCGAAAGATGACACCGTTGCGGCGGACAGCACGCTTGTCGAGAAAGATGGCACGTTCAAGGTGGGCTTCGGCGTTTATGTGTTCAGCAGCGAAGGCGAGCCCGACCTTCCCGGAATGTACACGGCCTATCTGGCTGCCCGGAAAGCGACTGTGAACTAACCGCAATAACACGGATCGTCGGATCCGTCGGATCCGACCGATTTTCTTTATCCGCCTGCCGACAGCCCGATTTACTCCAGCCTTGTCTTCTTCACCAGCTCCACAAACTCCGCGCGATAGCCGCCCTCGTCGCGCGTCTGGCCCTCCTTCGCCCATGTCAACACCTTCGCGCGATCCATGCTGCCCTTGTGCTCGGAGTCCCGAAGCAGCATCCCGAACCCCGCCACGGCCGACGCGAACTTGAAGTCACCCGACATGGCCTCGAAAGCTTCCGTGCCTTTGTTGTAGGGGAACTCCAGCAGCGCGCTGGTGTCGCTGTCCGGGGCCTTGTAGCGCAGCTTCAAGTTGAACAATTCATCGGCCACCAGCCCCGAGGGCGGTACGATGACGACACTGTCCTGCTGGTAGCGCAATTCGTCCACGGCCTTCACGTCGGCGGGCACAATTTCGTAGAGCGCGGTGACGGTATGCCCCGCGCCGATCTCCCCCGCGTCCTTTCGGTCGTCCTTGAAGTCCTCGGGCGCCAGCACGCGGTTTTCATAGCCCACGAGGCGATAGGACGAAACCTTGGCCGGATTAAACTCCACCTGAATCTTCACATCCTTCGCGATGGTCTGCAAGGTGCCCGATAGCTGCTCCACGAGGACCTTGCGACCCTCCTTTTCACTGTCGATGTAGGCATAGGCACCGTTGCCCTTGTCCGCGAGCATCTCCAGCGTGCTGTCTTTCAGATTGCCCGTCCCGAAGCCGAGCACCGTAAGAAAAACGCCCTCATTGCGCTTCTGCTCAATCAGCGCCAGGAGATCCTCCTGCGAGGTCAGTCCCACATTGAAATCGCCGTCGGTCGCCAGAATCACCCGGTTGATTCCGCCTTCGATGAAGTTCTCCTGCGCCGTGCGGTAGGCCAGTTGGATACCAGCGCCGCCGTTGGTCGAACCGCCACCGCGCAGTTCGTTCAATGCCTTCATGATGGAGGCCTTGCGGTCGCCGCGCGTTGACGGAAGCGCCAGTCCCGTAGCACCGGCATAGACCACCATGGCGATTCGGTCCCGCTCCTCCAATTGCTCCGCCAGCATCGTAAGCGATTTCTGCACCAGTGGTAGCTTGTCCGGCGTGTCCATGGAACCCGAGACGTCAATAAGAAATACCAGATTCGCCGCGGGCCGCGTCGTCGCGCTTACCTCGCGGCCCTTGATGCCGATGCGCGCCAAATAATGCTCCGGCTTCCACGGGCACGTCGCCACTTCCGTCAGCGTGGCAAAAGGCGCGTCGCCCACCGGCGCGGGGTAGTCGTAGTCGAAGTAGTTCAACATTTCCTCAATGCGCACCGCGTCACGCGGCGGGCGCTGTCCATCGTTAATGAAGCGGCGAATGTTCGCATAGGACGCCGTGTCCACATCGATTGAGAACGTGGATAGCGGGGCCTGAGCAACGTCGTGAAACGCGCCCTCCGCCACGCTGGCGTAGGACTCCGCCGACCTTTCGGGCGAGCCGTCCCCTTCAAACATTAGTCTTTCGAGCTCCACATTAGGCAACCCATCGGTGGCGGATGACGGCATGGTCATAACACCCTCCGCGGCCACACTCGACGCGGGTTGGGGTGCAGTCACTGGCGCGGGCGCGTCGACGGGAATCGACTTCGCCTTCGTTGCACAGCCCTGCACGAGCAGGGAAGAGAGGAACAACATCGCCCCCAACGAGAAAACATAGGGATAGTGTCTAGACATGGAATTTCCCTCGGTGAAATACTGAACTGCCCTGCACTAACGCGACACCGCGATCCGGGTCGCTGGGGAATGAATGCCCGACGATTACGAAAAGTTCCCGTGAAAAGACTTAGAGGAGCCCCAGACCGCAACCAAAACTCTTGAACCACGGAGACATGGAGGCACGGAGAGAAAGAAGACGCGTCTCAGACTTCCTTGACCTTCCGTAGCCCTTAGAAAAGGATTGACCACGGAAGGGCACGGAAATTCACGGAATCGAATCGGTTCAATACGCTACAGGAAGGCCCACGCGTAAGCGTCGAGGAGAATTGGATATTCGCGTTCATTCGCGTCCATTCGCGGTTCAACTCTCTTTCGTTTACTAGTGAATCAATTTGCGATAATCTGCGTAAATTTGCGGTTCAGCTCTTGGTTACGGCCTCGGATGGCTAGACAGTCGTCGGGTGCGAATATTTCTCCCTCCCCGCGGGTACTCAAAGCACGGGGAGCGCGGACTACGCTTTTGTCCGGGGGCGTGCTACACTGGCTGGCATACTTGGAAACAGGCCGCCACACGGCCAACGCAGGAGGAATGAATCGCATGTTTGGAGCAATCGGACGCTGGTTTCGCTCGGTAGGCTTTTTTCTTTCGGGCAATATTGACGCCTCGCGGCGCAACCTCGACGCCAACCCCCACGTGGTTGCGGCCCGCTATGACGATGTGGTGCGGGAGAAGACCGCCCGCTTTCACCAGTACAAACAGGCGGTGGCGGGGCTAATCGCCCAGCAGGAGGGCAAGATCCAGACGGCAAAGACCCTCACGGAGGAAATCCGGCGCCTGGATCAGCTCAAGGCGGGCGCGCTGGCGAAGGCGAAGAAGAAGGTGGAGGAATTGAAGGCCCAGAACGCGGGCGAGGACCTGATTCGCAACGACGCCGAATACCTGAAGTGCCTCG
>JBIJDL010000163.1:0-11329 GCA_044344195.1 Candidatus Hydrogenedentales bacterium
TTCAACTCCACGCTCACCGAAAAAAATTCGCGCGTGGAAGAGCTTGAAAAAGACATCAACGACTACGGCGAGCGCATCAAGGAACACAAGCTTCAGATGCAGGGCCTCATGCGGGAGATCGAGAAAATCAGGGCGGAATCCAAGGACGCCGTGGCGGATGTCATCTCTTCGAAGGAAGAGAAGGAAATCGCCGATGCGCTCGCGGGTCTATCGAAGGACGGCAGCGAGACGGATCTTCAGGAACTGCGCAAGCTCCGCAACGAGGTGAAGGCCGAAGCGCGGGTCTCCAAGGAACTTGCGGGCACAAACACCAAAGTGCTCGAAGAGGAGTTCCTGGCCTACGCCAGGCAGTCGGAACACAGCAACGAATTCGACGCTCTCATCGGCCTCGCGGCCAGCGCGGAGAAAAACGCGCCCGTGGACGAGATCAAGCAGGCGGATCGCCTTCCCGGCCTGCCGGAATAGCCCCGGCCCGCGCTGATGGACGCACCCGCCCATGAATTTCTGCGGCAGGCTGGCCGGATTCTCAATTCCGGCCAGTCCCGCTCCATCTCGCTGACGGGCAACATCCACGATCTCTTCCACACGCAGGAAGACGGCTATGTGCCGCTAATCGATTTCCTGATCCGCCATTGGCGCATCCCGAAGCACATCCTCCTCGTTTACGAGTTGAACGGCCCCATCCGCTTCGTCGACAGCGCCGATCTCGCCGTGGTACGCGAGGCGTGGCTGAAGTGGCGCACTGGCCTGGGCAGTGATGACCTCGCCATCAAGCGCATGCTCGCCCCCGCCAACACCGAAGCCCAGACCGCCCTCCTCCAGCGCGATTTCGACCAGCAATTGCAGCAGGCCGTGGGCCAGCCCACCGTGGCGCTGGAGTTCCTGCGCCAGTTGTGCCTCTGCTCGCGCGGCGCGCCGGGCGGCAAGGCCCCGCTGGAGGCGAACCTGATCATCCTCATCGAAGCGGCGGACCTGATCCTGCCCGAGGGCGAGGCGGCCCACCTCTCGGATCGCGACCGCCACCGCATGAGCGTCTGTCACGATTGGTTTTCCGATCCTGGCTTCATCAACGGCGGCGACTCCGTCGTGCTCATCGCCGAATCGCGCAGTCAGATCAACCAGCGCGTCGCGCGACTCCCCCACTTGCTTGATGTGGCCGTGCCCGCACCGGATGACGCCTGCCGGCACCATTTCATCGACTGGTATCGCGCATCCCTCGCCGCCGGCTTGAGCCTGCAACTCTGGGGCTCCGACGCCGAACTCGCGCGCGCCACCGCCGGCCTCTCCATCCATGCCCTGCTCCAGTTGCTCAAGGGCGCGGTACACCAGCGCACAGCTCTCACTCAGGCGGACGTGATCGACAAGGTCGCCGCCTACATCGAAAGCCAGCTCGGCGAGGACATGGTGGAATTCAAGAAGCCCGGCCACTCCCTCGACGACGTCGTGGGCTTCACCCGACTCAAGACTTTTCTCCGCGAAGAGCTCATGCCGCGCTTCAACGCCACCGGCGAAGACGCCCTCTCCGGCGCGGCCGTCGGCGGCGCCATCGGCAGCGGCAAGACCTTCATCTTCGAGGCCGTCGCCGCCGAAATGGACATGCCCGTGCTGGTGCTGAAGAACATCCGCAGCCAATGGTACGGCCAGACCGACGTACTCTTCGAGCGACTCCGCCGCGTGCTGGAGGCCCTTTCGAAAGTGCTCATCTTCGTGGATGAAGCCGACACCCAGTTCGGCGGCGTGGGCCCGGAGGAACAGGCCACGGAGCGCCGCCTCACGGGTAAAATCCAAGCCATGATGTCCGACACGAAACTGCGGGGCCGCGTCACCTGGCTCCTCATGACCGCGCGCATCCACCTCCTCTCCCCCGACATTCGCCGCCCCGGCCGCGCGGGCGATCTCATCATACCCGTCCTCGATCCCGAGGGCGAAGACCGCGCGGCCTTCATCCGCTGGATGGTGAAGCCCGTATTGGGAGAGACCGTGGACGACAGCACTATGACCGCCCTCGAAGCGGCCACCAAAGGCTTCGCCGCCGCCAACTTCTCCGCCATGCGCGCCGAGCTCAAGGCCAAACACCGCCTCGCGGGCCCCCTAGACCTCGAACGCACCCTCGCCGCCATCCGCGATCACCTCCCCCCGCCCATCGAAGACACCCGCCGCTACCAGACGCTACAGGCGCTGGTGAACTGCACGCGCAGAAGCCTGCTGCCCGATCCCGACGTGACGGACGAAGAGCGCGCGAAGTGGACCCAGGAGATCGCGGCGCTGGAGGCGCGGGGGATTCGTTAACTTTCCCACGCTGTCCCTACACTGCGATTGCCCCTGGCTCAACCTCCGTGACCACGGGTGCCACCCTCAAACGGCGGAGCGTAGCGACATAGTTTGTGGGTGACGGAACTTCGGCGTTACGCGAATACCGTTTCGCTGGCGGTGCCATCTGCAACAATGCGCATCTAATCGCCTCCGACAATGATCTCCGTTCGCTCCGCCACTTCCCGCTCCCACCATCCAGACTCCAACATCGCCCCCTTCACAAACACCCCCTCCCGCTCGCCCAGCGCAATAAACTCCGCCTCGCTCCAGTCACCCCTTTGCAGCATCGCATACAGCCCATCGCGATACGTATCGCGCACTACTACCGACTCCTCCACCCCCTCCCTGCTCCCCGCGGCACCCTTCCGCACATACCACACGCCCCGCGTACCAGCCTCCTCCCCCGTCACCGCCTCGATCTCCTGCATGGCCGTGCCCAGGCGCGCCGCGAAGCGCTTCGTCTCACGCATGAGTCGCGCAAGAGCATCGCGATTCACGGGATTCTTTTCTCCAGACGCCGCCGCAGGCGCAAGCACCTCTAGCAAGGCCTCCAAGCCGGTCATGGGCAATTCAAATGCCCGCCAGGCGCGACGCAACGCGCGACGCTCCTCTTCACCAGTCTGAAAGTTCGCACCCGCCACGCCCACGAGAAACTTCCCCGCTTCGGCGCGCTCCTCCTCGTTCAATATCGCCCGCAAACGGCGTGTGAGGCCCGACAGCTTTGGCGGATGCTTCAACAGGCGCTTACGCAACACGCCAAGACGGTGTTTGTCGTGATCGTTGAAGTGGTACAACGAATTCACGATCTCCGAAACGTGGAGCACTTCAATGTGGTCCACCGCGCCATCCATCTCGGCCATCGCGGCGCCCAGCGACAAGAGCAGGGCACCTGCAAGGTAGTAGCGCTCGCTGTCTGGCGTCGGCTCCTCCGCCTCCCGGATAAGCAACACCCGTTCGTCTCCGCGATAGGGCCCCAGCAGCAGGCGCGGCTCGGGAATCAAGCCGTAGCCCGCGCCCTTTGCCCCCGCGACAATCGCGAGGCTATCCGTCAGCGAAAGCTCCTTCGATTTCCCCGGGCTCACACCCGCCGCCGTCGCCGCCTTGACCACCGGGACGAGAATGTGCCCCTCCGCATTGGCGTACTCGGCGACGAGCGCGTCCCACGTGTTTTGCGGACTATCCGAGTCGTCACAGGACTTCCACAGTTCGACCAGCGGCGTGAACTGATCCGCAGCGCCCATCACGTCCGGCGCGGTGACAGACCACAGCTTCGCAAAGTGCTCCCAGCTCTGAAGGGAGGGATTGACGGGACGATACTTCCACGTGCGCTTCGATTCGGCGGACTGAATCGTCATACCCTCGCCAAAGCGCGCGGTGTACTCCGCCTCGAAGCGCGCGCGGAACGCATCGGGCTCGTCGCGATAGGCGCCGCCCTGCGAGCAGCGGATGTCCTGGCGCGCCACCTCAAAAGCCAGCGCCGCGGGCAGGGGCTTTTTGCGCTCATGAAGCCACGTCAGCGCTACGGCGAGCGAGTCGTGATGAAGCGGAACGCCACGGGGCGCAAAGAGGCGATTGAACCAAGTGGGCTTGAGCTTCTCGATGCCCTTCGTGGCAAAGAGAAAGGCCGCGAGGCGCGAGGCGCTGCTGAAAAAGGACGGTTGCGACTCGTAGTGCTTGAGCAGGTGCATGAGTACGCGGAGCACCCGCTCAGGATCGCCCTTGCCGACCAGGGCATGGCGCTCCAGCCCATAGAAATACAGGAACCCGTAATTGATATCGCGCAGGGGCAGCGAAAGTCCCGAAGCAAGCCATTGGAGATAATTCGCGCGCTGCATAGGCGTCAGGGACGCATAGGTCGACCAATGGGCGATAAGCGGCGCAGCATCGAAGTCCGGCGTACCTATCTCCAGTGTCGTGTCGATGCACGAAGCCTCAGGCTCCGCCGGACGCCCCTCCGACGTGTAGACCATGGGTTTGGGTATAGTGTATATACCAACTTCCAGCACCGAATCGTCCCCGCGCCACGTCAACGCGGCTTCACCGGGCGGTGCGTCGCCCTCGATCAGTGCCCAGGGGATGGTCCAGCGTTCGTCCAACTCTTGTTGCGAGGATGGAGCTTCATCCGCCCCAAAGCACAGGTCCCCATCCGATGGCACCGGATCGGCATGCTTCACATCTGGCGTGATTTCGCTCATCGCATCACCTCAGGTGCCCGCGCCTTCGGCCACGGTAATAACGACTTTGCCCTGGGCATGGCCCTCTTCCAAATAGCGGATGGCGTCGGGCACTTCCTCCAGCGGGTAGCGCCGGTCGATCACCGGCCTGATTTCACCGCGCTCGATCAGGTCCGCAAGCACGGCCACATCCGCGCCATTCGGCGATACGAGAAAATTGGTCATCCGCACCTTCCCACCCAGAGAAAGGAGCGGCCCCAGGAGTAGGGCCTGAAACAACTGCCCCGTGGATCCGCCCGTCGATACGAAGGTTCCGCCGGGACGCAACGCACGACGGAAGTCGAATATGGATCGCGTGCCGTTCGCGGACAGGATCACGTCGTAGCGCCCATCGCCCCGGGCAAAGTCCTCCCGTGTGTAGTCGATGACGTGCGTGGCACCCAGTTCTCGCACCCGTTCGACGTTTCGCGTGCTGCACACCGCGGTCACTTCCGCCCCAAGAGATCGCGCCAGTTGCACCGCGAAAGATCCCACGCCGCCCGAAGCACCATGGATCAGCACCCTCTGTCCGGCCCGGACTTTGCCTTTATCGCGCAGGGCCTGCAACGCGGTCATGCCGGCTGCGGGGACGGCGGCGGCCTCCTCAAAGGACAGACTCGCCGGCTTAAACGCAAACGCGCTTTCCGAAGCGCAGACATACTCCGCGAACCCCCCGAACCCATTGCTCGAGATATCCCCAAACACTTCATCGCCCGGCTTGAATCGCGAAACAGAATCCCCCACCGCCTCGACAATCCCCGCAACATCCAACCCAAGAATGCGCACTTTCGGCCGAAAGAGACCGAAAGCCAGCCGAACCAGAAAAGGATCCGCACGCAGGAGGTGCCAATCGCCAGCGTTCACCGACGCGGCCATGACCTTAACCAGCATCTGGTCGCCGGTTGGGGAGGGTCGCTCGACCTCCTCCAGCCGCAAGACATCCGGTGACCCATACTTATCGCAAACAATCGCCTTCATGAATCTCCTCGGAACTCAAGAACCGGCACACCTAGACCGATGCCCCGCTCCGGCCCAGCAACGCCGCGTGTCCACAACCACAACCCACAACCCACTGTCCGCTTAGTCCGCTTAGTCCGCTTAGTCCGCTTAGTCCACTGTCCACTGTCAACTGTCCACTGTCCACTGTCCACTGTCCACTGTCCACTGTCAACCATCAACTATCAACTATCAACTCCCCTTCTCCTGCAATTCATCCAATAGCACCTGGTAGCGCTCCAGATTCTGGTCCATCAGCACCTTCAGCTTCTTCATCTCTTCCGTCTGCTCTCGCGTTTCTTTGAAGATGGGCGCGAGCCAGCCCTGCATCAACTTGAACTGCTCGCTCATGACCCCCACCAACGCGGCGGGCACCTTGGAGACGACGTTCACCGTGGTGGGCGCCGCCTCCTGCGGGCCGCCCATATTGGCCACGCCCGTCTTCATCGCGGCGGCGATGTTCTCCAGGCCGTCATTGATGCTTTCGAGCTGAACGAGCACCTGGCCCACCGCCTGATCCTCGCCAAGGCCCTTCATCTTCAGGTTCTTCGTGAAGGTCTTCTTGATATCCGCCCAGCGCTGCGCCTCGGCCTCCGTGAGCAGGCTGTTGAGTTCCTTGAACTTGAGCATGTTCGCCTCGGCACCATTCGTCAGCGTTTGCGAGTCACCCTCGTAGTTGCTGTTGATCAAGGTACGCAACTCCGCATCGTTCATGATGTCCACCACGCGCTCGGCGATGCGGTTCATGTTACGGTAAGACCCCTGCAGTTTGAAGGCGGGCTCGGTGCGGTAGTCCTCGTGGATGCCAGCCGAGCGGATGTACTCCTTGTTCACCTCCAGCACGATATCGCGCACGTAGAGCAGCTTTTTCATCACCGCCACCATGCTGTTCACCTCGTCCATCGTGTAGCTACCCTTCAGCTCCACACCCTCCTGGGTGCCGCTCTGGGCCATGCGGATCACGCCGTAGATGTCCTCCTGGCTCTTCATCGCCAGAGTGTTCAGCACGGGGTTCGACGTGAGGCAATTCTCAATGTAGCTCGTCTTGAAATCTTCCTCGCTATCGCCGATGATCTCGCCCAGGTTGTAGGTGTCCGACCGGTTCGCGAGCATGTCGGGAATCTGAAATTTCTCGCCGCTTTCCGTATAGGGATTGCCCGCCATGACCACGGCAACCTTTTTCCCCCGCAGATCGTAGGTGCGGGTGCGGCCTTTGTGCACGCCCTCGATCTTGCGCTGCGCGTCGCAGAGCGAGATAAATTTCTGCAAAAATTCGGGATTGCAGTGCTGGATGTCGTCCACATACAGCATGACGTTGTCGCCCATCTCCAGCGCGAGGTTGAGTTTCGCGATCTCTTCCCGCGCGGCGGCGTTGGAAGCCTCGGAAGGATCCAGCGAGGTGACGTGGTGGCCCAATGCCGGACCATTGATCTTCATGAAGATCAGTCCGAGGCGGTTCGCGATGTATTCCATCAACGTCGTCTTACCATAGCCGGGTGGCGAGATGAGCAGGAGCATGCCCATGCGATCCGTGCGCTTCTGGTCGCCCGCCGCACCGATCTGCTTGGCCAGGTTGTCGCCGATGAGTGGCAGATAGACATTGTCGATGAGCTTGTTGCGCACAAACGACGTGAGCACCTTGGGCTTGAACTCGTCAAGCCGAAGCGCACGGGCCTCGTCCTCCACCAGCTTCTTCTTCAGCGTCGTGTAGGCCTCGTAGCGAGGCACGGTCTCGCGGGTGTAGGCCGATAGCTTCGCCGTAAAAGTATTGAAATTCAGCACGTACTCGCTGTTCTCCAATACGGCGTGGCCGCCCACGAAACCCGTGAGCTTCGCCACAGGTGATGCATGAACCACACGGGCGATATCGTGGTCCTGCATCAACAGCAAAGCCGCGACCTCGTCGATGTAGTCCAGCTCAAGTGCGTTGCCGCGCGAGCGGACGAAGGCTGCAGCCCAATCGCGACAGAGTAAAAAGGCGCTGTTCGGATTCTTCCGCGCGCTCTCCAGCGAGTTCTTGAACTTGGTCTCGAAGTTAGCCTTTTTCAGGTGAAGTCCGAACTCCCGGTGGAGGGTATCCGCCGCCACGCTGATGGCTGCGCCGAGCCCCGAGACCAGGATCTCGAAGAGATAGCGGGCGGCTTCATCCACGAGGTAAGCCTCGAAAATATCGGTGGCACCGGTATACGCCAGAATCAGCCGCGCCAGCTCTTGCGTGTAGTGGCGCTGCGCCTCGGGATCGCCGAATACCTCACGAATAGCGCCGAAGCCGCGCAACGTTGTGGCAATGCGCTCTTTCGCGGACTCGTCCCCGTACTGGTGCCAGAACACCGAGGCCAGAGCCCGGGCGCGCGGGTGAAAAGCCAGGAGGCCAATGGTCGCCTCCATTTCCAGCAATGCGCGAAGCAGCAGGGACGCGTCGTGGTCGTGCACGCCCTTAACATAACCCTCGGAATAGCGTGAGCCCATGAACTTCTGAATGAAAGCCAGAAGTTCCTCCTGCGACATCGCACGGAGGTCATCCAGCGAGGCACCTTCAGGTTCGCGGACGTGTTGCAGGAGAATATACGCGAGATATTCCGCCCGGTAAACCTGCGCATTCTCCGAGACCACCTCCTGCGACCACAGATCGCGCGTCGCGAGAAAGATCTCGTCTTTGATCGCGTCGAAGTAGTTCGTGCCGGCCAGGTGGAAGTACATGGCGTTGTCGCGCATCACCGTGGTGATCGCAAGTTCGAAAGTGTTCACGGAGAACTTGTGGGCGCCAAAGCGGATGACGTTCTCGCCTTCGGCAAAGAGTTCGTTGCGATCCTTGAGCTGGCGCACAGCGTCTTCGCTGATCGTCTTCAGGCGACTTTGGACGTCGTCCACCTTGACGGTATCACCGAGGGTGCCGAGCTCCTGGATGATGCCGCGCACCTTCTCGATCATGAGATCAGAAGCAAAATAGACGTGGATCTCCTCCACGGTCTTAAAGGTCTCGATCCGGCTCTTGATGCCCTTGAGGATCCGCTCCGCCGCCTGCATGAGGGCCGTCGCGCGCTTGTTTTGCTTTTCCTGAAGCTGGATCTTGACCGACTCAAAGGCGTTGTAGGCTTCCTCGCGCTTCTCGGTGAGCTGCTCGACAAATTCGTCGAACTCGGCAAAACGACCTTCCAGCTCCTCGATCTGCACCATCACCTTCGTCAGCAGCTCGTCGCACTTGGGCACCGTATCGCAGAGGTCGATGTAATTCGCCACGGACTGGTTCAACAGCTTGATCTGGGAGTTGAACTCCGCGATGCCCTCGCCCTTGCCCAGATCTTTGGTCTTGTTCTTCAATTGCGACCGAGCCTGATTCAGCTTGGCGAAGATCCCGGAGATGGAATCGATAATCGCTGTGCGCTGGGTCGCGTCTTCGATCTTGAGATTGCTCACCACGTCGATGAGCATCTCCAGATCGGCCGCCTGCTTGTCCACCAGCTCCGAAAGGGCCTTCGCGTCGGCCACCTTCGCGAGCCCGTCAATTTTTGACGCGTGCTCTTCGACACCCTTGTCGTAGGGCACGAGGGACTCGGGCTTTAGGAGAAACTCCACGCAGGCCTGGCCGAGGCGATCCGCCTCCGCCGACAGAGTCTGGTGGAGCGCCTCCACCGCCGGCAGCTCCATGTACTTCAGATCTTTCAGCGCGATCACGCGCCCCCGCGCTGTACGCACACCCGTCAGGCAGGCGACAAAGTCATGAATCGTGTCGAAGCGCTTGCTCTTGCTCGCGTCCTGCACCGCCAGCGCTTCCGTCGTGGCCGCGTTGAGCTGCTCACGGGCGTGGCGGCGGGCGTTGGAAACCTTCTCGAACTCGCTGATGGCCGCCTGGGCGGCATCGCGAATCGCGATGAGATCTTCCTTGAGGTTGAAGGCCTCTTCCTTACCCAGCCAGTGAAACACGTCAAACATCGTCCCGATCTTCCGGGTGATATCGCCGTAGAGGTTGGCGTAGCTGTCTTCCTTCGAAATCAGGTTCAGGATCTCGTTGCAATCGGCCATGCCGCGCACGATCTCCTTGTTCCCAATCTTGTAGAGCATGGAGTCCGACTTTTCGGAGAGGGGCAGGTCCACATCGCGGTAGGGTGTCTGCCAGATCTGGAGCGCATGGTTTCGCTGAGGCTCGGGCGATGATTTGAAGTAGAGGAGCTCCCCGTTCTTGAAAAAGGAGTAGCCGTTGCAAGGTATGGGCGTGTCCACCGTCTGGGTGATCACGTTGTAGGACAGGAGCACGTAGTCACCCAAATCGCGGCTGTAGAACTCGTAGAGATAGTCCTCTCCATTTGACGAGGCCACACGCTTCTCAAAGAGCATGTCTTTGAAGTTGCCGCCGAAGGACTTCTGCTCTCCCGTCTGGAGCACGTAGCCGTTGGCGTAGATCAGGCCATGCTCTTCCGGCAACAACACGCACGATTCCTGGATGGCATCCAGGCGATAGACCTTCTGGTTCTTCTCGCAATAGACAAAATAGCGCCAGTTCTGTTCTTGATAGGGCTTGATCTTCAGCAGGAATAGATTACCGACAATAGCGTAGAAAAACTCTGCATCGTCGAGGGTCTGATCCTTGTTCTCCACATCCTCCTTGTAAATACCAAGGCCGCTGTCCGTGTTGTTTTCGATCTTGATCGTGAGATCGCCGCCGACGGTCTCGACAAAGAGCCGGTCCGCAATGGACACGTGGGGGTGCCGTCCGTGGAAATGCATGTCGCGATGGGTGCGGATCCACTCAAAATCGTGCTGGGGCGGAAACTTGAACTCGTGCTCGCTGCGATTGTCGAGGTAGGCAATCGCGTCGCCGTTCAAAGCCCACTTGAAGACTTTGACATCCGTGACACCCTTGCCCACGCGGAACACCATGAACAGATGGGGCCCGATGATGGAGAATTTCGCAAAGACGGTGCTCTTGTAGTATTTGAAGAGCTCTTGGAAATCCCGCTCGAAGTTCGCGTCCTTGATCAGGTCCAGCGTCTCGCGCGTGAGGGTGTGGTTCTGGAGACGATACACCGAAAACACATCTTCCAGCGCGATCTGCGACTTCAATCCGATGTGGACGTTGTAGCCGAAGATGAAGCGGTCACCCACGGGGATCATATCGCGGGCAATGCAACTGTTATCCGTCGTTATGTGCTCGGTGGCCAGGAGCTTCGTCTCGATCGCCCCGAAGACCTCCTTGCGCCCGGCGTTAAGCTGCTCCAGGCGCGCCTGGAGCTGCTTCCCGCCCTTGGCGAGGCGGTTGCGTATGATTTCATACGCGCCCGCTTCCAGGCCGGCGGTGGCCCCGCCTTCGGGGGCCTCCACCGCCTTCGTTTCTTGTTCAGCCATGTGCGATTCTCCTCGCTGGATACATCACGCGATCAACTGATTCAAAGCGATCAGAGGATCTGGCTGAGTTTTTTGTCGCTGAAGCCCAACTGCTTCGCGAGCCCGGAGAGGACCACGAACTCGTTCGATTCGGGATCGTCGCCAGACAAGTTTTTCATCTTGTTCAGCAGCGCCGCAATGGACAGGTTCTTCACGTCCTCGCTCGTCACACCGAGCAGATCGGTGAAGTATTCCAGTCGGCTCTTGAAATATTCCGGATCGCCGTTGAAAAAGGTGTTCTTCACATCGGTCAGGGCGCGGCTGTTGTCCACCAGACGGTCCACGGCCTTGCCCGTGGTTATCGCGCTCGTAATCTTGTTGAAGAACTCCGTCTCGCCACCCACGATGTCGATGCGGGCGGTCTGTAGTGCCTGACCAACAATGGACGCCTGCTGCTTCGCGAGTTCCTGTTGCGCCGCGATACC
>JBIJDL010000125.1:0-13749 GCA_044344195.1 Candidatus Hydrogenedentales bacterium
ACACCAGTAACACGGTCGAACAAGGCCCCAAAGTGTTACTTATTTTACACCGCCAACTGTCGAAGGATGGGGGTAGCCTCAGATCAGATCCCCTGTGCAGAGTGCATGGGTGAACAGGAGCCTTCCGAAAAAATAACCTCCCGAAGATATCCATTGTTTCTGCGCTTTCTTTGAGTCAACGAATTGGCCCAGCCCACCGAGCATGTTCGGGGCGCAACGCAATCTTGCGAGGGTCTGGTGGGTGTCGTCATCGGTCCTATCCCGCAAGATTCTCCCCACGTCCTCACCCTTTCCCCCGTAGAGGCGGTCGAGCATTCCGTGAGTCCAAATGCACAATTCCACCCCAAGACACCAATGCCATAGCAAAGCATCCAGCCCAGATAGAGACTGGCAATATTCGCCCAATCGAAAGATATGGTCCGTGGACGCCTCGAACCAATCGTCGTCGGATGTGTCGGCATGCAAGTTCACTTCGACCCACGCGATAGCGAGATCCCGCAAGACATCACCGTCCGGCCCGCATGGAATTGAGAGCGTTTCGGCGTTTTCCCGAAGCCACCGACGTTTCTCCCCGAAACTCACGTTGTCAGATCCGGGCGGCGAAAACAACAGTGCAGCGGGGTGCAACATTGCCTCGAAAACTCCGCGAGTTGCTATACTGGCCGACTTGAAGGCGATAAGAAAGCTTTGAAGCTCTTCCTCTTTCCAGTCTTCCACACAAACTCCCGCTATACCTGCGTACACTTTTCATACCCACGCCGCCACACCCACAAGCTCCCCCGCTGCGCTCCGCCGCGTGTGGGTGGCACCCGTGGTACTCTTTAATGCTTTCGGCCGGACTCCAGACTCCAGATTATTTCCTACTACCGCCGCAACACCGGATACGGCACATCGTAGCCCTTCACCGAATGCCACAGGACGCGGTTAAACAGGCCTTCGTCGGCTTCGTCGATATCGTCCAGCGGCATTTTCATCGACTGCTTCGCGTAGTGGCGCTGGAGGCCACGGGTGGCGGAGACGGGCGGGTTCATTTCGTCGAGGGGGATGATGTTGGGTCTCACGGTGTAGGGCGTGAGGTCGGGGGACTGGTTGAAGCAATCCGTCATGGGGTTGGCCGCGAGGGTGAGCTGGTTGACCGGGTCGAGGCCGAGGATCAGCTCCATGGTGCGAAGCATGCTACTCTGGTTGTAATGGTTGCTGACAACCTGGCCGCGCTTGGTGTAGGGGCTGATGCACAGGGCCACGGTGCGATGGCCGTCGACGTGGTCCAGGCCCGCCTGGGGATCGTCCTCCACCACGAAGATGACCGACTCCGGCCAATAGGAACTATGGGTGATGGCGTCCACGATCTGTCCCAGCGCCAGGTCATTGTCGGCCACGCAGGCGCGGGGCGTGGGCATGTCTTCCCGGGTGCCGGAGGTGTGGTCGTTGGGCAGGAGCATGGTGATGAAGTTGGGCAGGTTGCCCGCCTTCTCAAACTCAGCGAATTCCTTCAGGAAGATCTTCGCACGGTATACGTCCTGTACCTTGCCGGGGAAGCCGATAAAGTCGGGGCAGAGATACTGCTGGACGCGAGGAATCTTGGCCGTGGCCTCGATCTTGATAGCGTCGCCGCCGTTCTTGTACTGCTCGTAGATCTGGGCCCAGGTCGCCTCCTTGGGCGTGATCGTCGCCTGCACCATCTCGCCGTAGTTGCGGAAGGTGAGCCCCTTCGCCAATACCTGATCCCAGATGAAGCCCGAGGAGGCGTAGGCCAGGGCGTCGTCGCCGTCGTAGGGATAGCTGCGCGTGAAGCCGCCGAAGCTCTTCTCGATATAGTCGGTGACGTAGCCCTCGGCGACCCACTGATGTCCGTCGGCGCTCAGCACGCCATTGCAATAAAAGTTATCGAGCAGCACAAACTCTTCCGCGAGCGCGTGGTGGTTCGGCGTAACTTCGCGCGGGAAGTGACACAGATTCGGGTCGCCGTTGCCCTGGGGCAGATCGCCGAAGACCTGATCGTAGGTGCGGTTTTCTTTGATAATGTAGAACACGTGCTTGAAGGGCGACACCTCGCCGGGCCGCGTGGGCACGGGCGTCTCCCGCGTGCCGGGACGCTTGTCGCCCAGCTCGGCTTCGATGAGGGGCAGGCGCATGTACTCCGCGACGTGCAGGGTGTAGTCCGCGAGTTCTTCGCGCCCCGGTACGGGGATGAAGGACACGCTGCCGAGGTGGGAGTGGGAGTTCAGGTAGGTGCCGGGGGGAACTTCGCCACCCTGATAGTCTTTCAGGCGCTTGGCCACGACTTCGGACTCTTCATGGCGCGAGCCCACGCCCTTGGTGTTGGCGACATAGAGCTGGTTCGAGGCCGCGTCGAAGGCCACTGCGCCGGGGTACCAGCCCGTGGGGATGAGGCCCTGAACCGCGCCGTCCTTCGTGCTCATGACCGCGATGCAGTTATTCCCTCCGAGGGCAGCGTAGAGCGTCTTGCCATCGGCCGAAACCGCGAGTGCATTGGGCGCGCTGCCAAAGGGCAGCGACTTTTTCGGCTTCGCGATCCACGTGTCCGCGACGGTAAGAGATTCCGGCGTGATCGCCCCCGCGTTCAACACGGAGATGGTGTCGCTGTTCGCATTGGCTACGTAGAGCTTGCTGCCGTCGGGCGAGAAGGCCATGCCGCTCGGGTGGAGGCCCACAGCCACGTCGAAACTCGTCCAGCCGCGCGCTTCGTTCATGGGCGTAACGTGGGTATCCATCTCCGCCACCACTTCGGCATCGGTGCCGTCCTTCACTTTCACGGCGGCGATCTGCTGAAGCTGGATGACGGTGATGCTGCCCGTGTTGGCAATGCCGCGCTCGTCGATGGCAACCGGGGTGCCGGAGGAGTCGGAGGTAAGTACCCCTTCACCGGGACGGCTCCCACCCCAGTTGGTGACGAAAGCGAAGTCGCGCTGAATCTTGATGTCGAAGGGCGCGACGCCCACGGGAATTTCTTCCACAAGCTTCGCCGTGGCGATATCGATCACGCCGATGGTGTTGTTGCGACTGAGGCAGACGAAAGCCAGTCCGCGCTTTTCATCGAGCGCGATGCCGCCCGGCGCGCAGTCGCCCTTGCCGCCCGGTCCGGGCAGTTCAACTTCCAGATCCCAGGCATAGACCCCGCCCTCCTGTCGCGAGGCGCGGTGGAGGTAGCGCTTCGAAGAGGTGACCCAGAAGGACGCTCCGTCGCCATTCCACACGAGGCCGTTGAAGCTGCTGCCGTCGCGCGGCAGGGGCATGGTCTGGAGGATGGCCCGCGTGCCCGCATCGATGAGGATCACGTCCGCCTTACCCTTCACCGCGAGCAAGGGCGCGACGGGGTGCCGCACGATGTTCACCGGACGACCGGGGAAGAGAATGGTCTCGCCGGCGGGATCGATGAGCTGTGTCGTGGGGACCACATAGGTGCCGTCGCCATTCGGCCCGACCACCGCCTGCTCCAGGAAGTCCGTGGGGCTTTCGGAGACGAAATCCTCGCCCTCATCCTCAAGTTCAGGGGTGGTCACGCAACCCGCGACCGACAATGCCAGGAACGGCAACAAATAAGTCCAGCGCATGGGAATTTCCTCCGGTATGGGTTTGGGGGAAACTATAGCACAGATCAACGGGCCCGTCCCGAACGAAAAAGCACTCGATCAGCGGAGGCCAACCTCGACCAATCCCAAGCACCGAACAGGTGGAATCCCGCTGCGCGTTCGGGACCGTCCCACGTAGTTGGGCATCTTCACAAGTCCAACTGTAATCCCAGTATTTGTGCTACTATGAAAATAGTTGAGGCGCAAGGACTACTTGAGTCGCGCCTGGAGGAAGTATCGTGAAATCGAGACTGGATGTCTATAAGGGGCAGACTTTTTCTTCATCTTATCGGGGGCTTCATTTCGTACAACTCAACCGATATATGGGGTTGTTGTCAGTCCTGATCTTCGCACTGCTTACCAATATTATCGAGCAGCACGAAGTTGACCGTGCCGACTCGCTCTTCTTTGCGGTTGGTCTATTTCTTGTCTTTTTCCTCTTCCGGGGCCGTACGACGCGCGAAGTGTTCCGTTCGTCCGTCACGGTTGTCGCGGGCGGCCTTGAAGTTGAAGATGGGGACGACGTGGCGCAGATACCCTGGCCGGAAATACTGTACATCCGGATCGACCGTTCCGCATCGGGGCACCGGCGCAAATTCTACATCCGTGCGCGCGGAGGCAGGCTGTTCACCTTGCTGGACCCGGAGCAGGGCGAGCAATTTGAGGCCTGGGCGGTGGAGGTGGCGCAGCCTGCCGGCGTCAAAGTTAGGATTCTGAGTCGCTTCTATTTGAATGGCGAGCCACTGTGGACCTTTCTGTCTTGCTGTCTCCTGCTGGTGGTCTTGCACGCAACGAGCTTTTTCGGCTTGTTTTGAGGGTGGGCAAACTAGGATTTCCCTTGGCACAACGGACCGAGTACGAAGGGACTCAAACTCGTCTCATGCCCCGGACTCTTCACCCACAAGCTCCCCCGCTTCGCTCCGCCGCTTGAGGGTGGCACCCGTGGACCACTTTGCAGGCTCAACTGCGTGGGACAGTCCTATTCGACGTCTTACTATCAGGCCATCAATCGCGTGTGCACTTCGTGGGGCCGCTTGGATTCGCCGTGGGCGCTGCTGGACAGTCCCATCGGGTCACCATTTTACCAATATCGGCGCAATGTATCGCTCGACTTCTTTCATCGGCGCGGCGGTCGCGCTCAGGTTTGCGCGCTGGTAGAGCGGAAAGCCGAGTCCCTCGTCGCGGGGCGAAATATCCATCAGCGTATTGCCGCGAAATTGCATGGTGAGCTGTTTTGAATGTTCGTCCGCCACCCAGTTGGGACCGGGGTCGGTGGACTCTTTCCAGAATTCGGTCTGGCGCCATTTGAGCGTGTACTGCTCCGTTGTTTCCACGACGGGGAAGGTGATTGCGATCTCGTCGCCCACCTTCAGTCCACCAAAGACCAAGCGTCCGCCGATCGCATCGGGCGTCACCGCTTCGCCATTCACCGTGCAGACCACGGCGCCATCCTCCACCCAGCCGGGCATGCGCAGGGCCACCGTCGATGCCTGCTTGTTGCGGATGACCACGCGCCCATCGTAGGGCAGGTAGCTGTCGATATCGAGCCAGGGCGAGGCGCGGTTGAGCAGCAGGTTCACGTGGGCCGTGCCGTCCTTGAAGCGCACGATGGAATCCCACGCGGCGTACATCGCGGGGGTACAGTTGCCCGTGCAACAGATGGTGTAGAGAAAAGACAGCTCGGGAATCATCGTCGGGTGGGTGCTGTCGGATAGGAAAACGCCCAGGTTACGCTCTTCCACGTTGACGTTGCTTTCGTTTACGGGGTCATAGGGCCCCGTCGTCGTGTCGTTCTTACCCCGGCCCGCGGGCATGGTGGCCACGACGGCGCGCAGCTTCTCCGCATCGGTAATCTGCAATTCCGCCAGATGATTGCGAATGTAGCCGTCCGCATCGTCCCAGTAGTCGCCGATGCCCAGCTCGCTCAGCTTCAGCGCGAGGTAGGTCATGTCGCCCGTGGTGCAGCCTTCGCCGAAGAGGCCGATGCGCGCGATGCCGAAGGTGCGCATGTATTCATAACCCTCGCGAACGAAGATTTTCAGTTTCGCGTCGTTTGTCGCTTCAGCCTGCCACAGCAGGCCCATGAGCGCCTGGGTATAGGAGTGGTGGTGTCCAGTAAATTGCGCGTGCTCCGCATCCACCACCACCGTCGGCGCGGCCTCGGCCCGCCACAGTTTCGGCTCCAGCAGGAAAGTGCCGATCTTGCCCGCGAATTCGGTGTAAGCCGGATCGCCGCCATGATCACTCCAGCGCACGAGCGGACGAATCGCGCAACCGTGGATAAAGGCCTGGAGCCAGGTGCCGAAAACGCCCAGAGCCGTCTCGCGCTCGTCCGGCACGTCGTCGTAATACCAGGCCTTGCCCTCGGCCTGCTGCGCGATGGTGATGTGCTCCTGCGCCATCTTGTCGATGACCGCCTTCAACTCGGGGTTGGGATCGAGCTGATACGCCGCCATCAGCGCCAGCATCGCCCGCGATACCGGCGTGGGAGCGGCGGGGTTGATGATCATCCAATGGGAGGCCAGCATGCCCTCGAAGGTCTTCGCGTCCACCTCGGAATTCTCCAGGCTGCCGCACATCAGCCGTGCCATCACCAGGCTCTCGGCGATCTTCCCCCAGTTCGGCGGGCCGCCCGGCATGTCGGAGAGATAGGCCGGGTTGCCATTGAAATACGTATGGCCATAGGGCGCGTAGCCCGCCTCCACATTGAGAAAGGACGTCAGCCCATGCACCGCGAGCCGCCCACGCTCCGCGAGATCGAGCGTGTCCGGCACGGTGGCGGCATAGCGCTCGCCGGTGGGCAGGAGCTTTTCCGCGCGTATGGGACCCGGAACGTCTTCGGCGAATGCGGCGGACAGGCAGAGGAAAGCGGTTGCGCAGATCACTCGGACATGGGGCTTGGACATCTGTGTTTCCTTTTTGACGCCGCACCACGCGGCTGCGAGCAGTGTGCTTGGGGCGGTGAGGAAATTCAAGCGTACAAACCCGAGTTAGCCAGAGATGACGACCGGAGGGCAGGTTTCTCGGAATATATTTGTGTTGCATTTTTTCACAAAACTGAATAAAATATCAGCTATTCTGAAGAGGTAAAGTGGCCCATGACCGGAGGAGGCAGGCCCCATGAGCGGCAAAAAACAGCCCGACGAACAAGCGAACTTTTTGCTCTACAATGATGAAAGCGGGAACGTCAGCGTTGAGGTGTTCTTGAAAGGGGAGACCGTCTGGCTCACCCAGAAGGCTATCGGCGAGCTGTTTGGAGCCGAACGCAGCGTCATCACGAAGCACCTGCGCAACATATTCAAGAACGGCGAATTGGTTGAGGATTCAGTATGTGCAATTTTTGCACATACTGCCGCCGACGGCAAAACGTACAATACCAAGTACTACAACCTGGACGCCATTATCTCCGTTGGCTACCGCGTTAACTCCAGGCAGGCCACACAGTTCCGCATCTGGGCCACGCGCACGTTGAAGGAATTCCTCATTAAGGGCTTTGCCCTGGACGATGAGCGGCTGAAGCAGGGAAAGCGGCTCTTCGGCAAGGACTATTTCGACGAACTCCTCGAACGGATCCGGGAAATTCGCGCGAGCGAACGGCGCTTCTATCAGAAAATTACCGATCTCTACGCGCTCTCCTCGGACTACAACAAAGACCTGCCCGAGACAAAGGAATTCTTTGCCTCCGTCCAGAACAAGCTCCATTGGGCCATCACGGGGAAAACGGCGGCCGAGCTCATCTATGATTCCGCCGACGCGAGCACGATCCACATGGGCCTGACGACCTGGAAGCACGCGCCCGGCGGAAAAATCCTGAAGTCGGACATAGCGACCGCCAAGAATTATTTAAGCGAGGCCCACGTACGAGAATTGAATCAAATCGTCTCGGCCTATCTCGACCTGGCGGAAAATCGCGCGCGGCGGCAGATCTTGATGCGCATGGAAGACTGGGCGAGTTTCTTGAACAGCTTTCTCGAACTATCCAACTACCCCATACTTCAGGACCGGGGCCGGATCAGCGCCGAGGAGGCCAGATTGAAGGCCGAACATGAGTACGAGGTTTACCGCGTCAAACAGGACCAAGACTATATTTCAGACTTCGACCGTGAGGTCAGACGAATCCGGGGCGATATCGACAAGACGGATCTCGAATGAGACTACAGGCGAATAGTTCAATCCGGCGTAACAACCGTCGAGGAATCCTCGGTAGTTCGGTTCCACGCCGTTCACCGCTATCCTGAGTCGCGAATTCCAGGCTTTCCTGCGCCAGAATCCGAAATTGTACCCGCCCCCCAAATCTCCTATACTCACCCGATTGCCAGCCGCCAACTCGGCCGGCCAACATCCCAAGTGGAGAGGAAACCTGATCATGACTTTATCCCGCAGAAGATTCCTGGGCAGCGTGGGCGTGGCCGCCGCTGCGTCGTACATCATCCCGTCCACGGCCATGGGGGCCGACGGCGCGACGGCCCCGAGCAACCGCATCAACATCGGCGTGGTGGGCACGGGCAGCCAGGCCGGCGGCCTGATGGAAAATGCCATCAAGCACGGCAACGTCCGCATCGTGGCTATCTGCGATCTGGACCAGACCCGCCTGGCAGAAGCCAAGACCAAAATCGACGCCTTCTACGGCGACACCGCCTGCGCCACGCACCACGATTACCGCGAGCTCCTCGCGCGGCCCGATATTGACGCCGTCATCGTGGCCACGCCCGATCACTGGCACGCCCTCGTTTGCGTCGAAGCGGCGAAGCGGGGCAAGGACATCTACTGCGAGAAGCCCCTCACCTGGTCTCTCGGCGAGGGCCGGGCCGTGGTGAAGGCGGTGCAGGACAACAAGCGCGTCTTCCAGGTGGGCAGCATGCAGCGCTCCAACCCCACTTTCAAGCAGGGCTGCGCGCTGGTGCGCAATGGCTACATCGGCGACGTCAAGCAGATCTACGTCTCCCTTCCCGACTTCGACAAGGCCATGTGGGTCGACCAGTGGCCCGCCCCGCCCGCCACGCTGGACTATGAAATGTGGGTCGGCCCGGCGGAGTGGGCACCCTACCACGAAAAACGCAATCACTGGGACTGGCGCTGGTGGATGGGCTTCGGCGGCGGTCAGATGATGGACTGGATCGGGCACCACGGCGACATCGCCCACATGGCCATGGACTGGGACCACACCGGCCCGAAGCGCGTGGAAGGCATCCGCTGGGAGGCCCCCGTGCTGCGCAACAATCTCTACGACGCCCCCGCTCGCTACTGGTTCAACTGCGAATACAAAGGCGGCACGACCCTCACCGTGGCCAATGCAAAGGACATGCCCAGCCAGTGGCCCAGCCCTGGCAGCCTGGGAACACTCTTCGAAGGCACCAAAGGACGCTGGCTATGGGTGGACCGCAGCGGCATCCAGGCCAGCGACCCCAAGCTGCTCGAAATGACGCCCGCTAAAGGCGACTTCACTTTCCGCGAAGAGACGAACCACATGACCGACTGGCTCAACTGCATCGTCAGCCGCGAAGAGACCATCGCCCCCGTCAATGCCGGCCACCGCTCCGCCTCCATCGGCCACCTGGGCAAGATCGCCTGCATGCTCGGCGGCTCCTTCAAGTGGGACCCGAAGACCGAGACCATCACCGACAACCCGGCCCTCAACGGCATGCTCACCCGGAAATATCGCGGGGGCTGGAAGCTGGAGGCGTAAGATTGCGAACGGAATCGCCGCCTCCGGAGGTCGGAGGCGGCGCGGCGGCAAGACAATCATCAAGAAGGGAGCCCCAATGAAGCACGTGCTTAGCACCGACGCTGACTACACCCAGTGGATTCGCGACCTGAAGCAACGAGTCCGCACCGCCCAACTGAAAGCCGCCGTTCGCGTCAATACGACGCTGCTGGAATTCTACTGGGAGCTGGGGCAGGATATTGTGGACAAGCAACAGCGCGCCCACTGGGGTGATAGTCTTATCAAGCAGCTAAGTGCCGATTTGTCGGAGGAGTTTCCTGACTTAAAGGGGTTTTCAAGGCGAAATCTGGAATATATTCGGCGGTGGTATCTCTTCTGGGCGGATGAAACTCCAATTGCGCAACAGGCTGTTGCGCAATTGAAAGAAAAGTATGAAAATGCAATATTTCTCATCCCATGGTCTCACAATATCGACATCATTACAAGATCCCGAAGTCTCGACGAGGCAATATTTTACGTCCGTAAGACCATCGAAAACAACTGGTCCCGGGCTGTCCTGACCCACCAGATCGAAAGCGGCCTCCACCTCCGCGAGGGCCGGGCCATTACCAATTTTGAGGCCACCCTGCCCGCGCCCCTCTCCGACCTCGCCCGCGAAACGCTGAAGGATCCCTACACCTTCGATTTCCTCACCCTGACCGAGCGCTACGACGAACGAGAACTGGAAAACGCTCTGCTGGATCACCTGACCCGCTTTCTCCTGGAACTAGGTACGGGCTTCGCCTTCATCGGGCGCCAATACCGCTTGAACGTCGCGGGGGACGAATTCCTGATCGACCTCCTCTTCTACCATACGCGCCTCCACTGCCACGTGGTGGTGGAGCTGAAACCCGTCAAGTTCATCCCTGAATTCGCGGGCAAACTCAGCTTCTACGTCGCCGCCGTGGACGAGCTCCTGCGCGGCGACGGGGACAACCCAACCATCGGCATCCTCATCTGCAAATCGAAGAACGACACCGTCGTCGAGTATGCCCTCAGGAACACGCAGCAGCCCATCGGCGTCAGCGAATACAAACTCACCCGCGTCCTGCCTGACGACCTGAAGCCGTCGCTCCCCAGCATCGAGCAGATAGAGGCGGAGTTTGGTGGGGACAGGGAAGGTGAATGAAGAATGTGGGTGGAAGCAGCCGTATGAAGCGAAAGTGTTTCCACAACATCGCCCCTGTACTACAAAGTAACCTGGCGAGGCTGGGAGCGCAGGCGTCCCCGCCTGCATCATGCGCCACCGGCGCATATTTATTTTGTTCGTACAAAAGAGGCGGATTGATGGCATCGTGTCCTGATCGCGCTGTCAGCACGGTGCAGGCGGGGACGCCTGCGCTCCCAGCCTTGGGAATCGTTTGGAAGTGTTCGAGTGGCAGGGTACACACACCGACACTTCAAGCCGCTAACATCTTACGAAGGTGGCACCCCTAGAACGGCTGCTGCTCAGAACCACCCTCGAGCGATCGCAAACTGAACTACGGCCATAATCACCAAATAGAACAAGAAGGTCCATGCCGGCGCAGCATTCAGATACGCACGGACTTTCACATTCACCTTGACCCCGGCCTCCCGCGCCTCCCCAAGCGCCCAGAGTTCCAACAGCCGACCTTGCTCCGGGTCCAACAACGTGAACAATTTGCCCCCGCGAGCCCGAACAAACACTTTTCGCCGGTGTCCCGAAGCCGAACGTTCGATACGGATGCTCAGGACATCCTTCCAGGGAACCCGCGACGGATCCCCTGCGTCTACAACGTCAAGATGGTCGGCACCTATCGTAATCTGAGATCGAAACGCCGCACGCTTCCCGATTCCGCGCATAAGCCATGACACGACGGTCCACACAAGAACGCACGTGACCGGCAAAAACCAAGATACTTCATCACCCTTTACCAGATCGCAGACAATCAGCGAGCAGCACAATGCAAGTCCAAAGACATGACTGTTGAGTTCTTCATACCGCCACCCGCGCATGGAAGAGGCAAAGGTGATTCCCTCGTAGCCTGATGTGCTCATAATCTTCGTGCCTCCTGTTCCTCTGATTCATTCGCGACGCCCGAATCAGCGAGCGAATCATTCATGATGCTTGCATTCTGAATACCTGACATCCATCCGCGTCTCCTGATCAAGGCGAATACAACATTCCGGCAATCAACCCGCCCACCACTCCCAACGTGCAATACAATACCCATGTGCCACGACGCCCAAGACTGAGAAACCAGCTCCGCCGGATCTGGACATCCACGCCCATTCCCGCAGCTTGCTCCTTCGCCCACGCCTCCAGGGCATCGCCGTGCTCGGGATCGCGCACGCGATAGTAGGCCAGGTAAGGCGTCCGCAAGGTGACGAGTCGATGGTGTCCATCACTGGAGTATTCCACGCAAATACACCGCACATCCGAAAGAGGAATATTGCGTGTGCGCATGCACTTCACGAGTTGCACCTGGTCGCCCTCTACTCGAAAGCTCGAACCCCACTCCCAGGTGTTGTACGCATAGCTCAGCCCCAGAAAGGGGACCAGAAAGATAATCGTTTGAAATACGATCTCAGCCCACGCCGCGCTGGTGCCGGGAACCCCGTACCGGCAAAACCCGCCAAGAGCTATTGCCACTACGAAGGCCCTCAACTGGGTCCGCTCAAATCGGCGCCCCTCGGGTGACGTCACTAACGTGATGCCCTCGATAGATGGATTTGCCGCATTCACTATTGCCTCCGGTTCGGTCACATCAGGTACTTTATCATCGTCGCGACCATTCACAGACTATCACAAGCACGCGGGAAGGGCAACACGTCGGTCGACCAAAGCCCCTATCCCCGCGCAATCCTCATCACCTTCATCCACGAGGCGAGCGTCGTCGGTTTCATCCCCAGCAGCTTCGCGGTGCCGCTTGGAGATTTCACGAATCGATTCAGGTTGAAGGAAAGTAAATTTCGATTTGCTTTATTTTACTTTGCGCTGTTAAGGTAAAAAAAAGCAAATCTTATTTTACTTTAGGACAGAGTATGGACATCAAGAACTTTAAGGCGGGCACCTACCGGAAGGGCTACGCCTATCGCTACTTCGTGCCTGAGAAAATCAACCATGGCTTTGTCTGGACCGATGACGCCATCAACGAACTGCTTGAGCGGGCCTCGCTGAAGTTGGGCGAATTGAACTCCTTCTCCCGTCTTGTGCCGGACACCGATATGTTCATTCGCATGCACACATTCAAGGAAGCAGTCGAGTCCAGCAGCATCGAGGGCACCCAGACCACGATGGAAGAGGCACTCATCAACGAAGAGGACATCACCCCGGAACGGCGCGATGATTGGCGCGAGGTCAACAACTATGTGGCCGCCATGAACTCCGCCTTGGAGGAGCTGAAAACACTTCCCCTGTCCAGCCGACTCATCCGCATGCTGGCAAGGGGCTCACGCCCCTTTGTCTAGATGATGGACAACGGACAAGAGCCCAAGGATCTCTTCGCCTCTGAGCAACCCGGAAGGGGTTGAACAATTCTTGAAACGGGTTGCGGCGATGTTACGAGTTTGTCTGACCTGGGGCGGAATCGTCCATTCTGGGAATGATTGGAAGGCCAAATCACTTCAGGAGAGATTAGATCCTGGCATACAGGTAAACCTCGAAACCCGAGTCCTTCTGGGATGCTAAAAACCGACAACCTGCTAAGTGCCAAACAGATTCCAATAGCTTACGAACCAGAGGAATCCAACGCCGCCCAGGCTGACGCCGGTGTAGTAAAGCCGGTGCCATAGGCTCCAGCGGCGGCGGACCCAAGCGGTGAGCACGGCGATGGCCGTCATCGCGACACCCACCATGATGAGCCAGGGCAAACTGAGCACTACGCTTGACCACCCGGGTAGTCCATAGACGATATCATTACCGGCCGATAAGAGACTCACGATGCCGACGCAAAATGTCAGAACAAGCACGGCGGTAAGGAGCGCCGCGCCCCGAATCACGATGGATACGGTCGGCTTGGAACCCGTATGCCAGGCAATGAAGGCACCGAGAGGAACCAGGACGAGCACTGAACTGACGATGGCAAGCGAGAGAAACAAGGTGATCTGGTGATTGACGGGATTCTTTAACCCTGTAACACGTTCCGCCGCAAGAACAGGAAGGTCGGCGAGATACGCGCGGACAATCTGACCACTCTCTTCGTCTGTGATCAACATACTTTCATTAAGTACATTCTTGTACACATAGGGTTCGATTTCCGCGAATTGCATGGCCGGATCGCCGGGAATGAGCAGGTTCCCGTTCTCAAGGGCCGTGATGGGAAAGGGCTGAACGAATGCCAGAAGGCTCTCCAACGTGGAAAAGTTTCTCTTCGTAAGCACGTACGTGCCCGCCGCCGATCGCGCCCGAGCTATCGCTTCGTCCGACGCCTCCGGCAAGGGAGTTTCAGAGGCCGGAAAATACCGGTCGACGATGGCGTTGAGCAATTG
>JBIJDL010000490.1:0-4883 GCA_044344195.1 Candidatus Hydrogenedentales bacterium
CGCGCTGTCGCGCCACCGACTGCATTGTACGATACGAATATGCCGAACTCATGCTCGGGCGCCATCATCATGAGACTATGAAAAAGCAGTGTGTCCCCGCCATGGCCGATGAAGCGAATTCCGTTTCGATGATACTCCATGAATCCGTGGGCCATGCCGCTCGCTCGTGGATGGTGGGCGTGGGACTGTTGCTGCATTTGCCCGGCGGTTTCCTCAGAGAAAATCCGGCCACCTTCGTATGCCCCCAGATTGAGGTGCATGATCATGAACGCGGCCATATCGGCAGCCGATGAGGAAATGCATCCAGCGGGCGCGAGGGGCACATACTCGTAGTCACCCGCTTCATATGTTCCCAGGTCAAAGGTGTAGCCGGTCGCTAGATCTACTGGCAAGTCTTCCATCGCGGGTTGCCGAACGTTCGTATGACCCATGCCTAAAGGCTGAAGGATCTGCCGCTCAATACAATCTTCCCATGGCACGCCGTGGAGTAATTCGACAATGTACCCTGCAACGGCGGCTCCATGATTCGAGTACGAAGCGAGCACGCCGGGAGTCCGGACGCGCGCGGGAAGCGGTTCCGCTTGAAGCAATTCCGAAAGCGGAGTCACACTTTCGTGAGATTTGGCAAAGAGGCCTAAGGCCCGATCCTCCAAGCCCGGGGTATGGTTCATGAGATCGAGAAACGTTATAGGCTTATCAAAGGTATTGGGGAACTGCACATCGGGCATATAAGCATTCACATCCGCAGAAAGATCGAGTTTGCCGGCTTCTACGAGTTGCATCGCCGCTGTCCAGGTAAACGGTTTCGATATCGATCCAATCATAAACATGGATGTATCGGGATTGACTTCCAATTTGGTCGCTAGATCGGCATGACCGTATCCCTTTTTGAGGATGACTTCGCCTTGGTAGACGATGGCCAACGTCGCACCCGGTACGTGGTGAATCTCGAGATGGGCCGCCATCAGGCCGTCTACAAAGGCCTCGAGATCGGCGCGATCCGTAAGTGCATGCTGCGCACCTACAGTCAACGAAAGAACCACTCCCAAGAGCCCACAATATAATTTCATGAATTCGCTCCTTAGTTGCCCTCAATAGATTAGTCGTTTAGTCTAACCGACATTTCCCGTATAGACGCCCGTGACCACCACGGGCAGGTTATTCACCATTGTGGAGACATACACCGGCGAGTTCAAGACGGTTCTTGCTGTCATGGACTGGCACAGCCGCAAGGTCCTGAGCTGGCGACTCTCCAACACGCTCGACACCCAATTCTACGTGGAGGCATTGCGCGAAGCCCTGCACCACTACGGCACCCCCGAGATCTTCAATACCGACCAGGGATGCCAGTTTACCAGTGAGGCCTTCACCCAGGCCCTCAAAGACGCTGGCATACAAATCAGCATGGATGGCAAAGGACGCTGGGTCGACAACGTGTTCATCGAACGCCTGTGGCGCAGCTTCAAGTATGAGGAGGTCTATCTGAACGCCTACGATAGCATGCCCCACGCACGCCAACGGATTTGTGCGTGGATGGAATTCTACAACCAGAGGAGGAAACACCAGTCCCTTCAAAAGATGACACCCGATGCTTTCTACTACCAGAGCCTGAACGCCCACACAAGGG
The DNA here is from genome assembly GCA_044344195.1 of Candidatus Hydrogenedentales bacterium. GTDB lineage: Bacteria > Hydrogenedentota > Hydrogenedentia > Hydrogenedentales > JAEUWI01 > JAEUWI01. The sequence goes on from JBIJDL010000490.1 coordinate 1,628, forward strand.
CCTCAGCTTAACCCCAAACCGGATACACTTAAGAAGCCCGAGCCAGTGTCCAAACTATGGGGTCCACTTCAGACTTACCGGTCTCAAATTGAAGATGGAACGAATCCGCAAGTACGACTCGCGTCGTCCGTCACCCCCGCACAATCCCCATCACCTTCATCCTGGACGCCAGCGTCGTCGGCTTCATGCCCAACAGTTTCGCCGCGCCGCTTTCGCCACCGACTTTCCAGTCGGTGGATTCCAACGCGCGGAGAATGTTGTCGTGCTCGAAGGCTTTCATCTCCGCCTCGGTAAGAATGCGCTGCGTCTCGGCCGGTGCGGTGATCGCGGGCATCGTGGCGCTGGTGTGGAGCTCGAACTCGAGATCGCGGCCCTGGGAGGTGATGACGGCGCGCTCGACGACGTTTTGCAGTTCGCGGATGTTGCCGGGCCAGTCGTAGGCCTGCAGCTCCTGGACGTGGCGCTGCTTGAGCGTGGCGGGCGGCAGGCCGAAGCGCTTGCTGGCCGAGGCGAGAAAGTGGAGCGCGAGCTCGGGGATATCTTCGCGACGTTCGCGCAGGGGCGGCACGTGGATGGGGAAGACGCTGAGGCGGTAGTAGAGATCGGGACGAAATCGTGTCGCGGTGCTGTCGTTGACCAGGCTCCGGTTGGTCGCGGCGATGACGCGCACATCGGCGGACTGCGTGCGGTCGTCGCCCACGGGCTCGAATTGGCCCTCCTGGAGCACACGCAGGAGCTTGCTTTGCAGCTCGATGGGGATCTCCCCCACTTCGTCGAGGAATAGTGTGCCGCCATCGGCCAGGGCGAAGCGGCCGGCGCGATCCCGCGCGGCCCCGGTGAAGGCGCCGCGCACGTGCCCGAAGAATTCGCTCTCGAAGAGCTCTCGGGGCACGGCGGCGCAGTTCACGCGCACGAGGGGGCGGCCCGCGCGCGCGCTCTTTTCGTGAATCGCGCGGGCGATGAGCTCCTTGCCCGTACCCGACTCGCCCTGGATGAGCACGGTGGCATCCGTGCGCGCGACGAGGTCGATCTGCTCCATGAGGCGGCGGAGGGCGCTGCTGGAACCGACGATCTCGCCGTAGTCCGAATCGCCGCGCACTTCCTCGCGAAGGTACTCGTTCTCCTGCTCCAACTTCGCGCGGAGGCGGTCGATCTCTTCGAAGGCGCGGGCATTGGCGATGGCGGCCGCCGCCTGATCGGCGAAGGTGCGGAGGATGGCGAAGCAGTGGTCCTCCATTTCGTCTCTTGAGAACACCCCGAGCACGCCGAGTACCTCACCGCGAAAGAGGAGGGGTTGTCCGGCGAAGCAGCGTATCCCTTCTTCCTCGATCCAGGCCTGGTTGAAGGTCCACTCGCTGTTCGTCTCGAGATCGTTGAGCATGAGCGCTTCGCCCTGCGCGGCGATGCGCCCCACTTTTCGAATACCAATGGGAAATCGTTGATAGTCGCCTTCGAGGCGCTCCCATCGCAGGTCGGCGGTGTGGCGGCTCGCCCCATCGCTCGCGACGAGATGAAGGCATCGCCGTTGATCGGGACATTCGGACCGCATGCGGCAGGTCGCGCAGATATCACCAGGCTGGATCAGCCATATGCGCGCAAGGGCTGCATCGGCATCTTTCACCAGCCCTTGGACGAGGTTGGCGAGTACACGTTCGACAGAGTGCTCCCCGGAGACGGAGAGCACGATATTTTGGAGGGCCTGTGGTTTCATAACGCCACAATACACGAAATCTCGTAGTCAGGCAAGCGAATTTTCGTTACAAACGATATCTCGGAGGCTTTCTGAAGCGAAACAAATCACATAAAGCCTTTCCATTAAGACACTTAAGAAATTCGCTTATTTTGGCACGGGTCTGGCCTTAATGAAGGGCAGGTGCCGCAAACGCGGCTTGAAAACTTCAAAAAATCGAACCAGAGGAGAAACGGAGCCATGACAAAGGGCAAATTGAAGCGTGTACTGGCGATGGCGATGATGGCGGTGGGCGCGATCCGGGCGGAGGCCGCATCGGAGCCCACGCGTTACCATACGACGGAGGTCGAAGGCCTGAAAATCTTCTACCGTGAGGCGGGTGACCCTTCGAAGCCCACGGTACTTCTGCTCCATGGCTTCCCCACGTCGTCCCATATGTTCCGCAACCTGATACCCGCACTGTCGGATCGCTACCATGTGGTGGCACCGGACTATCCGGGCTACGGCAACAGTTCGGCGCCGTCAGTGTCCGAGTTTGAGTACACCTTCGACAACGTGGCACGGGTCATGGGCCGATTCGTGGATTCAATCGGGTTGAAGGCCTACAGCCTCTACCTGATGGACTATGGCGCGCCGGTGGGTTACCGACTGGCGACGGCCCATCCCGAACGGGTCCAGGCGCTCATCATCCAGAACGGCAACGCCTATGAAGAAGGTCTGCAGGATTTCTGGATACCCATAAGGGCTTATTGGAAAGAGCAGAGCCCTGCGAATGCGGATGCGCTTCGCGGATTCCTGACGCGGGAGGCGACCCAGTGGCAATACACCCACGGCACCCGGAATCCAGAATCGATCAGCCCGGATAACTGGAACGTGGACCAGCCGCTGCTGGACAGGCAGGGCAACCAGGAGATTCAACTGGCCATGTTCCTCTCCTACGGCAGCAACCCGCCGCTCTACCCCGCATGGCAGGCCTACCTGCGCGAGCACCAGCCCCCCACGCTGATTGTGTGGGGCAAAAACGACACCATTTTTCCCGAGTCGGGTGCCCAGCCCTACAAGCGTGATTTGAAGAACGTGGAATTTCATCTCCTCGACACGGGTCACTTCGCCCTGGAAGAGGAGGGTGAAACGATAGCCGGACTGATGCGGGACTTTCTCGCCCGGAAGGTGCACTGAAACCGAATACGACGGCACGACGCATGGGCGGCGGCCGAACAAACCGACAAGAAATAATGGAGGATTAAACCATGGCACGATTGAACCTGATTGAACGCGAAGCGGCCACCGGCCCGGCAAAGGAACTGCTCGAAGGCGTACAGAAAGCTCTGGGCGTGACGCCCAACCTGATGAAAGTGTTGGCCAATGCACCGGGCGTACTCAAAAGCTACCTTGACACCAACGGAGCGCTGGCCGGCGGCCTGCTTGGCGCGCAGACGCGCGAGCGGATTTCCCTGCGCGTCGCGGAACTGAACCGCTGCGAGTACTGCTTGTCGGCCCACACGTATCTGGGCACCCATGCGGGCCTTTCCGAAGAGGAAGTCCTGGCAGGCCGGGAGGGATCGT
>JBIJDL010000069.1:0-18594 GCA_044344195.1 Candidatus Hydrogenedentales bacterium
GGGGATGCAGGAGGAGCACATTGCTCGATTGATGGGCGCGCAGGTAGGCCATGAGCTGCTCGCGGGGGAAACGCGGTCCCCGGGCGTTGCCCTGGGCTGCGCGGGACAGTTCCCCCGGCACCGTTACGGGCATCTTGCATTGCGGGCAGGTGCCGGACTGGCCAGCGTAGTCATCGGTTACCGTGAAGGCCTTCCCACAAATACAACTGAACTCAATGGTCATGCGCTCGCTCTCCAACTCGATCGGTGTAGGAAAGCCGGAGCTCTCCGCCGGGGACACCGTTTACTTTAGCACGAAAAAGTCCGGGGTGAGAAGTCTGAATCCTGCTTCAGGCCCGGGGCCGGAATAGGCCCGGTAGAGGGCCACGCCGCACCGCCGCACCCCGGCCCGAATAATTCATTACGCCAGTGGTAAGTTAACCACATGTGTGCTAGACTGATGCCGGTCAGCAATCCGGGGTCGTTCTGCTTGGGCAAATTTCCAAACGTGAGGAGAATGAGGATCATGAAAGGGATGAACGGAGTTTTGAGGGGCACGCTGTGCCTCGGGATGGCATTCCTGCTTTCGGGATGCCTGGTGGAAATGTTAATGACAACGGCCGTCACGGCGGATATGGCGGCGCAGAATGCGGGCGAGGTCCAGGGCACGTTCAGCGATGCCCAGGTGGATATCGACATGGTTCGGCTGCAAGAGGCCGTGGACCTGTACGCCACCGAAAAAGAGGCTTTCCCGGCCGATCTTTCGGCGCTGGTGCCGGCCTATATCGACGCGGTTCCCCTGCGACCGGACAAGAAGCCCTATGGCTACAACCCCATCGAGGGCGAAGTCTACAAGACCAGCGACGGCCCCGCACCGGCGGACTACTTCACCATGCAGAAGATAGAAATGGCCATCAATTCCTTCGGAACCAACACGGGTTACTACCCCCCGACCCTTGATGCCCTTTACCCCACGTATATCCCCACGCTGCCCAGGACGGCTTCGGGCAAACCCTTCAATTACAATAACCAGGACGGCCAGGTAACCCACCCGGACGAAGGCAAGCAACACGGCCCGGCGGAGATTGTGGTCGATTCGAGTGCCACGGCGGCCTCGGAACCGGTAAAGCCGGTCAACGCGATTGGCTCGCTCGACAAAGGCGACCTCAAGGATTCCAACAGCCTGAACAAGGCCTTGGATCGCATGGGCTATTGAACCGGAGGCATTGCCGCCCGTATGCCGACCCGCCGCGTTGCGCCGCCACACAAAAATGGGTACACTTGCTGCCATTCAGGAGGTCGTGACTGGCCTCCAGCCGCTTGTAGTTGATGGTTTGGATTGAGGGAGACTGTGCATGTGGTATTACGCCCGTGGCGAGGAGCAAATCGGACCCGTTGAAGAGGGGGCGTTCCGCATCCTCGTGGATCAGCGGATCGTCGGCCCGTCGACGCTGGTGTGGCGTGAGGGCATGCCCTCCTGGGTGTCTTATCAGGAAATTGCCGGTACGGTAACCGACTGGGGCACGCCCTGCTCGGAGTGCGGGCGGCCGCACCTCGTCGAAGAGCTGCTCCTCTTCGAAGGCAAGCGGGTGTGCGCCTCCTGCAAGGAAATCTTCTTCCAGCGGATGCGCGAGGGCAACGCCGCCCCCGACGCGATGGTTCTGGCCAGCATCGGGAAGCGATTTGCCGCGCTGATTGTCGACTCCATACTGGTGGGTGTAGTGTCGGTGCCAATCGCCTTCGCCATCATGGCCTTTCTCTCCAGCACGCCCAACGAGCCCCCCTCGGAAGAGACGGTAACCCTGTACATGTTGGCTATGATCGGGGCTCTCGGGCTTTGGGTGCTCTTCTACATGACCTGGTTCGTTGGGCGCTTCGGCGCTACACCGGGCAAAATGCTTCTCGGTATCAAAATTGTTCGAAGTGACGGCTCTCCGGTCTCGTATCTGCGGGCCTTCGCCCGCTTCTGGGCACACCAGCTTTCCGCCAATATTATGTACATCGGCTTCATTATCGCTCTATTCGACGAGCAGCGGCGGGGCCTTCACGATCACATTTGCGATACGCGGGTGATTGAAAAGCGATAGTCCCGGCCCTCTCCAGACTCCGGGAGGCAACCGCCAACACCCGGCCCGCGAGGATTAAGACTTCGACGGCAGCCCTCGCAATTTCGGTTTGTATGTCCAGGGCCCATGGGGTATGCTTGGGTAGTCCCTGCCGGCATTGAGCGCCGGGCAAAGTCTGGTTAATAAGGAGACTTGAAGCTGTGAGCCAATCCGTAGAAGATAACGCCATTGCCCGTTGGAAGCGTCTGGGGGACATGTTGATCGACGGGGGATTGATCACCCAGGGCCAGCTCGAAGAAGGACTGGCGGAGAAAGACCGCCAGAAGTGCTTCCTGGGCCAGGCCTTGGTGCGGCTGGGCTACCTGAGTCAGGACGAGCTTATCTCCTTCCTTGTGAAGCAGTGCAAGATCCCCCATATCAATCTGGTGGACTACAGCATCGATCCGCGCATCGTACGCCTGCTGCCCAACGATCTCTGCTTGAAGTACAAGATCCTTGCGATCGACAATCTGGGCACCATCCTGACGGTTGCCATGGTGAATCCCCTCGATCTCGATGCCTTGGATCTGGCCCGTGCCGCGTGCCCCGATTTAAAGTTGAAGCCCATTCTCTGCACCCCGGAACACTTTGAAACGGTGGCAAAGCGCCTGTTGATCAGTGACGATTCCGAGAAGCCATCCGCGCCGAAATCCTACGGGTTGGCGTCCTTCGGCCTCGCCCCATTGCGCGCTGCGGCCAAACCAGCATTGGCCGTGGAAGCCCAACCGGACAAACCCCTCCCACCGGCGGGATTGCCCTGGGTACGGGACGATTTTAATCTGCTGGTGCGAGACATACTCGGGGAACTTTTGAGCATCTTCCAAGGACCGATTCCGGGTGGAACGGACGGCTCTGGAAGCCCGCTTTCCAGTGCTATCAGCCAGCAACTGGAATTCTCATTCACCCTCAGTGTGAACGGGGAGGTCTGCTACGTCAGCCCCGGCGTCACCAACGTCCTGGGATACAAGCCCGTCCACTTCCAGCAAGCCTTCCTGACCCTGCTCACGGATCACCCCGGCAACACCGTCCTGCGGCGTTCCGTGGTCCTGTGCAAATCCGGCCAACATCCCACACCGGTGGAAGCGGAATTCCGGGCCATCGACGGCACGCCGAAAATGCTTATTGTCGCCCTCATACCGGTATTTGACGCCAATCAGTCCCTCGTGGCCATCCAAGCGGTGGCGCGGGATATCTCCCGGCGCGAGCAGACGGAACACCATGTCTTTCTCGCCGCGACCCATGACCCCCTGACAGGCCTGCACAACCGGCGCAGCTTCCTGGCTCGTCTGGAGGAAACGGTCTGCCTGGCCGCGCGCCACAAGACACCGGTCAGCCTGGGCATCGTCAACGTGGACAACTTCACCGAGCTAAACCAGGAATTCGGCCATGCGGAGGGGGATCGCATCCTCATCTGTATGGGTAAATTACTGCGGGACACCCTGCGGGGCGAGGATATTATCGCGCGCTCCGGCGGCGATGAATTCTGTGTGCTTATGCCCCAGGTGCTTCCCGATGCGGCGCGCAATGGACTGGAACGATGTCATCTGGCCCTGAGTGGTACTGAATTCACTACCTCCGATGGGCGCCAGGTAAGTCTCACCGTGACCTCCGCTCTGGTGTCCATCGGGAAAGACGACCGGGCGGCCGACCCCCTGCTGGCGTCCGCACGCGCGCTGGTCAGGCAGGGCAAGGCCGAAGGGGGAAACCAGGTTGTGACCGCTCCGGCCCCGGGCTGAACAACTCGACCGGCCCCAGTCTGGCGGTACATACCATTTGGAACGTGGCGGGATTCTTCTGAGCACAGGGTGTAGAAAAAAACCGCCTTCGGTCCCATAAATTTGACTTTTCGGCCCCTCTTTTCCTACAATGTGGTAAGTTTTAAAGGCAGCCCTATCGTTCAGGAACTTACCATGTCTACCGGTGCACCCAAAGTAAAGAATGAGATCTCGGAACTGGCGCTGCTGTTTGATATCAGCCGGATTCTTGATCGCAGCATGGACCTGCGCGACGAGCTCGGGCCGGTCCTGAAATCGATTGCCAAGCACACGGGAATGCTCCGCGGCACCATCACCCTCGTCAATCGCGAAAATGGCGAACTCTTCATTGAAGCCGCCCATGGGCTGTCGGGCAAGGAGCTGGAGCGGGGCCGCTACAAGCCCGGCGAGGGCGTCGTCGGCAAAACGGTTCAAACCGGTCGACCGGTCGTGGTTCCCCGAATTTCGGAAGAGCCCCTCTTCCTCAACCGGACCAATTCCCGAGAAGATGCGCGCCCCGAGGATATTGCCTATATCTGCGTACCGATCAAAATGGAGACCCAGGTTATCGGGGCCCTCAGCGCGGATCGGCTCTTCTCCGACACCGAGACGCTGGACGAAGACGTCCGCCTGATGACCATTATTGCCTCCATGATCGCCCAGGCCGTCCGGCTTCGTCAGGAGCATCAGGACGAGCGGAAACGGCTGCTGGAAGAAAACTCCCGTCTTCAGAATGAGCTTCAGGAACGCTTTCGCCCCGCCAACATTATCGGTCGCTCCGGCGCCATGCAGGACGTGTTCGATCTGATTGGCCAAGTGGCCAAGAGCGACGCCACGGTGCTGATTCGCGGGGAGAGTGGCGTCGGCAAGGAACTGGTCGCCCACGCGATCCATTACAACAGCCAGCGCGCCGCAAAACCCTTTATCCGGGTAAATTGCGCGGCCCTGCCCGATTCCGTCATTGAAAGCGAGCTGTTTGGCCATGAAAAGGGTGCCTTCACCGGAGCCACCCAGATGCGTCGGGGCCGCTTCGAGCTGGCCAACGGGGGCACAATCTTCCTGGACGAGATTGGCGATCTGGCACCCCAGACCCAGGTGCGTCTCCTCCGGATCCTGCAGGAGCGCGAATTCGAGCGGGTCGGCGGCCAGGAAACTCTGAAGGTCGATGTGCGCGTGATTGCGGCGACCAATCGCGAACTGGAAATCATGATGGTGGACAAGAGCTTCCGCCAGGACCTGTACTACCGGCTCAACGTCTTCCCCATTCACATCCCACCGCTCCGGGAGCGCCGCACCGATATTCTGGAACTGGCCAATTTCTTCGTGGAGAAATACAGCAAAGCCAACCACAAGTACGTGCGGCGCATTTCCACGCCGGCCATCGACATGCTCATGAGCTATCACTGGCCCGGTAACGTGCGCGAACTTGAAAACTGCATCGAGCGCGCCGTGCTGCTCACGAATGATGATGTGGTTCACGGACACCATTTGCCCCCCACCCTCCAGACGGCGGAAGCCTCCAATACGCCAATGAAGGGCACCTTGGAGGAATGCATGGAGCGCGTGGAGCGGGAAATGATCATCGAATCGCTCAAGACGGCTAAGGGCAACAAGGCCAAGGCGGCCCGGGAGCTCGGGATTACGGAGCGCCGTATGGGGCTGCGCGTGGCCAAGTATGGGGTCGAAACCAAACAGTTCAGAAACTGACCTAAGCCGGCGAGAGATCCGACGGCCCAGCCCGATACGTGGGAAATCTCTCTCGCGCGGCGTGGTTGCGGCGTGACAATCCACAATATCTGGTGTTTTTTTCATTTTTCCCGCTCAAGACTACTTGACAAGGGTGCTTGAGTCTAGTAAACTGTTTACAAAACTGCTAGCTTTATGGTTAATACCCTGTAAAGCCCTTCAACCACAGTGACCCGATCCACGGAGGCCAGATTCGTGAAACACCTGACCCGCATTACCAAAACGCAGCCGGCACCGGCCGATGCACTGCAGGACTTCCTGTGCTTTACCGCCCAGGCCCTGAACTCCTTTCTGACGCTCATCGGCGGAACGCTCCCCATCACGTCATTCATTGGAGAGAAGTGCCTGATCCCGGAACCGAACGACACAGGCGGCAACACCACCGTTTAGCTTTTCGCTGCGGCATTCGTCGTAGACAGCCTCATGTTGGAGTCCGAATGGGCCTCAACGGATGGGTTATGACATCCAAAATAAGGTATGTCAATGATTTACGCGCGAATGCTCGGGAATATTGTTGACAGATCCCCCGTGTTCACGCATAATATTAAGTATTGGATGATGGGCGTCGACGGGAGGCGCATCGCTGTTCTTTGACACCGCAACCTATTGCACTGCAATGCGATCACGATAAAAAGGTGGTAACCATGATGAATCAAACTGTTCGTAGGCTCCTGCTCCCTGGTGTCCTGGCCGGCGTTGGAATCGCACTGAGCGGTTGCCCCATTGCAGAAGGCGGGGCGGCATTCTTCGCCGACGGCGCCCTCGAATCGGCGGTACGTGCGGAATTGGGCAAACCCTTGGGGTACCTTTCACAGGGCGACCTGTTGGATGTGACGGAAATCAGTGCGGCAGATCTTAACGTCCAATCCCTGGAAGGTATCCAAGGATGTAGAAACCTGACGGTGCTCGACCTGAGCGGCAATCAGGTGCGCTCCATCACCGCTCTGGAGAATTTGGTGAATCTTCGGGTGCTTGATCTGGGTGGTAACAATGTCGGCCAGATATCGGCCCTCTCCGGCCTCTTTCTCTTGGAAGAATTGACCCTCTCCGGCGCTGCGATGGAAATCATCGACTGGTCTCCCCTCTCGGCGAATGCGACCAACGGCGGCCTGGGTGCCGGCGATGTGGTCGTCCTTCCGACGACGACCACCCAGGATGCCGAAGGTAATATCCTCGACTACTGGGAAGACGACTATCAGACTCTGCTGAACCTCGGGGTGGATGTACTCTTCGAAGATACTGACTCCCAAATATAAGAAGTCCAAGGAGCGCCGGTCTCCAGATTGGGCATGACATGCACGGTGGCGCGGCCCGCATCCCAACCACGATGCGAACGAACAAACGGGTTATTGAGGTAGGCACTATGGCTGAATGGAAATCGCGTGTTGGGAAGCTGGCGCTGGTCCTGGCTGCAACCTTGATCGCGGGGTGCCCCCCAGTTCTGGCCCCCCAGTTGAGCGCGACACCTGCCGCGGTGGATTTTGGCGTCGGCCAGACCACGCGGAACCTCTCCCTGGCCAACACGGGCGGTGGAACCCTTCAATGGACCGCCCAGGAAGTCACCCGCATCGACAGCGAATCCCCCTGGGTTGCTGGTGAAGTGCCTTGGCTTACGCTCAGCACCGCCGAAGGCTCCATAACCAGCGAGCTCCAGAACGTGACGCTCACCGCGTCGCGCGAAGGGCTGGATGCGGGACTCATTACTAACACGGGCGTGCAAATAACCAGCAATGGCGGCACAACCACCGTGCCAGTCTCGCTGACCGTGGAAGCCGCCTTGAGCGTTTCACCCCTTCAGATCTCCCTCTCCGCCACCGACACCACGGCGAGCTTTACCATCAGCAACAGCGGGAACGTGCCCCTGAGTTGGAGCACCCAGTACCTGCCCGATCCCGCAGACCTGGAAAGCGCCATCCCCTTTCCCAATTCCTTCTCCGTCACGCCCGGAAACGGCACCAACCAAGCCCTCGCGAGCACCTCCGTCAGTCTTACTTTCCCTGCGGGCCAGACGAGTTTTGGCGTTCTCGTGAACTCCACCTCCGGGCGGGCGACGGTACGCCTCAATGTCGGAGCCTCCCTCAGCGGGCTGATCATCAACCCCGCAGTACTTCGCGTCTCCAAAGCCGAGGGCGGGACAGCATCGAGTGGCCAGCCGCCGTCAACCCTGACCCTCGAAAACGACAGCACCCTGCCCATCAGTTGGACCATCAGCCTGGCCGATCGCTTGGATCGCAATACGCCACCCCCGCTTGCCGCCACGCCCATCCTCGGAACGACCGCCGTGGGCGCGACCAGCGAGATCGCCGTTCGCATCACCGACCCCGCCAAGGCGGTCGTTGGCCAAGGGCGCTATGAACTGATTGTACGCTCCGGGGACTCTTTCCAGGTTGTTCCGATTGTTATCGATATACTCCCGATACCGGATATCGCGCTCGCCTTCCCGCCCGACACGGTCAATCTCCAGCCGCCCGTTGTGGAACAGGCCCTGTTGGACTTCGGCAAGGAAACCATCCAGCAGCAATTCTGGGTCGTCAACGTGGGTAACGCCAGCTCCGAGTTGTTCTTCGATATCATCCACGAGGACCAGGATTCCAGCAGTCCCCTTATTGCCTCTATTGCCCCAACGCGCGGCGATACCAATGGCGCCGATCAGGACTTTTTCCTGGCTGAGCAGCAATTGTGGGCCGACGGTGTGCCGATCACGGTGACCATCGACCGCAGTAAACTGGTCGAAGATGTCGAAACCCGCACGATTAGTGTCCGCGCCTTTGACAGCAATTTCGTCAATCGCCTGGCAACGGTTGAAGTGGCTACCATCGAAATACGGGTCGAAAAGCAGCCACTGACAGTAACGGGCGCTCTCAATCGCAGCCGCCCGCCGAACATCATGCGCTACGTGTTCAGCAATCGAAACGACCTGGGGCAGATCGTTCCCTTGAAAACGACCGAAGAACGGTCGCGTCTTACCTACGCCATTTTTGAAGATGAAATCCCGCTGGATCTTGACGAAACCAGCCAATTCCTGTCCTATGACTACCGGGGTAATGTCGTGCTCATGCTCGACTACACCAGCAGCATGTACAACGCCGGCACCACCGGCGACGATCCCCTGGAAAAAGGGGAGGCGGTCGCCCTCATGCGCGACGCGGCGGCGGCCTTTATCGCCGACCTCCCCCCCAATTTCAAACTCCAGCTCATGTACTTCAGCGATCGTTCGCCCGAGAATCGCATCATCCAGCCCTTCACGTCCGACAAAGCCCTGCTTAAATCGGCGCTGGAACGTTTCAACTTGACACCCGCCCAGTTCGGCGCCTCCGACATTCATGAGGCCCTGGTGGACGCCATGGACAGCTTGACGGCGGAAGATCCCCTGGATACCCTCCCCTTCGACGACGCCGATCTGCGCGCCATCGTCTTCATCACCGATGGCGAAGACAATGTTTCCGGTGTGGCCTTGAGCGAAGTGGAAAGTGAAGCGGAAGATTCCCACACCCGCCTCTTCCCCGTCGCCTACAGCCCGAACGGCGATCCGGCGAACCTTGCAGACCTGATCACCATTTCCCAGTCCTCAGGCGGCTTCCTGTACAACGCAGGGGATGTCCGGGACCTCAGGGATATCCTGGGTACCGGAAGCAATATGGAATTGGCTCCACAAGTCAATGCCATCGGCGCTCTGGGCCACTTCAGTATTCGCAATCTGAGCAGCCAAGCCATCTTCTTTGAAGTGGCTGAAAATGGAAATTCGCCCTGGCTCGGCGATCTCAGCGAGACCAGCGGCCTGATCGAGGCGAACGCCACCCAGGTTATAAGCGTCGAATTAAATACCGGCGGACTCATCCCCGGCACCACGGTGCAGGGCGCGCTCAACGTGACGGCAGGCGATGGGACCGGAACCGTCGGTGTGGAATTCACCGCCCTGTCCGACACGACGGCGAGCGACATCGCCACCTTCGTGCAGGATGAACCCGGCACCATCTGGGAAGAGTTCAACAACCAGGCCGTCGTCACCTACATCACGCCCAAAGAGGAAGCCTTTGCCTACCTTCTCTCCGGGCGGCACACACTGACGGACAATCGGGTTATTCAGGGTGCCTTCGAACGGGATGGCGTTTTTCTCATCGGCGATCCCCGAGTGGGCCAGGTAACGCTGAAGACCGCCGGCATTGAAGAGGACTTAACCACGGTAGAGCCCGATGAGCGGTTCCGCTCGGAAATCTATGTATATGCGGACTACGTCCCCCGCAATACGACTGCTTTCTCCTTCCGCTTCCACCTTCAGGCCCCAGGCGATATACCGCTCGCGGCGCTCGCCCTCCTGGACGACATTCAGTTGGACGTGAAGCTCGCCGACAACGGAATCCTCGCGGACGACGGCGAAGGCACCTCGGATTGGCGCCTCATCTCGGGCGACGGGGATGGCCGATACCGCGCGGTCACCGACGAAGAAAACTATCTGCCCGTGGGCGCCTTCGGCAATCTCCTCAAGATTACGCTGACCAACCTGGACGAGTATGTCGCAGCCTTTGGCGGCGGCGCGCGCCAGCCCGCTCTCCAGATCGCGATGCGCTTGGATAACCAGATTTATGTTTCGCCGCAGTCGGAACGTCAGCCCTCTGGTACGAACTACTTCCTCTTCCCTGGCGGCCCGGCCAATGCCGACCGCCTGCTTACGGTAGAACTTGGACTGCCCGATCTCGCTCCGCCCGCGCAGATTGTTGCGCTGCTGGCCGGCCTGCCCGGATTCGACCCCGAACTGCCCGGAGCCTTTGACTCCGACGGCGATACCTTCCCCGACTTCAATGACCCGGCCCCCCTTGACGACGAGATCCCGAGAGCGTTCGTGGTACCGAATCCCTTTGAAGTTGACGGGGACGAATCGACGTTCACCCTCACCATTCGCAACGACACCCTCGACCGCTTCGACTGGGAGCTGGCCCCCGCTTCCCTGCCGGTCTGGTTGCCCCTCAGTGAAATCCGTTACGGTGCCGCGGAAGGCACCGAGCCACGCAGCACCCTGCTTCCCGGGGAGTCCGAAACGATACACTTCACGGCGGATCGTACGGGCCAGACGCCGGGCTCCACGGCCTCCGCACTCGTGGAGTTCAGCATCAGCAATAGTGAATACGCGTTCTTTGTACCGGAAAATGTACCCATTACCCTGGTGACGAACCCGTAACCGAGGCCGGATTGGCAAGGTGGCGATACGAATGAGTCATTACGATGATAAGGAGTTTGGGATGCTACGCTCGCTGCGCTGCATAGCCTTGGTTGGTCTTATGGCGACCATGATTACACTATCGGGCTGTCCGGTTACGACACCCGATCTGTCTGTTACCCCACTCGCCTTAAACTTCGGCGCGAATGAGAATACGAAGACCCTGCGCATACAGAATCAGGGAGGCGGCACGCTTGATTGGGAAGTGGCCGTCGCCGAGGGCGCGCCGTGGCTTACCCTCGAAGCGGTTACCGGCGCCAAGCAGGCCCAGCGCGTGGAGGGTCAGTCCACCACGGAAGTTGACACGATCGAACTGAGGGTAAATCGGGCAGTGCTCGCCGAGTCCACGTCGCGCAACGCCAGCGTAGTGGTTACTTCGAACGCGGGAAACCAGACCGTCGGTGTGACCGTCACTGAAGGCGGCGCGGCCCTGCTTCAGATCGCCCCCACCACCCTCTCTTTTGGCTCCGCCACAGAGACGATGGACGTGCTCATCAGCAATGCTGGATTTGAAGCCCTTTCCTGGTCTTTCACCATACCCGCCGAGGCCCCCTGGCTTTCGGCCTCCCTGCGCCAGAACACGAACCTGCAGAATGGCAGCGCCGATTCCGTCACCTTCACGGTAAACCGTGCGGGACTTCCCGGCGGGAACTATACGGCGGAAATTCCGGTAACCTCCAACGGCGGCTCGAGCGTTATCACCGTAAGCATGTCGGTGCCGCCCCTGACCGTCTCAACGAACCTGATCGATTTCGGTACGCTGACCCAGTCCGCGAACCGCAGTTTCACCGTTTCGAATCCCTCCGATGCCGTGGTCGGCGTAGAGTTTACCGTCGCTCGCCCCGGAACGGATGCCGTCTGGTTCAACATCACCAATCCCGTCTCCCTCATCGATCCGCTGGATTCCGCCACGCTTCAGGTGGCAGCCAATCCCGCTGGACTCGATCCAGGGATTTACACCGGTTCAATCACTGTATCGTCCCCCGCATTGAACTTCAATCATGTCATTACGGTCCGCCTCGAGGTCCCCGGCATCTCTGTATCGCCGGAACTGGTGGAATTCGGAGAACTCACCGAGAGCGCGACGGGCAGCTTCGCGCTGGAGAACCTTACCGCCAACCCCCTCCCCTTCACGATCACTGTGCCCTCGGGCAATCCCTGGCTCGCCATCAGCCCCTCGACCGGTACCCTGACGAATACCCAGGCGATCACGGTTACAGCCGATCCAGAAGAAGCCGATGCGGGAAGCTATGAAGTGCACGTAACCGTTCGCTTCGGGGATGCGACCAGTAATCTTACCGAGACGGTGACCATCACCATGAGCCGCCCGGAGCCCGCGCGGCTTGAGGCCTCTCCAAAGTCGATATTCTTCGGCACCTCCCTCATCGAGCGCCGAGTTGCCATCTGGAATGTCGGAATTGGGACCGTGGACTGGGAGATCGATTCCAGCGCCTTTCCCGCCTGGCTGGCCCTGACGCCCGTCGATGGCGGCGGCATTGCCGATGGAACCGTCACCGGCGATGCGACCGATGAAGTCGTGCTGCGCGTGGATCGCGGTCAGGTGCCTGACGGCGTCTTTGAGGTTTCCCATGAATTTGACATCGTAGCTTCTGGAGATGCGACCAATCGGGTCACCATCAGTCTCAATGTGTCCATCGCGCAAGTGCCTGAGTTTGTCATCGAAGCGGACTCGGTCGACGACCGTGGCATCAGCACGCTCGTCGTGCCGGCCGAAGTCGAATCCCGCACCTTTGTAGTCCGCAATGAGGGCACAGGAGTCTTGACTTGGGCCTTTGGAGAGCTTCCCGAGTGGGTGGCCTCCATCTCCCCTTCCCAGGGCAGTCTTGACTCCAACGTTCAGCAAACGGTGACTTTGACGGTAGACCGTACCGGCCTCGTTACGCCCGGCGCTCAAGCCTTCCTGGATATCGCCACCAACGATCCCGACGATGCCGTTGCCCAACTTGATGTGGCTGTCGCCGTGCCCCCGGTGATTCGGATCGGGACCGACCGCAACACCCTCGGCTTCCAGTCCGATGAAAGCGCGAAGCTGCTCTCGATCGCAAACACAGGCGACCCCGGCACCATCCTCAATTATCAGGCGGTTACCAACGAAGACTGGCTATCCATCTCTCCCGCCACAGGCACGAGTGAAGGCACCAGCTCCCCCATCAAGGATTTTCAGGAGCACAGCGTCACCGTCGACCGCTCCCGTCTGGATGGTGCTGGATCCTCCGCGCGCATTATCCTTTCAGCCATACTGATCGAAAACGGTGTGGCCATTCCCAACCCTTCGGTAGCTCCGGTAGAGGTCACCGTCACGGTGGAAGCCTCCCCCCTGACAATCGAATCCGCCCTGCCGCGCACGCGCGTTCCCTCGCTGGTTCGCAATGTACTCATGTTGCGCAATATCCGCTCCGAGTCCATTCCGATTCCGAACAGCCGCCTCACCGATATCGGTAACCTTTTCCGAATTGCAGAGTCTGAAATCCCCCTCGAACTTACGGAAACGAACCAGTTCCTGAAGAAGGATTACACGGCGAATATCCTGGTCCTTCTCGACTTTTCGGGCAGTATGCTCAAGGCCGCCAACGCCGTCCTCGCCGACGGCCAACTCGGCGATCCCGGCGCTCTGACCGAGGATGCGCTAAAGACGGTATATCTGCGTTGTATCCCCGCACTACTCGACGAACTTCCCGCCCACTACCGGGTCGGTCTGGGCGTGTTCAACGACCATGCGCTGCCCGAAAGTGGCGTGGTCCGTATCATCACAGACAATGACGGCGAGCCGGAATTCACTCGCGACAAGGCGATCCTGGCGAACCGGATCAACTCCGTAGACGTGAACGACAATGGCGCAACAGACCTCCTCCCCGCGCTGGAGGCTGGTGCGAATATCCTTCTGGAGCAGGACGCCAATGACAATCTGCGCCCCTTCGATGATCCGGATGTCAAGGGACTCATCGTCTTCACCGACGGCCGTGACACGAGTCTGAACCGGGTTACGGAAACGGCCAATATCATCAGTTCGCAGCGTGTGCGACTCTTCCTGGTCGGTTGGGGCGAAAAGGTGGAAGCCGATCCGATGATCCGTCTGTCCTCGACGACGGGCGGCCACTACTACTCGACCAACGCGCGATCCACGGGCCAGCTTGACCCCTTCGGCGTGCCGATCCGCGTGCCCCTCGTTTCCGAGCTCAACGACGTGTGCTCGCTGGACGGGGCCGACGAGTGCGATGAATCGCTGCCGAACGATCTCAATTCCCAGGTGGTTCTGAGCTACACGACGCTGAACCAGCAGCCCAGCGTGGTAATCGCGGCCGACATCACCTTCAACGATCCGAACGATCAGAATACGCAGTGCCTTCCCGAACAGGGCGACATCTCCTCGGGTGTAGAGTATCGCCAGCAAGACTTCTCCACCATCGCAGGCGATGTTCGCCTCGGCCAGATTTCGCTGCGCACGGAGGGTATCTCCGGCGGCGAGGCCACCGTGTTTATCCGCGCGGACTACATGCCCCGCAACATCGCGGAACTCGAGTTTGCGATTTCGGTGACAAGTCTCGAGTCCCCAACGATCAACGTGAGTCGCGTCGCCCAGACCGCTGGCGGATTGGTGTCTAACTGGAATCTCGTCGAAGGGCCCATTGGTACCTATACCCTGAGTTCCCCCGACGGCGAGCCTATCCGCTTCTCCGATTTCGGCGACCTCCTTGCGGTACGCGTGACCAACGTAACCCAGAGTTTCACGCTGAATTTTGAAGTCACGGGCCCGATCTATACCGCCGGGGATTTCGAGACCAAGTACTTCACCCACCCCGACAGCATCATCGTGGGTGGCGGTCCCTTCCTTGGAACGTCCTTCCCCGCCGCCTTCTTCGATTCCCGACCGGCCCCGCTGGATCTTGACGGTGAATTTGTCGTGGTGGCCGATAACGATTCGGACCAGGTAGAGATAGACATCTACAATCTGGGCGGTGCCCACGTCCCGCCCGGCTCGACACCCGATCCCCTTACCGGCGAGTTTGATCCGGAGGGTTTGGTAAATGTCGGCCTGTTCTGGGAAGCGACCATCGGCTCTGAGTCAAACTTCTTGAGCTTCGAGGAGAATACGCAGCAGTCAGGATTCGTCACCTCATCCTTCGACCCCTCGACAATGTTCATCAATTTGGACCGCGCCTCGGTCCCCCCCGGGCTGCGTGAGGGTGAGGTACTGATAAACTACAGTTCGGGATCGGTGAACAGCAGCGGCACGCTTGATCCCCTTAAGATTCGCTACACGATTCAAAATCCGGTTTTCCTGATCACCTCGCTGGACAACGCGTCCGGCGATCAGATCCCGGTGGACTTCATCTCCTTCGGTTTCACCCCGGACAGCCAGGAAGTCCGCGTGCGCAACATTGGCCAGAGCACCCTGCTCTGGGAGACGAACGCGGCGGCCTTCCCTAACTGGCTCGAATTGAGCGATATCGTGGGCGCGGCGGGCCCCGACGAGGAAACTGTGGTGGTAATCAATATCATCCGGGAGTTTGTCCCCGAAGGTGAGTCCGAATTCGATATCGTCTTCTCTGCTGACTTTGCCGACCCCATCACCCTTCGGGTAGGTGTGGAAGGTCTTCCCGACCCGTGACCCCGGGTTCACACGGATAAAAACGTTCAGGTGTCTGCCCCGCTGCGAGGGGGCAGACATCTTTTTTATGCGGTGAAACTTGCCCACTCCCGCGGCAATTCAGGTATAATACCGCCGTCGCTCACGAGAGCATTGCGGTAATCGGCGAGGAGTCCCCCACTTGAACCCCACCCTGATAAATGGTCTTGTGGCCGTGCCTGCCCTGATTACCGTATACGGGATCTGGATCGGCGTGCACCTTATCGCGCGGCACCGCATGGGCGAGCGCCAGATCGGCTGCCGGGGCCCGATGACGGATGACTTTGGCAACGAGGTTTGCTGCCATACGGGCGAGCCCTGCCACCGTGACGAAACATGCGAATCGGGGGAGACGAAACCACCTCCTGCCCCCGATGTAAAGTGCGGCCCATAATAAACTTGCACCTTCAATTCAAATTGCTATAATACCGTCCCGAAATCCGAGTAGTGTCGGGACGTGGACAACCGAGAAAGGAATGGCGCCGATGCCGTTGAAATACTATTGTCCGAAATGTGAGAAGCGCTTTATTGATTGGGGCGCGGAGAAGCTGGGATTCAAGTGCTCTACCTGCGCTGGGGAAACTCTTTTCCGTGTCGGAACCCACCCCGATGGCGAAGATGGCGCGCCCTCTCTTTCCAAAGGAGCGGCGAAGCGTAAAGCGAAGCCGAAGGCCAAGGTTAAAACCGAAGCCAAATCGGAATTCGGAGATGAGGTCGATTTGGGAGATTCCTTCGCCATAGAGGGTGAAGTGGACGCGCTCGATGTGGATGTCGTGCTGGATGAGGACGACGAAGAGAGCGTTATTAGCGACAGCCTGCTTATCGACGAAGACTGACCCGATCCAGATCAATGCCTGCGTTAATTCCGTGGCCTGGCGGCCCTGCCGCCAGGCCATTTTATTGCGCGAGCGCCATCGGGTCTAATTATGGGCTATCGAAATGAACGACTTCGAATCGGTATTCAACCTTGAGCCAGGGAAGTTCCCTCGCCAGGGCACCGCGGATAAAGTCATCAAAGGATCCCCCTTCGGGAAGCCTCAGTGTCACGATACGCTTATCCAGCGGCAGATCCTCCAACTGCGGACCAAAGATGACCGGGACCCTGAAGATGATTCCGGCGGATCGCAGCGTGTTAAGCAGGTCCTGACGCGCGAAGTCTAAGGTTTTTTGGTTGAGCGGAGCGGACATCTTTTTGACCAGGTCGGGAGAAATCTTGACCGCCTGTAGTATCTGAGACGTATCTTCGGAGGCTTGAGCAACTTCCGGCGCTGGTTCGTCAATACGAACCTCCTGGCGCTCGCCGTAGACGATGGAAACCACCTGCCTGGCTGGAATTTCCAAGGGTTCGACTGCGGGTATGACCTCGAGCACCAGTTTGAAGGGCGTCGACCTGATTACTTTTACCCCTTGAAGAACCCGGCCGGACTTCAACGTGATCTGGTCATCGTTCCGGACCTCCGCCCGCGGTGGGGTTGCCCCTCCAGCGTCGGAAGGCTGTGCTCCCGCAGCGGCGGTGTCGACCAACAAGGCGACCAGCACTATGCAATCCAGTGCGTACATCCGGTGTTGTGCCTCCAGTTTCTCCTTATTTTACGGGGAACCCGTGGGGCAGTCAAGGCGTGTCGAGGCTTGTAAACGCGCGCGGGGGCGTCTAGAATGCGTCAACGAGAGTGAAGAAGATGCCGGGTAATCCAAACTTAACTGTTCGGGAGGCGTTCCGTGGCCACCATACTTGTTGCGACGATTGATAGCCAGACCTTCGATTCCCTTTCCAGTGAAATCCTGGGGGAGGGGCACGAGGTGTTGTGGGCGGGCGACGGGAAAGAGGCCTGCGACCTTGCGACGGGTGCCGAACTTATTTTTCTCGATGCTTCACTGCCGATCTTCGACGGGTACGAAGTGGCAACGCTCCTTCGGGGGGACCCGGACGTGCCCCGGGGCCTCCCCATTCTCTTATTGAGTGATAATGCCGCCGAGCCCCACCAGTTTGAGCGGGCGGGCTTTACAGGCCAGTTCAGGAAGTCCCACAGCTACTGCGATGTGCGGGAGCTGCTTTCTACCCACCTTCCGTAACGCTGTCACAGGAGTGAGCCTGAAGGGGTTCAGGGGCCAAAATTTTTGGTCACCAGGGCTTTTCCCGAAAGTAGTCGCCCCATTTGCAGGCGCGCTTCGGCCAGTTGGGCCCTGACCGTCTTGACCTGAGCACTGTTCTGCACGGAGGCTGGCATTTCTGTCCAGCCAGGGCGGATGTGCTCCGGTGGCGTAATTTTCTTTTCCGCCACCTCGCGCCAGTACCGGATCAGGTATTCGTAGTCTTCCAGGCCATCCAGCAGGTGAAACATGGTCACAGAAGGATAGATCCCGCCGGGGCCCGAGGCAATGAGTCGCGTGCCTCCATGTTCCGGCTCCGGTGTGAGATCTGCGCCCAGAATACCCCGGAAGTTTCGCTGCCAGCAATACCAGGGAAGCATGCGCCAGGCGCTGGCCTGGACCTTTGACTCCAACCAGATGCTGCGTCCGGTCCTCAGATTCAACCAAGGGGTGACGGGGTCTATGGAAGCATTCACCACAGTGCGGCCATCCTGATTGAACAGGATCTCTGCGACTCGAACGCCGCGCGTTGGCTCCGCGTCGAAGTGGATGCGGATTTGCTTGCACGCGCGGGGATGCTTGAACACCCCGAGGCTGATGTCATTCTCGCCCTCGCTCAGGTAATTGCTCTCTACCCAGCGGACCGTCGCATCGGTAAAGGCGCCGGGATTCAAGGCCGTCTCAACGTCCATCACCGCGCGGTCCGCACCGTTCGGCCAGAGGATGGCGATCTGCTCCAGGTGGATGGCCTCATTGAGTGCGATTTCCAGAAAGCACCCTTCAGTTTTGCCATCGACGCGCCACTCGGTGTATTCGCACCCGTCCAGGGCATCGCCGGGCTCGGTCTGATAGGTGCCCGTATTTTCCTGCGCGCCCGGATCGCCGGTGATAGCGCTATAGGCCGGGTGGTTGTAACGAACAGTCGACAAGCCGCGTTGGAGTAGCGACATGGCGGCCGGGTGCGTAGCCGAAGGCAGAGCCCACACATCGGTATAGCGCTCGAAATAGGGGTGCAGGGGTCCGGGAAGCAGGCGCGTAACAATCTCGTCCGCACGA
>JBIJDL010000417.1:0-5711 GCA_044344195.1 Candidatus Hydrogenedentales bacterium
TGATTGGACGGATAGGACCGATTTGAGGAGGTATATCGGTCCTATCCGTCTTATTCGTCGTATAGGTTTGCCTGTTACTTCACAGGCGTAAGTTTGATCGCGCGCAGATCGATCAGGTACTGGTTTATCGGGCCGCCCGCGCGAAACACGATGCGCTGTTCACCGGCCTCCAGCGCGAGGGTGCCGATCTCCGTTTCCTGGTAGCGATCCCACGTGCCGGTGCCCGACACTTCGCCGCCCAGGACATTGGCCCCGGATTCGAGGCGATAGAGGTTGCCGGCGATGGTGTCGTCGCAGCAATACTCCAGCGTAACCTGGTAGTTGCCCGCTGCAGGAACCTTGGCTTTCCAAACGGCGTGGTCGTTGATGCTGCCCCAGAAGCCCAGGTTGCGATAGGTCTCTTCGTATTGTAGCGTGTCGCCATAGATCTCCGCGTTGATCGCCTGGAGTTCAATGGTTCCCTCGGCGCTTGCAACCACTACGGCAGGGGTATTACCGGGGAAAGACTTAGGCTTGCGGTCTTCGCCGCGAACGTAAGCGATCAAGTCGGCGAGATCCTGGGGTTGGAGGCCTTCTTCGAGGCCTGACGGCATGATGGATTGATCACCCGCCATCATGGTCTCGATATCATCGCGCAGGACGGACTGCTGTACGCCGCCCGCATTCGCCAGCGTGATACTGTTGGCGTTTTCTCCGGCCAGTACGCCGGTGAAGGTTTCGAAGTTCTTCGTTTCGATGGTGTAGCTCGTGTAGCGGCCTTCCACGACCCGGTTGGGATCGAGAATGGAGGTGATCAGCGTTTCGAAGGAGCCGCTGCCTGCGGCGGCAAGGTCGGGACCCACCACAAAGCCCAGATCGCCCATCTGGTGGCATTGGGAGCAGCGCTCCTCATAGACCAACTTGCCATGGGCGCGATCCCCCGTCATGCTGGCGGCGGGCATGAATTGTTCGATAACGGCGGCCCGGTCGGAGTTCACCAGACCCGCCATCAGCGTGTCTACCCGCGCGCGCACCGCGCTGTCCTGACTTGTGAGAAGCACCTGGCGGTGCCCCGCATCGAGCTGGCGGGGAGAGATAACCTGAGACTCCATCTGGGCGAGAATCGCCTCGACGCCCTCGGGTTGGGACAGGAGCACATCGAGCACCTGTCCGCGAATCTCGTGGGTGTAGGTCGACCAACCGGCGAGGAGTGCGCCGATCGCGCCATCGCCGCCGCTGCGCGCGAGGCAGTCGATGGCCGCGCGGGAAACAGCGAGGTCTTCGCGGGGATCGATGAGCGCCTGGGCCAAGGCCTGATCCGCCGCAATTTCAGCGGGCTGGCGCGCCAGCAGGGACAGGGCCGACACCCGGAGGGATTCCGCCTGCGCGTGGTCGGGCGCGACTGCACGGGCGGCGGAGAAGACGGGGGCGAGGAGCCCGTTTGCACCCGCGAGTGCTTCGAGTGCGGCTTCGCCACGGGCCGCATTCAGCAGGGTGGTGGCGGAGGCGAAGTGACCTTCGTTGCTGGCACCTTCCGCCGAAAGGGCCATGGCCTCCGTCAGTCTTGCGAGCAGGTCGCTATTGTTGCCCGCTTCGGAGAGACGCACGGACATGGCCAATACGTCATTGCGATGGTCTTCGTCGAGATCGGAAGACTGGAGGTAGGCCAGCAGGGAATCGAGCAGCAGAGGGGTATTCGTGGCGTTGAGCGAGCTGATGCAGGCGTGGGCCAACTGCCGATCGGCCGAGTTCGCGGCGAGGAGCGTACCGAGGGTCTGGGCGGCCTCCGCGCTGTCCCAGTTGCCGAGGGAATAGGCGAGCTGAAGCTGGACCTGCTTGTCTGTGTTGCTCTGGTGGGCCAGGACCGTCGCGCCGAGTTCGGGCGACATACCGAGGAATGGCTCGGAGAGTCGAATGGCGTGCCGCACTACACCGGGGTGCTCGCTCGCGAGGGCGCTCAGGAGCACTTTTTCGTCGAGCGCCGCCAGGCCGTCGAGGACGTTGAGGGCGTGAACCCGGGCCACGGGATTCTTGCTCGTGGACGCAAGGGCGGTCAGCGGTTCCGCTGCGGTCTTGTCGTTTGATTCGATCAGGAGGCGGTGCGCGGTATCGCGCACCCAGGGGTTGGGATGGTCCAGCTTGGCGACCAGCTCCGCCGTCTTCTTCGTGTTCAGCGGCTGAATCGTCCGAGGCTCCTTGCCCACGGGATAGACGCGGTAGATGCGGCCCATATCGTTGCCCAGAAGGAAGTTGGTCCGGGCTTTGTCCACTTCGGAGATGTACTCGGGGTGTTCGATATGGGCGCGATACATATCGGCGATGTATAGGGCGCCGTCGGGGCCCGTGCGCGTCATTACCGGGCGAAACCAGTTGTCCGTGGACGCGAGAAACTCTTTCTTCTCCTCGCCCAGAGGGCGCTTGGCCGTGAAGCTTGCGCCTTCGGGCGCGAGCTCCATGCGGAACACGAGATTATGCACCGGCTCGCCCACGAAGGCGTTTCCATAGAACTCTTCGCCAAGGAGCGTGTCGCGGTAGATGTCAAGTCCGCAGACGGAGGTGAATTTGTTGGCGTTGAATTCTTCGTTAAAACGGGTGATATAGCGGCTGATGGCATAGTTCGCCCGGTCCTCGATGAGGAGGTTGGTGGCCCGGGGGAAGGCATAGTGGTTGTTGCGCTTGGCGTATTCGTCCGCCAGCGTGTAGTGGTAGATGGGATAAGAGTTGTTGCAACCAAACCAGTTGCCCCAGTCATCTCTTGCGCGGCTGAACTGGGTCTGGCCCGCCTGGCCGTCGATGTGCCCGCCGTCGGGACGAATGCGGAAGTCGCGACCGCGAAGGTTGAGGGATTCTGCACTCTTTGTCGAGGTAATCACGCCCGAGCTGTCGCCGTTCGCACCATAAATCCAGTTGTCCAGACCCCAGCGCAATCCGTTTACCCGGTGCTGCTGATTGCCCTCGCCAAAGCCCGTGTAGAGCACTTCGCGCACATCGGCCACGTCGTCGCCGTTGGTGTCTTCGAGATAGAGGATGTCGGGCGCGCACGTCACCAGGAGGCCCTTGCGCCAGGGGAACAGCCCCATGGCGAAGGCGAGGCCATCATGGAAAATGGTGGAACGGTCATACTTGCCGTCGCCGTCGTCGTCGCGCAGCAGACGGATGCGGCTGCCCGGTGCGCCCTGGCCATCGAGGCCCAGCGGATAGTCCCGCATTTCCACAACGAAGAGGCTTCCATCCGCCGCCCACTCAAAGGCGACGGGATCCGCGATCAGCGGCTCGGCGGCCACGAGTTCGACCTTGAAGCCGGGCTTCACGCGAATGGAGGCGAGGGAGGCCTCCGGGGAGCGTGACGTGGGTGCGACACCGCTCAGGAGCTCATTGAAGGAGCGACGATCTGCCAGGTCGGGCAACTTGGCGGTGGTTTCGTTCACCACCCAGAGGTGGCGCGAGTGGAACCACGCCCCGTTGTTTTGGCCGTCGATGGCGATGGGGGGAAGCGTGGTGCCTTCGGGGAGGATATTCTCGCCCCAGCCTTTTTCGATGGACTCGAAGAGGTAGACGCCGGAGACTTTGCCATCGGCGAGCACGATATCGAGGTCACTGTCTTCGTCCAAGTCGACGAGTCTTGCGGCAGCCGGCCATACCCCGTTGAATGTTTCCGCGACTGCCTTGGGATAGCCGTAGCCAAGCCCCTTAAATCCAGATTCCCAGCGGCTTATACCATAGTGTCCGTCCACCAGCTCTGGTTTCCCGTCTCCATCCAGATCTCGAAAGCGGGCCACATCGTGTAGATCCGCCCTCAGCGCTTCGGTCAGATCGGGCATGGCGGACCAACCCTCGCGGGTGTAGGCGTACGCGAAGGATGCATCAAAGTCATTGGACACTGCCACTACAGTGCCACGTGGGTCCAAATCAGGCACAAAGCGCACGCCCGTGTCACGGACGCTCCCTTCATCATCCACGATCTGGAACGGCAGTTCCTGCTCGATCCAAGTCTGGTTATTATTGTTCCAGACCCGCGTCTTTTGCGTGACCACATTGCCGATGACTACATCCTGGTAGCCGTCGTCGTTCAGGTCCAGCAGGCGCACGCCATTGTCCTCGCCCTGGGCATTGCGCAGGGGGTTGCCGTCGAGAAGGTTGGCGTCGATGCGTTGCTGCACTTCACCGAAATTGAGGAACTTCACCTTGCTGCCATACTTCGTCACGGCATGGTTGATGAGTTCCACTACCTGGGTGTTCTCCATCCAGCCGTGGGGATGAAAGACCAGGGTATAGACGCCCTTCTTGATAACGGCCGCATCCAGGGAAGCCTTCATGTCGTCAATGGGCTTCCCAGTCGCTCGGGACGGCATTGGGGAACTCCCAGCAGACGCGATTGATCACGTAGGGATAGGGATAGTCCTCGATGGTGTTGACGAAGGATGGAAAGGGCAGGTATTTGCGGAACTTCTCGCCCCCGTCGGGATCGAGAACGAGTTCGCGGGGCAGTTCCGTGTCGTTTGGCGTAGTAATGTTAAACACAGACGAGTCGATGGTGAGGAAAGATCCGTCGGGAGCGACCTTGTCAAAGATGCCATCGTAGAAGCGCGGGCTCGGCGTGTTCTGTGAATCGCAGCAGGGCATGCGGAAGGCCACGGCCTTGTTGCCGGGGATCTGATTCAGCAGCGTGGTGCAGTTGTGTACATCTTCACTGGCGACGGTGAAGCCCTTCTCGTTCAACAGCGGGCAGGGGTGACTGACGGTGTGGACATCGATGCTGCAACCTTCCTGAAGGAGCTGCCGGAGCATGGGGTGGGTCGGGTCGGGCTTGTTGGCAAAAATTGTCACGGGCGCGCGGCCATCGATCTGCTTCAATCGCTCCAGGATGGGCCGGAGGTAGGCCTCGTATTTTACCGGGTCGTTCATGTCGTCGATGGCCAGCACCACCACCGCCTCCACGCCCGGCTCGCCCACCCACATCGGAGTAGTGAGCTTGGGAAAGGTCCGGTGTACGTAGTACGGGTCGGACTCGTCGAGATAGGCCAGTCGGTTGCCGTCCGCCGTCGCAATCGTGCAAAGGAGGGTCAAGCAGGCGAATGCCATCACGATGCGGTTTAGAGAAGAAAAAAACGTAGCGGTATGCATCTGGAATCAGTTCCTCATGGCGGGACTCACGGCCCGTGACGGTCGATTTAGCGCGCAGGCGGGGGAGGCAACCCCGGCAAACATCGCAGCGGCGAAGCGCCAATCTATAGGAATCGTGACACCGGTATCAATTTTGGATTGGGGGCTGGCCTCGCCAGGTTTTCATGACCCGACGTCAAGAATGGGTCTATGGGTCGTTGTAAACTGTCCATTGTCAACTGTCACTTGCTAATCTCCTTTATTCTCCTGCAAGAATTCGTTAGAATCGCCGTCTATGTAGTCGCGGGGATCAATTGACCGCTGTCCAAGCAAACCGGAGAAAAAAGCATGTACCCAACTCATACCCCCACAAGTCGGGTCGTTCGCCACACCATGCTGGCGGCCGCTCTGACCCTGACCGCGCCGCTGGCCCTGGCGGGCGCTCCCGAAGGCTTTACGGAGATCTTCAATGGAAAAGACCTGTCCGGCTGGCACGGCGACAACCCCCATGACACGGTGAAAGCCGCCGAGGGCGAGCGCGACGCGGCCATCGCGGCCCAGCAGCCTGAATTCACGGCCCACTGGAGCGTGCAGGACGGCGAACTGGTGAACGACGGTCACGGGCCAGT
>JBIJDL010000418.1:0-5710 GCA_044344195.1 Candidatus Hydrogenedentales bacterium
ACCTTCGCCATCCAGCTTCTGGAGCACCAGGGCTACAGCTACGTCTATGGTCCCGCTATTGCGCCGGACAGCGATACGCCCGAGCGGCAATCCTTCGAGGAGGTCTTGCTGGTGGAGCGGCTGCGCACGGCGGCACGGCGGATCAACCACAGCCTCCCGCACGATGTGGTGGAGGACGCGCTGAAACAGGTGATGCGCGTGGGCTCGCCCAGTCTGCTGGCGAACAACGAATCCTTCCACCGGATGCTGACGGAGGGCATCAACGTCACCTATCAACAGAACGGCCACGCGAGGGGCGATCTGGTGTGGCTCGTGGATTTCGCCGAGCCGGAGAACAACGACTTCCTCGTGGTAAACCAGTTCACGGTCATCCACGACCACGTGAACAAGCGGCCCGATGTGCTGATCTTCGTGAATGGCCTGCCGCTGGTGGTGATTGAATTGAAGAACGCCGCCGATGAAAAGACCACGGTAAAATCGGCCTTCAAACAGGTGGAGACTTACAAGCAGGCGATCCCCGCTCTCTTTACGTTTAACAGTTTCGTCGTGCTGTCCGACGGCCTGGAGGCCAAGGCGGGGACTATCTCCTCCGGCCTCAGCCGCTTCATGGCGTGGAAGACGAGCGATGGAAAGGCGGAGGCCTCGCCGCTGGTGGGTCAGCTCGAAACGCTGGTCCGGGGCATGCTGGACAAGAAGACGCTGCTGGATCTTATCCGCCACTTCATCGTATACGAGAAGTCGAAGAAGGAAGACCGCGACACCGGGGTGATCACGATTGAGACGGTGAAGAAGCTGGCCTCCTATCATCAATACTACGCGGTCAATCGCGCGGTTGAATCGACCTTGCGCGCAGCAGGTTTCGTGGGGCATGAGACGAAACCATTGCCACTGCTCAAACCCAACGAATCGCCCGAGAGCTACGGCCTCGCGGGCGTGTCGGGCCAGCCCGCAGGTGACCGGAAGGGCGGCGTTGTGTGGCACACCCAGGGCAGCGGGAAATCCCTCTCCATGGTGTTCTACGCGGGCAAAATCGTGCTGGCGATGGACAACCCCACGATCCTGGTCATCACGGATCGGAACGACCTGGACGATCAACTTTTCGACACCTTCGCGGCGTCCAAACAACTGCTGCGCCAGGACCCGGTGCAGGCGGCGGACCGGAACGACCTGAAAGGACGGCTGAAGGTGGCCTCAGGCGGCGTGGTCTTCACGACCATCCAGAAATTCCAGCCGGAGACGGGCAACGTCTACGAGACCCTCTCCGAGCGGAAGAACATCATTGTAGTAGCCGACGAAGCCCACCGGACCCAGTACGGCTTCAAGGCGAAGACCATCGACGATAAAGACGAGTACGGAAACGTCATCGGCAAGAAGGTGGTCTATGGCTTTGCCAAATACATGCGGGACGCCCTGCCGAATGCGACCTACCTCGGCTTCACCGGCACGCCGATTGAAAGCACGGACGTCAACACCCCGGCAGTCTTCGGCAACTATGTGGACGTGTATGACATCGCCCAGGCGGTGGAAGACGGGGCCACGGTGCGAATCTACTACGAGAGCCGCCTGGCGAAGATCAGCCTGAGCAAGGCGGGCCGGAAACTGGTGGAGGATCTGGACGCGGAGCTGGAAGAGGACGACCTCAGCGACACGCAGAAGGCCAAGGCGAAGTGGACCCAACTGGAGGCGCTCATCGGCAGCGAGCAGCGCATCCGCCAGGTGGCGAAGGACATCGTGTTTCACTTCGAGGCGCGCCAGGAGGTCTTTGAGGGTAAGGCGATGGTGGTGGCCATGTCCCGCCGTATCGCGGCGGCGCTCTATGAGGCGATCATCGCACTGCGTCCCCACTGGCACGATCCCGATCTGAAAAAGGGTGCGATCAAGGTGGTCATGACCTCGGCCTCCTCCGATGGTCCGGAAATCGCCAAACACCACACCACCAAAGACCAGCGCCGCACCCTGGCGGAGCGGATGAAGAATCCCGACGACCCCTTGAAGCTGTGCATCGTGCGGGACATGTGGCTGACGGGCTTCGACGTGCCCTCCATGCACACGCTCTACATCGACAAGCCCATGAAGGGGCACAACCTGATGCAGGCGATCGCGCGGGTGAACCGTGTCTATAAGGACAAGCCCGGCGGGCTCGTGGTGGACTACCTGGGCATCGCCTCGGACCTGAAAAAGGCGCTAAGCTTCTACTCCGACAGCGGCGGCAAGGGCGATCCGGCCCTGGCGCAGGAAAAGGCGGTGGCGGTGATGCTGGAGAAGCTGGAGGTGGTCTCCCAGCTCTTCCACGGCTTCGCCTACGAGCACTATTTCGACGCGGGCACCGGGGAGAAGCTTTCCCTGATCCTGGCGGCGGAAAATCACATCCTCGGCCTCGAAAACGGCAAGAAGCGCTTTATCAACGAAGTGACGGCCCTGTCCCAGGCCTTCGCCATCGCCATTCCTCATGAACAAGCGATGGACGTGAAAGACGAGGTGGCCTTTTTTCAGGCGGTGAAGTCGCGCCTGGCCAAATTCGACGCCACGGGCAAAGGGAAGACCGACGAAGAGATCGAGACGGCGATCCGGCAGGTGATCGATCAGGCGCTGGTGACGGAGAAGGTGATCGATGTGTTCGACGCGGCCGGGATAAAGAAACCAGATATTTCCATCCTCTCCGAGGAGTTCCTGCTCGAAGTGAAGAACATGGAGCACAAAAATATCGCCCTGGAGGTGCTCAAGAAGCTTCTGAACGACGAGATCAACGTGCGGACGAAGAAGAACCTGATCCAAGGCCAGACCTTGATGGAGATGCTCGAAAAGGCCATCAAGAGCTACCACAACAAGGTACTCACGGCGGCGGAAGTCATCGACGCGCTGATCAAGATCGGTAAGGAAATCCAGCACATGGACGAAGAGCCCAAGGCCATGGGCCTCTCCGACTACGAATATGCCTTCTACACCGCCATCGCCAACAATGACAGCGCGAAGGAGGTCATGGCGCAAGACAAACTGCGTGAACTCGCCGTGGTGCTCTACGAAAAGGTGAAATCCAACGCGAGCATCGATTGGACCATCAAGGAAAGTGTAAAGGCAAAGCTTAAGGTCATCGTGAAGCGCACCCTCCGACAGTTCGGCTATCCGCCCGACATGCAGATGCTGGCCACGGAGACGGTACTGAAACAGGCGGAGCTGATCGCAGCGGAGATGGCCGGAATGGGCTAAGGGATAGGAAATGGTATGGGGGAAGGGGCTCGAACCCCTCGCAGCGCCCCGCCCGCCTATGCTATACTTTCTCCGATGAGCCACGCAGAGCAGCCCCCGAGTTTTTTCGCATGATCGTACAGTTGAGTTTTGGTAGTAATCTGGGCGATCGGGCCGCGTCTCTGGGGGCGGCGTTGCGGGCCTTGATGGGGGTGGAGGGGGTGGAATTTAAGGCGTGGTCCCATTGTTATGAGACTGAGCCGATTGGCTTTACGGAGCAGCCGGCTTTTTTGAATATGGCGGTTGAGATTGAGACGGCCCTCGGGCCGCTTGAACTCCTGAATGCCGTCAAGACGATTGAAGCCACGATTGGCCGGCAGAAGACCGCCCGGTGGGGTCCTCGGGAGATTGATATTGACATCATTCTCTGGGGGGACACGGAGTATGCATCGGAACGGTTAACCTTGCCGCACAAGGAATTCCGCCAGCGCGCCTTTGTGCTGGTGCCGATGGCGGAGATTGCGCCGGAGGCCGTGGACCCCGTGACCGGGGAAACGATTGCGGCCCTGGCCAAGCGCCCCGAAGTGCAGGGGTGGATCGAAAAACGCGAGAAAATCGCACCCTGAACCGCTCCGCTTGGAGCCCAATGGGACCGGGACGGCTACGTCACGGTTCAGGAGACTATGGTGGCCAACGTCACAACACTGTCCTTTCAGGACAAGAAGCAGCAGGGCGAGAAGATCACCGTCCTGACGGCGTATGATTTCCCCACGGCCCAGTTGCTGGATGCCGCCGGGGTGGATGCCCTGTTGGTGGGGGATTCCATGGGCATGGCCGTCATGGGCCTGAAGAACACCCTTTCCGTCACGGTGGAGGACATTCTCCACCACACCCGCATGGTCTCCCGCGCCGTCGCGCGCGCCATGGTCATCGCGGACATGCCCTTCCTTTCTTATCAGGTCACCCCCGAGGAATCGGTGCGCAACGCCGGGCGGCTCATCGCCCAGGGCGGTGCGCAGGCGGTGAAGGTGGAGGGGCCCGTTTCCCGCATCGGCGCGTCGCTTGAGCGCATCCTCGCGGCGGGCATCCCCGTCATGGGCCACCTTGGCCTCACACCCCAGTCGGTCCACCAGTTCGGCGGCTTCAAGGTGCAGGGGAAGGACGAAGCGGCCCAGGCGCGCCTGAAGGAAGACGCCCTGGCCCTGGAAGCGGCCGGTTGCTTCGCCCTCGTGCTGGAGTGCATCCCCGCGACGCTGGGCGCGGAGATTTCGGCCTCGCTGCGCATCCCCACCATCGGCATCGGCGCGGGGCCCGATTGCGACGGCCAGGTGCTGGTGATCCACGATATCCTGGGCTGGGGCAAGGCCCGTTTTGCCCACACCTTTGCCGACGTGAAGGGCCAGATCAGCGACGCCGCCGCACAGTATGTGGCGAGCGTCAAATCCGGGACCTACCCGGCACCGGAGCAGAGCTACCCATGAGACTTATTCGCGACAAAAAGACCATGCGCCAGATCGCCATCCAGGAGAAGGCGGCGGGCCGCTCCATCGGATTCGTGCCCACCATGGGCGCGCTCCACGAGGGCCATGCGAGCCTCGTGCGCGCGGCGGTGGCGAAGGACGATGTGTCGGTGGCGAGTATCTTCGTGAACCCGACCCAGTTCGCGCCCCACGAAGACCTGAAGAAGTATCCGCGCCCTTTTTTCAACGATTGCGAAATGCTGGAGTCCCTCGGCGTCGACTTGGTCTATGCGCCCGAGGCGGAGAGCATGTATCCCGAGGGCTATGCCACCTACGTGACGGTGGAAGGCCTGACGGAAGGGCTTTGCAGCGGGTCGCGTCCCCACTTTTTTCGGGGCGTGGCCACGGTGGTGACGAAGCTCTTCACGACGGTGCTGCCGGACCGGGCCTACTTCGGGCAGAAGGATGCCCAGCAGTGCGCGGTGATCAAGCGCATGTCGCTCGATCTGGATCTCGGCGTCGAGATCATCGAGATGCCCATCATCCGCGAGGCGGACGGCCTGGCCATGAGCTCGCGCAATCGCTACCTCTCCGCCGACCAGCGGAAAGAGGCCCTGCGCATTTCGGCCACGCTCTTCCACGCGCAATCCATGCTGGAGGGCGGCGAACGCAACAGCGCCACGATTATCGAGGCGGTCCGCAAGGGCATCGCGCCCCTGCCGATTGACTACGTGTCCCTGGTGGACGCGAAAACCATGCGCCCCCTGGAGATGGTGGCGGGGGAGATTCTCCTCGCCACTGCCGTGAATATGGGCCCCGCGCGCCTCATCGACAACATCAAATTCACCGCCCCCGCGGTTCACTAAGTCGGGAATACGTGCCATGCTGCTATCCATGTTCAAAAGCAAGATTCACCGGGCGACGGTCACCGAGGCCGTGCTGCATTACAAAGGCAGCTTGACGCTGGATCCCCTGCTTATCGAAGCGGCTGAGATGCTGCCCAACGAAGAGATCCATGTGTTGAACATCAACACCGGCGCGCGCTTTTCTACGTACATCATCGA
>JBIJDL010000112.1:0-14240 GCA_044344195.1 Candidatus Hydrogenedentales bacterium
CGCGCTCAAGAGCATCCAGTATGTCCGCGACCAGGGTGGGAAGCTCATTCTCATGTCCCACCTGGGACGGCCGAAACCCGGCAAGGACAACAGCAAGTTGAAGATGGACCCCGTGGCGGATTGCCTTCGGGCGCTCGTCGGCGGCAACGTCACCAAGGTCGACGACATCGTCGGACCCGAAGTGGAAGCGGCCGTGGCCAAATTGGCTCCGGGCGACATCCTTCTGCTGGAAAACACCCGCTTTCACCCCGGCGAAGAGTCCAACGACCCGGCGCTGTCCGAGCAGTTGGCGAAGCTGGCGGATGTGTACATCAGCGATGCGTTTGGCACGGTTCACCGCGCCCACGCCTCCACCGAAGGTGTGACGAAGTTCATCGGCCAGAGCGCCGCGGGCTTCCTGGTGGCGAAGGAGCTGGCCTATATCGGCGGCGTCCTGAGCAACCCGAAGCGC
The DNA here is from genome assembly GCA_044344195.1 of Candidatus Hydrogenedentales bacterium. Taxonomy (GTDB): domain Bacteria; phylum Hydrogenedentota; class Hydrogenedentia; order Hydrogenedentales; family JAEUWI01; genus JAEUWI01. Next base: position 452 of record JBIJDL010000112.1, read on the forward strand.
CCGCTGGTGGCGATTCTTGGCGGCGCAAAGGTGTCCGACAAGATCACGGTCATCGACAACCTGCTGAACCTGGTGGACACGCTCATCATCGGCGGCGGCATGGCCTACACCTTCATGAAGGCTCAGGGTTATGGCATCGGCGACTCCCTGCTTGATAAAGATGGCTTGGATACGGCGCTCAAGGTGATTGAAAAGGCCAAAGCGAAGGGCATCGAGCTTCTTCTCCCGGTCGACAACATCATCGCGGACGCTTTCTCGAACGACGCCAACACGAAGGTGTGCGGACTGGGCGAGATCCCGGACGGGTGGCAGGGCCTGGACATCGGCCCGAAGACCCTGGAACTTTTCAGCGAAGCCATCAAGAAGGCGGCAACGGTGGTCTGGAATGGCCCCGTGGGCGTGTTCGAGATGGAGAACTTCGTCAAGGGTACGCGCGGCATAGCCGACGTGCTCGCGGAGAATCCGTCCATCATCAGCATCATTGGCGGCGGCGATACCGCAGCGGCCGTGGTGCAGTTTGGCCTCGCGGACAAGATGGCCCACGTTTCCACGGGCGGCGGCGCCTCCCTGGAGATGCTGGAAGGCAAGATCCTCCCGGGTGTTGCCGCGCTCAGCGACAAATAACTTGCGCCGGCGCTGTGCCGGTGTGAGAATGTGAAGGTGCCCACGGCTCGGCTTGCCGAACTCACCGACGGCTGTCTTGGCTGCGGGCGAATAACAGAAAAGGTGAAAAGAACATGTCGATTGCGAAAGAAAAGAAGCAAGAACTGATCAAGAAGTTCGGCGGTGCCGAGACCAACACGGGGTCGCCGGAAGTGCAGGTAGCCCTGTTGACCACCCGGATCAACCACCTGACCGAGCACTTCAAGATTCACAAGAAAGACTTCGCCGGACAGCGCGGCTTGCTGCGCATGGTGGGCAAACGCCGCAACTTGCTGGCCTACCTCCGGACGAATAACCTCGAAGGCTACCGCGCGCTTATCGCCGAGCTTGGCCTGCGTAAGTAAAATGCCCTTGGGGCGGCGGCAACGCCGCCCCAAGTTGTTTAGTGGCCCGGCCGGGGCCAGCAGCAGATGCTCCGGCAGCCGCTCCGCGCCCCTCGTGCGCGTTGCACCGCAATCGGTGCATGGAAGAACAAACGAAAAGAAAGAACAATCGAAAATACGGGCTGGGTCGTTGTGGGAGGCGATACTGTGTCCAAGGAGTCAACAACAATGTCACTAGTACGCCTTTCAGTACAGCTTGACGACGTCACGCTGGAATTTGAAACCGGGCGCATCGCCAAGCAGGCGCATGGATCGGTTATCTGCCGCAGTGGCGACACCATGGTGCTCAGCGCCGTGTGCGTCGCGCCCGACACCAGGCCGGGCCAGGATTTCTTCCCCATGACTGTGGACTACCGCGAGAAGTTTTACGCGGTGGGCCAGATCCCCGGAAATTTCTTTCGCCGCGAAGCGCGCCCCTCGGAGCGCGAAATTCTCATCTGCCGCATGACGGACCGTCCCCTGCGCCCCCTGTTCCCCAAGTCCTTCCTGAATGAACTTCAGGTCTGCCAGATGGTCATGTCGGCCGATAACATCAATGATCCCGACGTGCTCAGCATCAACGCCGCCTCCGCCGCGCTGCACATCTCCAAAGTGCCTCTTTCCGAGCCCATCGGCGCGGTCCGCGTCGGCATGATCGGCGGCCAGCTCGTCGTCAACCCCGGTACGGACGTGATGCCCGAGAGCGAAATCGACATCGTGATCGCCGGCACCTTTGACGCCATCACCATGGTGGAAGGTCACGCCCACGAAGTGTCCGAGTCCCTTATGCTCGACGCGCTCGAATTCGGCCACGCCCACATCCAGAAGATCATCACCTGCATCCACGAGCTCCGCGAGAAGGCGGGCGTCGAGAAGATGCCGGTCGAAGAAGTCAAACTGAACGAAGAGGTTGTCGCTGAAATCGAAGCCTACGCGGGCCGCGTCAAGGAAGCGCAGGCCATCTCCGAGAAGGCATTGCGTTACGGCACGGTAGACGCCATCAAGGAAGAGGCCCTCGGAGCTCTCGCCGCGAAGTATGGCGAAGAGCTCTTCACCGAGCGCGCCGACGACGCCAAGGCGGCCTTTGGCGCGCTGAAAAAACGCGTCATGCGCCAGCAGGTCATCGAGACCAAGCGCCGCATGGACGGTCGCGCGCTGGACGAGATCCGCAACATCAGCATTGAAGTCGGCATCCTGCCCCGCGCCCACGGCTCCGCCCTGTTTACCCGCGGCGAGACCCAGACCATCGTGGTCGCCACGCTGGGCACCACGCGCGACGAGCAGCGTTTCGACGAGCTAACGGGCGACGAATTCCGCCGCTTCTTCCTGCACTACAATTTCCCCTCCTGGTCAGTGGGCGAAGTGCGCCGCATCGCCGGCCCCGGCCGCCGCGAAATCGGCCACGGCAAGCTCGCCGAGCGTGCGCTGATGAACATGGTGCCCTTCGTATCCGAAGAGGCCCGTGCCCAGGACGAGACCTTGAAGGACTTCCCCTACACCATCCGTATCGTGTCCGAAGTGACCGAGAGCAACGGCTCCAGCTCCATGGCGTCGGTCTGCGGCGGCACCTTGGCCATGATGGACGCCGGTATCCCAATCAAGTCGCCGGTGGCCGGTATCGCGATGGGTATGATCAAAGAGGGTGACGACATCTGCATCCTCAGCGACATCCTGGGTGACGAAGATCACCTGGGCGATCTGGACTTCAAGGTTTGCGGTACCGAGAACGGTATCACGGCCTTCCAGATGGACACGAAGGTCAAAGGCCTTTCCCGCGCGACCATGCAAAAGGCGCTGGAACAGGCGAAGGCCGGTCGCGAGCACATCCTCGGCAAGATGAACGAGTGCATCGACACGCCGCGCTCCGACCTGTCGCCCTACGCGCCCCGCATCTACACCATCAAGATAGACGTGGATAAGATCCGCGACATCATCGGACCGGGCGGCAAAGTCATCCGCGAAATCCAGGCCACGACCGGCTCGGAGATCAGCGTGGAAGACGACGGCACGATCAACGTGGCGGCCGTGGACGCGGCCAGCGCGCAGGCGGCCATCGACCTCATCCGCGAAATCACGGCGGAAGTCGAAGTGGGCGCCATCTACCAGGGCACGATTACGCGCATCATGAACTTCGGCGCCTTCTGCACCGTCGTGGGTAATAAGGAAGGTCTCATCCACATTTCCGAGCTGGCCCCCGGCCGCGTGGCGGAAGTGACGGACGTGGTCAACGTCGGCGACGAGATCGACATCAAGGTTATCGAGATCGACAAGATGGGCCGTGTGAACCTTTCCAAGGTTCAGGCGGATGTAGAGCTTGGTCGCGTGGACGCGAGCGAGGTCGAAAAGAAGGAAGCGAGTCGCGATCGCGGCGACCGTGGCGGTGATCGCGGCGGACGCGGTGGCGGCGACCGCGGCGGGCGCAGTGGCGGCGGCGGTGATCGCAATCGCGGCGGCGGCGGCGGTGGACGCAGTGGTGGCGGCGGTGGCGGCGGTCGCCGATAGGCCGGTAGCTTGATCCGATGGCGCTTCCGCGTGGGAGCGCCATCTTTATTTCACGCTTGGGAGCGGGCCGCGTCGGCCGCAGTGGCGCGGCCGTTCCCCCAGGCGGCCTGATTTTACTAAAGGACACTCATCTTTTGAGCGAGATCACCTATCCGCGCGATGCGGCCGAAATAACGACCCTGGCGAACGGCCTGACCGTGTGCATGGAACGCCTTCCCTACCTTCACTCAGCGAGCGCCGGCATATGGATCCGCACCGGATCGGCCAATGAAACGGAGAGAGAAAACGGTATCGCGCACTTTCTCGAACACCTGTTTTTCAAGGGCACCACGACCCGAACCGTTCGAGAGATCATGGAGGCAATCGAAAGCAAAGGCGGCCAACTGAACGCCTTCACGTCGCGCGAGTATACCTGCCTGTATGTAAAAGTCCTCGAAAAATATACATCGACCGGAATCGAGATCCTGGCTGACATCGTAAAGAACTCCCTGTTCGCGGACCTGGACAAGGAGCGCAACGTTATCCTCGAAGAGATAGCCTCGGTGGAAGATACGCCGGACGAATACGTGCATGATCTCCTGTCGGAGTATCATTGGCCCGATCACGCGTTGGGCCGCTCCATCTCTGGTTCGTCGGAATCCGTAACAGGGTTGAGTTACGATGACGTCAACGAATTTTTCCATCGATGGTATCGCCCGGAGAACATGGTGTTTTCCATCGCCGGCAATATTAATCCCGAGGCCGTGCTCGATCAGGTGCGGCACGAATTCGAGTCCATCCCCCGGTCGCCGGTGCCGACCGTGGCCGTTCCTCCGCGATTTCAGCCGGGGATCCGATTGGTGGAGGGTGATATAGCGCAATCCCATATCACCCTGGCTTTTCCCGCTCCGACGCTCTACGACGAGAAGAAATATGCTTTCGATATGACCAGTAATATCCTCGGTGGCGGCTCCACCTCGCGCCTCTTCGAGCGAATTCGCGAAGATGAAGGACTGGCCTATAGCATCTGCACCTTCGACTCCTTTTACCGTACGGCGGGTACCATCGGGGTCTATGCCGCTGTCGCTCCTCAGCAACTCGGCAAGACGCTTGGCCTGGTTTTTGAGGAACTCCGCAAGTTGCGCGACGAGGGCATCCCCGAAGACGAGCTGGAAATGAACCGCGAGCAGATCAAGGGCGGCATGCTCATGGCCATGGAAAGTACCTTCACCCGCATGGCGCGCATGGCCAAGTCGATCATGTATTACGGCAAGCTGATTCCCATGTCCCACATCGTGGAAAAGGTGGACGCGATCACCGCCGCCGACATCCAGTCCTGCGCCCAGTCCATCTTCCAGGTGGATCAGTGCGCGCTGCTCGTGCTCGGGCCGAAGAGCGACACCATGCCCGATCGGATCGCACTGTGAACCCGGTGGACGTGCTGATCAGGCAGGAGCCCGGCTGCGACGACCTGCCCCTGCCCGCCTATGAAACCGAGCACGCCGCGGGCATGGATCTCCGCGCCGCCGTGACCGAGCCTATTGCCCTCGCGCCGGGCCAGCGCGCTATGGTGCCCGCGGGAATCCGTATCGCCCTACCCCCCGGCACCGAGGCTCAGGTGCGCCCCCGCAGCGGCCTGGCCATCAAGCACGGCATCAGCATGGTCAACAGCCCCGGAACGATCGACGCCGACTATCGCGGGGAAGTGAAGGTGCTGCTGATCAACCACGGGCAGGAAGAATTCACGATCAACCGGGGCGATCGCATCGCCCAGATGGTGATCGCGCCGGTGCTCCAGGCGCAGTGGAAAGTGGTGGAGGATCTGGAGGCGACAGCCCGCGGCGAAGGGGGCTTCGGGCATACGGGGGTGTAGGCGTGGATGGGACTGTCCAGGAAAGCGGAAGTCAGTCCCCTGAGACGGCATCCCGCTACTTTGGTATCGTTACCCGAGGGCGGTGCAACCCGGATAGGACTGTCCCACGCTTCCAAAAGCGCGGGACGGTCCCGAACGCGAAGTCGGCTTTGACGCATCGGCATTCGCTGGTAGTACGCTGGGTCAAGGTGCGTAGTATCGGTGCCCGTGCGTTCAGGACGGTCCCGTTTCCTGCCAGGGATTGATCAGCTCTATCCCGCAGCCATCAAAGTCGCGGGTGTTTCGCGTGGCGAGTTTTGCGTTGTGGGTGAGCGCGATGGCGGCGATCATGAGATCCAACATTCCGGTATTGAAACCGTCCTTCTGGCGATTTGCGGCGAGTTCACCAAAGGTGTTTGCCGCTCTTTCGTCGAATGAGATTACCTCCGAATTGAGGCTGAGCGTAAGGGCTCTCTCGAAAACGACCCAAAATCGCTTCTTACGCTTACCATCCGGAAGCCGCCAAATCCCTCGCCTTATCTCGGCGACTGAAATTGCGCAGATACGGAGGTTTTCGCGTGCCTGACTGTCCAACCAGAATACTACGCGTGGAGCCGGGTCCGGGCGCATCAGCTCGGAGATAACGTTGGTATCCAGCAGAATCAATCGAAGCTCTCGTCAAATTCGATCAGTTCACGTCCACTGTCGCGACCGCTGAGGTCCAATTCGACACCGTTATTTGGTCCGAAATAGAGGCGAAAAGCTTCCGATAACTTCATGCTGCCACGATTGCGCTCCGCAAAAGCAAAGCTCAAGAGTTCTCGAGCATATGCGTCAACCGAAATGCCATTAGCTTCGGCGTATGCCGCCATCGCCTTCGATAATTCATCGGAGACATCGTGAATGGTAAGTGTGCTCATCTTCACTCTCCTCACACTGGATTTTGTCAGGTTTTTCAGCCGGTCAACTGGACGTCAAACTCGGGAAGTTCGCGGCGGCTGTGTCGGCTCGGGAGTTCTAGATCGATGCCGTTCTCTGGCCCGAAATACTTCCTCGTCGCAACGGCCATATTCATTCTCTTCCTGGGTTGATCCAAATATGCTTCCTGAAGGACTTGGCGGACATAGGCCTCCAACGTAATTCCGCGCTCGGCGGCAAGCGCCTCAAAAGCGGTTCTGATCCTATCGGGAAAGTCGGGAATTGTAAGTGTGCTCATTTCGATGATCCTCACGATGGTTTTCTAGCCAGTCGTGTGGTTGCCAAACTCGACAGCAGGGCGTTCAGTTCAGTCTCGGGCGAGGTCTACCTCGATATCGCCGTAATCGGCGAAAATTCTATTGGCGATGTCTATAACCTCCGCACCACTCTTGGAACGTCCACGGGGCAACTTTGCAATACTCTGAAGGAGATAGCCTTGCAGGGTGAGCCCGCGTTCCGTGGCGTAAGCTTACAGACTGTCCCGCAATTCCTCGGGGACATCATCGATTGTGATGGAAGTCATGATGCAAACCCTCTGTTTAAGAATTGTAATACAAGTTGCAAGACTTGGCAAGTAGCCCAGAGGTAACCGCCCCCAAGTCGCACTTCCGCGCGCCAATATGGCATCATGGCTACTCGTTGTCCCCGGCCATCAACTTCGGCGTATCGCAACCCATGCAGCGCAGCAGAAAGCCCCTCCATGTCCCTGTTTCCCGCGACCATTGACACCGTCGAAACCCTGGAAGAACTGTTGAGTCGCCCCACCTCAGCGCTTGTGGCCATGATGGGCCGCCTGGAGGGCGACATCCTCTTTCTCGGCGCGGGCGGGAAAATGGGACCGACGATGGCACGGATGGCGAAGCGGGCGACGGAGGAGGCGGGCGTGCAACGGCGCGTGATCGCCGCGTCGCGCTTCAGCGACGCCCGTGCGGAGGGCGAACTTCAGGCCCACGGCGTGGAGACGCTCCGCTGTGATCTGCTCGATCCCGCGCAGGTGGCCGCGCTGCCGAAAACACCCAATGTCGTCCATATGACCGGCATGAAATTCGGCGCGAGCGGCCAGGCACCGCTGACATGGGCGATGAATACGTGGTTGCCCTCGCTGGTATGCCAGCACTTCTCCGAGAGCCGTATTGCCGCCTTTTCCACGGGCAATGTCTACGGTCTCACGCCCCTGTCCCTCGGCGGCTCGGTCGAGACGGATGTGCTTCATCCCGTGGGGGAGTACGCCATCACCGCCATGGGGCGCGAGCGCATCTTCGAGTATTTCTGCCAGACGCAGAATATTCCCACGAGTCTGTTGCGCCTGAACTACGCCACCGAAATGCGCTACGGCGTGCTGGTGGATGTGGCGCGCAAAGTTTTCGCCGGCGAGGCGGTGGATGTGTCCATGGGCAGCCTCAACGCCATCTGGCAGGGCGACGCGAATGCGATGTCGCTCCTTGCGCTCGAGCACGCGTCCACGCCCGCGTGGGTGATCAATATCGCGGGCCCCGAGCAGATCAGTGTGCGCCGCGCGGCGGAGACCTTTGGCGAGATCATGGGCAAGAGCGTGTTCATCGAGGGCGATGAAGCGCCCGATGCGCTTCTCAGCAACGGCCAGAAGGGCCATGCGCTCTTTGGCTATCCCACCGTGCCACTGCAGCGGATGCTGGAATGGATCGCGGATTGGGTTGCGCGCGGCGGCGCGAGCCTGAACAAGCCCACGCACTTTGAAAATCGCAAGGGGGATTTTTGAGGATGGGCAGCCATACCTTCCGCGCCATTCTCGATCAGGGCGTCGTCATCCCCGCCCAGCCCCTGGCCCTCACGTCCGCGCGCAAGCTCGACGAACGCCGACAGCGGGCGCTGAGCCGCTACTACATTGACGCGGGCGCCGGCGGTATTGCGGCCGGTGTACACACGACCCAGTTTGCCATCCGCGATCCGAAGGTGGGCCTCTTCGAACCGGTGCTTTTGCTTGCGGCAGAGGAAATGGCGCACGCGGAAGCCCAGGGCAAAGGCCCCTTCGTCCGTATCGGCGGCATCTGCGGTCCCACGGCGCAGGCCGTGAAGGAAGCCGCACTCCTGCGCGATCTTGAGTACGACGCGGGCCTCCTCAGTCTCGCAGCGATGGCCGAGGCCGACGTGGATGCGCTGATCGATCACTGCAAGGCCGTGGGCCAGATCATGCCCCTCGTGGGCTTCTATCTCCAGCCGTCTGTCGGTGGGCGCGTTCTGCCCTACGAATTCTGGCGTCGCTTCGCCGAGATCGAGGCCGTCGTCGCGATAAAGATTGCGCCCTTCAACCGCTACCAGACCCTCGATGTGATCCGCGCCGTGGTGGAAGCGGGCCGAACGGACATCGCGCTGTACACCGGCAACGACGACAATATCGTGGCCGATCTCACCACGCCCTACCGCCTCAAACGGGGCAGGGATGTTGTCGAGCGGCGCTTCGCGGGCGGACTGCTCGGCCACTGGTCCGTGTGGACCCGGCGCGCGGTGGAGCTACTCGCGCGATGCCAGGAGGAATCCAGGCGGCCCGAAGGAATTTCGCACGAGCTACTGGCGCGTGGTATGGCGGTGACCGACAGCAATGCCGCTTTTTTTGACGCCGCCAATAGATTTGCCGGGTGCATCGCCGGGCTGCACGAGGTGCTGCGCCGACAGGGACTGCTGGAGGGCCTTTGGTGCCTGGATCCAGAAGAAGGCCTGAGCCCCGGACAACTTGCAGCAATTGACCGGGTCTATGCCCAGTACCCCGAACTGAACGATGATGATTTTGTCGCCACGCACCGCGACGCGTGGCTGAAGCCCTGAGGAGTTGAATTCATGATTCAAGAACAGCCCTGGTACAAACGCCTCGGCCCCGGACTCATCACCGCCGCCGTGGTGCTCGGCCCCGGCAGCATCGTCTCCGCCAGCACGGCGGGCGCCCGCAGTGGCTACGGCCTCATCTGGATGCTCGTGGTGTCGGCGGTCGTTATGGCCACGTTCACCTCCATGGCGGCGCGCATCGGTTGCGCGCTGGACAAATCCTTCTTGAGCTTTCTTGCGGAGAAATGGGGACGTCCCATGGCGGCTATCACCGGTATCTCCGCCTTCGTGGTGGCGGCAGGTTTTCAGTTCGGCAACAACATCGGCGTGTCCGTGGCTATGCAGGGCGTCATTCCGGTCGTGCCCGGCTGGCTCTGGCCCATCGTCTTCACGACCCTCTCGATTCTCTTTATGAGTATGGCGAGGGACGTCTATCACCTCCTGGAAATCGTGATGCGCTTTCTCGTGGCCGCCATGATGATCGCCTTTGTGGGCAACCTTTTCTTCACGGGCATCAATCCCGTGGAGCTGGGCAAGGGTCTCATTCCCGGCTCGATCTCGAGCAGCGAGTTCATCGTAGCCACGAGTATTCTCGGCACCACCTTCTCCGCCGTGGCCGCTTTCTACCAGGCCTATCTGGTGCAGGCCAAGGGCTGGAACCGGAGCAACGTTCGCTTCGCCATCCAGGACGCCTGGATCGGCATCGCCATACTCGGCGGCATCAGCATCGTCATCATGATCGGCGCGGCCCAGTCGCTTCACGGGCAGGGGGGCGAGTTTAAGAACATCGGTGAACTGGCGGCCCAGCTCCGCGGTGTGCTCGGGGACAACGCCGTCCTCGTCTTCAGCTTCGGGCTCGGCGCGGCCGCGTTCTCGTCCTTCATCACCAACGCACTCATCGGCGGCGCACTGCTCACCGATGGCTTCGGTCAGGATACCCACATGGAGTCCCGCCCCACGCGCATCGCCGCCTGCGCGGGCCTGTTCATCGGCTGCGTCGTTGCCGTGGTCACCATGTCCACCGGGATCGGTGGTCCCCAGAGCGTGCTCATCGCCCAGACCTCGACGATTATAGCCTCGCCCCTCTGCGCATTGTTGATGTTCTACTTCGCCAACAACAAGGTCCTCATGGGCGACTTGCGCAATGGCATCGCGAGCAACGTCATCGGCGGCGCGGGAATCTTGATCCTGCTCTACCTGGCGTCGCAGACCTTCCTGAAAGTGACGACGGCGGTGTTTGGGGGGTGATGAGGCAAGGTCGCGCTCTACAGGGTCGGGGCCGACCATAAAGGGAAGTTTCAGAACATGGGGCGTGTTACACGATTGCGAGGCACAAGTAATCGTGTGACACATCTAAAACCCCTGGTTTATCTTGCGGTAATGAGTGATTTCGAGAGACTGCCGTTGGTGGACCGAGACAATCACCCCGTTGCCCCATCCAACAGCTCCGCCAACTCTTCCACCGTCGTAACCGGGGCCTGGCAGGTCTGGTTCCGACACATGTAGGCCGCGGGTTGCCCTTCCTTCGTTGTCTTGCCGGTGCACATGGGTGATTCATCGGTGAATGCCGGGTGCTCTGGATCCACCAACGCCACGATTTTGTTGGGCAGGTAGCGCTGCCCGATGGCTCGATGCAGGGCCTTAGCGTCGTCGCTGTCCTTCGGCCCCACGATCGTGATCTCGACCGTCGGGTGCAGGAGGAAATCCACGGCCCACAGCATGCGCAGGTAGCCCTGTGGACCCTTCTTTATCAGGGGTAGGGTCGTTTCGATGACCTTGCGACCCCAGTGAAGGAAATCCTCGTTGCCCAGGAGATTGCCGAGGCGCAGCAGGGCCATGGCGGCCACGGAATTGCCCGAGGGCTCCGCGCCGTCGTAGGTGGGGCGGGTGCGCACGATGAGGTTCTGGTGCGCCTTCTCGGTGAAATAAAATCCCGTGCCCTCTTCGTCGCCGAAGCGCGTGATCATCTGCTCGGCGATGCTGCGCGCGTGTTCCAGCCACTTCGCGTCGAAGGAAGCTTCGTAGAGATCGATGAAGGCATTCGCGGTGAAGGCGTAGTCGTCCAGATAGCCCGGCAGGCGGCTCTCGCCGTGACGGTGGGTGCGCAGCAGGCCGCCGTCCTTCCACATGTGGGTCATGATGAATTCGCCCGCTTCCGCAGCCGCTTGCACATAGCGCGCTTCACCGAAGGCCGCGCCCGCCTGCGCCAGCGGCGCGATCAGCAGCGCGTTCCACGAGGTGAGCACCTTGTCGTCCAGCCCCGGACGCACGCGTTGATCGCGGATGGCCTTGAGCTTCGCCTTCATCGGCGCGATGCGCGCCTCCAGCACCTCGAGGTCAAGGGCCTGCTCCGCCGCGATGGTCTCGGGCGCGCGGGTGATGTGGGGGATGTTCAAGCCCCGGTGGTAGGCCTCGTGGGACGTGAAATTGCCGCGCTCCTTGATGGCGTAGTACGCGCAGAAAAGCGCGCCGTCTTCGTCGCCCAGCGTGTCCATGATCTCGCGGTGGTTCCAGATGTAAAAGCGGCCTTCCTCGCCTTCGCTGTCGGCGTCCTCGGTGCTGTGGAAGCCGCCGAGGGCGTCGTGCATCTCGCGGATCTCGTAGTCCAGAATTTCGCGGACGATCTGCGCGTAGTAGGGCTTACCTGTGGCCTGCCACGCCTCCAGGTAGACCTGGGCGAGCTGGCCGTTGTCGTAGAGCATCTTTTCAAAGTGGGGGACGAGCCATTCCGCGTCCACGGAGTAGCGGTGGAAGCCGCCGCCGAGCTGGTCATACATCCCGCCCCGGGCCATCTTGTCCAGCGTCTCCGTGGCCATAGCCAGCAGCTCTGGATCGCCCGTGGACTTGTGGGCGCGAAGCAGCAGGCCGATGCCGCCGCTGGAGGGGAACTTGGGCGCGCCGCCCCATCCGCCGTGCTCGCCGTCGTAGTTGTTTTTCAGTTGCGTGCAGGCCCGTTCGAGTACCCACGAAGCGATGATGGTTTCGTCGGAGATGGGCTTGCGCGATTGCTCGTTCAGGAAAGACGTGATGTTCGCCGCGCCCTCCATGATCTGCTCGCGCTTGTCCTGCCAGCGCTGGGCGATGCCCGCGAGGAGCGTGAGGAAGCCAATGCGACCATAGCGGTCTTCGGGGGGAAAATAGGTGCCGCCATAGAAGGCGTGGAGCTCAGGCGTGAGAAAGACCGTCATGGGCCAGCCGCCCTGGCCCGTGAGGCCGACCACGGCGGTCATGTAGATGTCGTCAAGGTCCGGCCGCTCCTCACGGTCCACCTTGATGCTGACGAAGTAGTCCGAGAGAAATTTCGCCACAGCCTCGTTCTCGAAGGACTCGTGCTCCATCACGTGGCACCAGTGGCAGGCGGCATAGCCGATGGAGAGGAAGATGGGTTTGTCCTCATCGCGCGCTTTGGCAAAGGCTTCCTCGCCCCAGGGATACCACTCCACGGGGTTGTGGGCGTGCTGGAGGAGGTAGGGGCTCGTCTCGTGGATGAGGTGGTTGATATAGAGGGGCTTTTCGGGCGTGTCGCTCATGGGGCGCTCCGGAGAATGGTGGGGTGCGGGTTACTGCTGGGAACACCATAGCATATTGGGGGCGGGGCGGTGAAGGATAGGACGGATTTGACCCATAGGACCGATAATCTGTCCTATCGGTCGAATCGCTCCTATTCGCGGCCCTGTACTTCGCCCCGCTTGCCCTCTACAATACCTTCCACGTAGTCGGGATCACCCAAAGCAAACCCAAGGAAGTGACCATGGCCCGTTCAATGTTCTTCGCGCTGATTCTTGCCGCAATCACCTTCGCCCACGGTGTCCACGCCGAAGCCGTGAAGGCCTGGGAAGGCACCCTCGAGCTTGAGACCTATCCCTGGCTCGACGACCCCAACCCCGTGTTCGAGCCCTACGAGGGAAGCATCTACTATCCCTACACGCGTCAGGACCATCTTTTGAAGACCAAAGAGCTGCGGACGTATCGCGCGCTCTTCCTGGAGAACGAATACCTCAAGATCACCTGCCTTCCCGAGCTCGGCGGACGCATCCACTCGGTGTGGGACAAGACCACGAACCACGAGGTCTTCCACACGCCCGGCATCATCAAGCCCGCATTGATCGCCATGCGCGGCGCGTGGATCGCCGGGGGCATCGAGTGGAACGTAGGACCCCAGGGCCACACCGTCACCATTGTGTCGCCGGTGGATGCCACCATCGTGAATAGCGAGGATGGATCAGCCACGCTGGTCATCGGCAATACGGAGAAGATGTTCCGCACGCGCTGGACGGTCCGCGTTACGCTCCACCCCGGCAAGGCCTATCTCGACGAATCCATCCGCATGTTCAATCCCACCGACGGCACCCACACTTACTATTTCTGGAACAATACGGCCTTTCCCAATCTCGAGGGCACGCGCTTCATTTTCCCCATGAGCCTCGGCAGTAACCACAACGGAGACGAATTCTTTTCCTGGCCCCTGCATGAGGGCAAGGACATGACGTATCTCAAAAACTACCCCACGATGAGTTCGGTCTTCGGCTACCAGTGCGATCAGGACTTCTTCGGTGCCTACGACGTGGATCTGGACCGGGGCATCGTGTCCCACGCGAATCACCATTCCGTGCAGGGGAAGAAAGCCTGGACCTGGGGCAAGGATGACTTTGGC
>JBIJDL010000564.1:0-4185 GCA_044344195.1 Candidatus Hydrogenedentales bacterium
AGTCAGATGGCCCTGAGCGACAGCGGTCCGGTGGATTCGCCTTATATCGAGGTACAGTCCGGACCTCTCCTCACGCAAGCGGACTATGGCTTTCTCCGGCCGCTGCAGGAGGTAGCCTGGCGCGAGTATTGGTATTCCGTGCATGGCTTGGGCGATGGCTTTGAGTTTGCCAACCGCGACCTGGCGGTGAACGCGACGCGGAAAGACAACACGCTGGAACTGCGCATGATGGCCACCGGCGAGTTTTCCCAGGCCTTGTGCGTGGTGTCACAGGATGGTCACGTGCTGGTGAAGGCCGGGCTCGATCTTTCGCCAGCGAAAGCGGCGACCCTGACGGTGTCGGAAGTCTCCACGGGGCCCGTGAATGTGGAAGTGTTCGACGCAAAAGGCAAATCCCTGCTGGCCTATGCCACGCCCCTCGCCATCAAGCCCGTAAGCCCGCCGGATCTCGCGGGTGAGGCCGCATGGAGGAAGACCCTGCCCCTGCCGACGCAGGCCTTCATGGATGCTGAGCTGCTGAACCGTGAGAACAAGCCCGAGGCCGCGAAAGCGAAGTACGAAGAAGTGATCGCGAATTCGCCGGGCCATGTACCCGCGTTGACGGCCCTGGCCACGCTCCTGCTGGAGCGCGGCGACTATGAAGGCGCTATCGCGCGCTGCCGGGAAGCGATCCGCGTGGAGGAAGAGAATTCCGACGCGTGGTATGTCCTCGGCGCGGCGCAGTTGGCCAGCGGCGATTTTCAGGGCGCCATCGACGCTGGGCACGCGGTCGCGCGGGGCCTCGCGAATCGTGCGGCGGGCTACAGCCTCGCGGGTCGTGGCCACATGCGTCTCGGGCAGATCGACAAAGCGATCGCGCTTTTTGGTCAAGCCCATGCCCTCGCGCCGGACAATGCACAGATTCGCGATTGGCTGTTGGCGGCCCGCCTGAAGAACGGGGAAGACATCAGCGGTGCCGTGAAAGGTGTCATAGCTTCAGAGGATCCCACGGACCTCGTATTGTATGCGCTGCTGGCGCTCGCGGGGCGGTCGGCGGAGGATCCCGTCTTCAAGTACTTCCGGGAAGGCGTGGGGGAGAAGGAGTTCACGATCATCGAGTGCGCCACCTTCTTCATGAACCTCGGGATGTACGCAGAGGCTGGCGTGGTCCTGGATAGCGCGCGCAATGATGCCCGCTTCGACGGCTACGGTCCCCTGCCGCGCTACTATCTCGCCTGGTGCGCGGCCCAGTCGGGCAATGTCGATGCCGCGAAAGCGACGGTAGAAGAGGCCATCGCCATGCCCCATACGTTCGCCTTTCCTTCGCGGCCCGAGACCCGCGCGGTGCTCGCCTATGCCGCCAGCGTCGCGCAGGACGATCCGAATGTGCTTACCCTTCAAGGCAACCTTGAGGCGGGTCTCTACAACACCGCAAAGGCCGTGGAATATTGGGAGAAGGCGGCGGCGCGGCCGGGCGTGTCCAGCGTTCCGTTGCGGCTCCTGGCTCTGGATACGTGGAAAGTGAAGAAAGACCTGGACCGCGCCGAGATTCACTTCCGCAAGGCCATCGCGGTGAATTCTGAAGATCAGTTGAACTATCGCGACCTCGCGCTGGTCCTCGCCGACCAAAAGCGGACGGCGGAGGCCATTGGCCTGCTGGAGGGCCTGCCCAAGGAACTCCCGGCGCGCTTCGACATCGTGCTCTGGCTCGCGGAGGCCTATGTGGGCGAAAAGCGCTACGATGATAGCCTCGCGCTGCTGAAGGGGGCGAAGTTTACGAACTTCGAAGGCTCCACGCGGCCCCACGATGTGTTTGAGGCGGCCTTAACGGGCCGGGGCAAAGGTTACTTCGCAGCGGGCGACTACGAGAAGGCCCTGACGGATTTTTCGGAGGCGTTGACCTATCCCGAATTTCTGGAGGTCGGCGCGCGCTATGTACTGACCGACGCCGAGCTGCGCTACTGGCAGGGACAGAGCTTCGCGAAGCTGGGCCGACTGGACGAGGCGAAGGAAGCCTGGAAAGTCGGCGCGTCGCAAGTGTCGAAAGATACGCCGCCTATGACGTACATCAATGTGGATGACGTGCAGGACTTACATGTGAAGAAATGCGCCACGGCGTTGGAGGTGATGGGCGGGGATTGATCTTTAGCCGCAAAAGAACGCAGAGGGCGCAAAGAAAATGGGCGTGCCGCCGCAGAGGGCGAGATTGATGCCCTTTCCTCTTTCTCCGTGCCTCCGTGTACTCCGTGGTCCATAAGGAAGTGACCACAGAGAACACGGAGGCACGGAGAAGGAGTGAGTATCGGAGTTCGAACATTGGTGAAAGGAGTTTGTATGCAAGCAGCACAAAAGATACTTTTCATTCTGGCATATTCTGTATTCGTGGGGATTCCGAGTGCGTGCGCCAACCCCATCGATCTCCTCGCCACCGGTGATCTCTCCCAATGCCGTGCGCCGCTGGTTGATTGGACGATGGCGGGCGAGGTTTCGGTGGATCCCGCCGATGAGAAACGCCTGGTGTGGACGGAGGGCGATTCCGTTGCCGTGAACGGCGCGAAGGGCAAGACGGAAGATCTCCACACGGCGAAGGAGTTTGGCGATGTGGAGATTCATGTGGAGTTCATGGTGCCGAAGGGGTCAAACTCCGGGGTGTATCTGATGGCGCGCTATGAGATTCAGGTAATGGACAGTTGGGGTGAGGAGCACTTGAAGTACAGCGACTGTGGTGGAATCTACCAGCGCCATGACGAGGTGAACGATAAGGGTTTTGAGGGGCACGCGCCGAAGGTCAATGCGTCGAAGAAGCCCGGTGAATGGCAGAGTTTCGACATCACCTTTCGCGCGCCGCGCTTCGATGCCTCGGGCAATAAGACCGCCGATGCCGTCTTCGAGAAGGTGCTGCTCAATGGCGTGTTGATTCACGAGAACGTGTCGGTGAGCGGTCCCACGCGCTCGGGGACGTATAAGGATGAGAAGCCCCTCGGGCCGCTGATGTTTCAGGGGGATCATGGGCCGGTGGCGTATCGAAATGTGCGAATAACTGAATTGGCTGGCACGCCATGAGCACGTCGGCATAACTGCGGGGATGTAGCGGTGCGACCGTGAACGTTCGCGCTGTGAGCCCGTGCTCCACTGGGACAGGCCCGCGCGTTGGAGATCTTGTTGCGCGCATGATGATGCGGAGATAGTGAGGGCAATCTTGCCTGTCGAAGTTACCGGGCGCGGGTCCGTCCCCTAGTGGGCATCTCCGCCGCCGAGCTTTTGCTCGAGCCAATCGCCGTAGTAGGCCATTTCCTTCACTGCATCGCGCACCATGCCGGGAGTGACGTGCTTCGGGTCGAAGTGGGCCACGATGGTGAGGTGATCGACCCCGTCGCGATCTTCTACATTGAAGGCGCAGTAGATGCACTGGTTGTTGTTGCGCACGGCCCAGGCGATGCTCTCGGGGTCGGCGGGTCCGCACTCGGTGTAAACGCGGATGAGCTCGCGGCCATCTTCGCGCTTGAAGCGTGAAATCGTCACGTCCTGCGTGCGACCCTCCTTCATGGCGGAGCGCACCACAAAGCCTGTGCCCTCCCGGCGCACCGCGCGCTTGGGTTTCTTCACGCAGGCCAGGGCCAGGGCCTTCATGGTGGGTGGCGTTCCGGCTGCGGCTTCCCCTGCGGACTCCGAAGCACCACCACCAGCGTTGCCGACGCTCGCGAGGGCTTTTTCCACCGCGCTCCGCACGTCGGTGTCGTGCTCGTTGACGTTGGCTTTCAGGGCGGTGAGGGAGCGTTTGGCCAGCTCGCCGAGCAACTCCGCAGCGTCGCGCCGGATGACCCAACCCGCTCGGGTGTCCGCCAATGCTGCGATGGTCTTGTTCAGATCTTCAATCATGGGGTGGTCCTTGGTTGGGGGCCATTCTACCAAGGAGAGGGCTGAAGTGTGAAGGGTGAAGGATGAAGGATGAAGTGTGAAGTGTGAAGTGTGAAGTGTGAAGGGTGAAGGGTGAAGGCGGTATCGGACGGATCTGACCGATCAGATCCGTCCGATCCGTCTGATTGGTCCGAGGGAGGCCCCAAGACCGCTGGTTACACCTGCTCCTGCTTTTCCTCGGGGGCCGGGTCTCCGGGGAAGCGGCCCTCGTCCAGAGCGGCAGTCAGGGTGGCTTCCTGGCGTTCGAAGGGGGACTGGACGGCGGTATAGACCTGGCGGGTGTGGCGG
>JBIJDL010000070.1:0-18430 GCA_044344195.1 Candidatus Hydrogenedentales bacterium
TCAAGGTGAACAAGCGGGCAAGTGGGCGAACCAACGATATCGACGACTTGGCTAATTTGCCTTGAGTCGTTCGAGTTCAGTGGCAACTATCCAGTCGCTCAAAGGTGCCTATCATACTTGAGAGCAATTCAATCGTCCCACACATCCCCGTGAATGCTTCAGGCGAACTGAAGCCGACGCCCCTTGGGCTCGGGTATGGTACGTCCAAATTCATGTGCGGTATCCAGCCAGAGGTCCATGGCATCGCCACAGTTGGCCAAGGCGGACTCCGGGGTGATGCCGTGGGCTGCACAGCCAGGGAGTTCCGGAACTTCCGCCACATACACGGAGTCTTCTTCGCTCCAGTAGATGATGATCTCGTATTTGTGTGTCACTAGTCTTCCTCGACATCCGGTGCCAACCCGTGGGCGGTGAATCCGACACTCTCGTTCCCAAGCTCCGCTTGGGAATGCAGTCCCCGGAGCTCTGCTCCGCATTGCGCGGGAGGCCGATGAGGGCGCACTCACTTCCCTACATCGGCAAGCGGATCTTGCAAGACGGCATTCCCAAGCGGAGCTTGGGAACGAGGTCGAATATCAATCGTGCCAATCCTATCATCCCGCGCCGCCTCGCGTCATAAATCTCTGAATAAGCCCAATCACCTCGTCCTTCGCGTCCTCCAGGATATAGTGTCCGCAATCAGGAAAGCGATGCACCTCGGCCTGGGGGAACTGGTCGGTCCAGAGCTTCAGGAAATGCCGATCGAACACGAAATCGAGCATGCCCCAGCAGATAAGCATGGGACGATCCTGAAACTGCTTCGCTTTCAGCTCCACTTCGGTCACGATGGGGTAGGCCGGATCGTCGCCACGTAGGGGGATGTCCTGGACGAAACGGAGCGTGGCGATGCGGTTGTCCCACGAGTCGTAGGGCGCGCAATAGGCATCGCGGAGTTCCTTCGGCATGGGATTGCGCTTGCAGCCGACCCACGCCGCGCCGCGCGAAAAGGCGTTGAAACCGCGCACGAGGACGGTGCCTAGCCAGGTGCTCCGGCAGATCCATAGGCCCAGGGGAAAACGCTTGGTGTCGGGCAGGTGAAAGGCGGAGGTGTTCAACACCACGATCTGTTTCACCCGCTCCGGGTGCCGCGTGGCCCAGGCCATGCCGATCATGCCGCCCCAATCGTGCACCACGAGGGTGATATTCTCCGTGACGCCCAGATGATCGAGGAGCGCCTCCAGATCATCCACGCGACTCTTGAGCGTGTACGTGTACTGGTCGTCCCCCGGCTTGTCCGACAGCCCGCAGCCGATGTGGTCCGGCGCGATGCAGCGGTACTGGCACTTGAGCGCGTCGATCAGATTGCGGTAGTAAAAGGACCACGACGGATTGCCGTGGACCATGACCACGGGATCGCCCTGGCCTTCGTCGACGTAGCTGTACTTGAGGCCGTTGCGGTTTATGTGTCTGGACTTGAAGGGGAAATCATAAACGGGCATTTTGTCAGTATTCCTTGATTATGGTCCCCAGGACTCCACGGGGATTTCATCGACTTGTGATCCGTCTGAGGCAGCGACTAGCCGCAATCAGTGGGTTTTTCCCACAGATTCACACAAATATGCACAGATAGATCTTATTCGGCGAGCCATTACAGTGAATTCTTTTCCTCCAATCTGTGCGAATCTGTGAAAAACTGTGGGAAAATTCTTCTCTGTAGACCACGGTAGAAACGTCTGTGATCAGAAACTACTGGGGGCCGTAGAAATACCTCACTTGATAGGCCTCCCACCGTAATAGGTCGTCAAGATCGCCAGCTTCACGGCATCGATTGAGATATTCCAATATGTCATCCATTTTCCTGCTTTCAAGGTAGGAGAACGTGCTATCAATGCCTGCACCAATGAGATACTGAATGTCGAGCATGCAACCTGTATCCATGTCGATGTGCTTCGCTTCCCACATCATCTCAACGTCTTTCAAATCTCCAATTCTGTAAAGTAGAAACGCGCACCAATATAACGCTTCGTCGTAGTCCGATTGGACATTGCGTTTTCTGCAATCCATTTCACGGAGGAAGATATTTCTTATTGTTGTTTGATGCTCTCTCGCATTGCTTGGATCAATGCCTTTGAGTAGTTTTTCTGTTTCTGATAGTTCCCTGGGCTTGCTCTCTACTACGCTCGGCCTGGTAAGCTTGCTCAGAAACCAACCAAGAAATCCTTTGGGTTTCGGATTCGTGTTCGACATGCTTTCTTCCGCCTAGCTGGACTGTCGACGTATACTGCTGCAATAAGGTAAGTTATTGCGAATATTCGCTCGTCCAATCACTAAGTATCTTTACAGCGGCGCAACGGGCCTACCAGCGCAGTCCCAGCATCATGCAATTGAGCCCACTTCCAATCCCCAGAAACGCCACACGATCCCCCGCCACCAGATGTCCCCGTTCACCGGCAATCGCCGCCGTGATGGGTAGTGACACCGTGCCCATGTTGCCGAGGTAGCCGAAGGTCGCGAAATCCTTCTCCGGGGCAATCTGGATCGACTTCAGGATCGCGTCTTTGTTCGCATGGCCCACCTGGTGGCAGATCACCTTGTCCACCGCGTTGCGCGTCCAGCCCATCTCCGCCAGTAACGCCTCCCAGGTTGCCAATCCGAGCGCCACGCCGTGCTTCAACACCGAAACTGCGTCCGTGCTCATGAATTGCCGACGCAGCGGGCCGTCCACGCGCTCCAGGCCCCACGTGCAGAGGCCATGGTGCTCCGGCGCGGCCAGGGACACGCCGCCGAGGACCTGATTCTGCTCTTCCGTCGCGCGGAAGGAGCCGTCGGTCACCAGCACCGCCACAGCACCCGATCCGCCGGTCATTGTGGCCAGGCACTCGATGTAGAAGGGCATCGTAGGGTTCGCCAGCATCTTCTGGATGGTCTCTTCGACGATATCCCGGGCTGTTTCCGCTGATACCACGAGTCCCGCGCGGATCTGGCCGAGTTCGATGCGGTTGGAAACATCCATAATCCCGTTGATGACGCCCAGGCAGGCGTTACTGATGTCGAAAATCGCGGTATTGCCGCCGATGCCCAGCTCCGCCGCGACGCGACAGGCCGTTGCAGGCTCGAAGTTGTCGCGACCGACACCGCAATAGACCACCGCCCCGATGTCGGCGGGCGTCACCGAGGATTGGGCCAGCGCCTTGCGTCCGGCGGCGATGGCGCCGTCGCTCAGGGCATAGCCCGCAGGCCACCAGCGGCGCTCGTGGATGCCCGTGAGCGACTCCAACTGTCCGAAGGGGATATGGAGCTTCTCATAGAGCGGCGCAAGCGACTCTTCGATCTCGTCGGAGCTCACCACCACCGGCGCGAGCGCGTAGCCGATGGTGTCGATGTAAGACTTGGTATATTTCATGTTTCCTCAGGGACAGCGGCGCCACATGTCTGCGGTTCGCGAATTAATCTACTGGTGATACAAATCAAATTCGCCCGAGGACAAGAAACCGCAACAGCCCCGGACGTTATGGTTCACCATGCTCGGCAGAGTTTATAGTTACTACGCATAGTTCTCTCTTCCTACCGGCATCAAGGGTCCGTGGCTGTCCCTACGCGCAGACTGAATTTCTTCATCTGATAAATCACTCGACCATCGACAACCAGGTAGCCGTCGGCATGAATCAATCTCCGATCATCGTCGATGCCCTTGATCACCGCTTCCACCGTCACTTCATTGTCCGTCGGGATAATCTGTCCGCGATAGACCCACTCGTGTTCTTCACCCACGGCTATTGTTTCGAAGTGCGTGGAGGCATCCGCGCCCCATCGCCGCACCGCGAAATACTTGAGCAGTTGCAGGAAGGACTCCAGGCCCAGCGAGCCTGGGCATACCGGGTCCTCGAAGAAGTGGGCCTGGAAGAACCACGTGCCGGGCCGCACCTTCAGGGTGCCCTGAATAAAGCCCAAGCCGCTCGGCCCGCCCTCGGGGGCATAGACCGTAACCTGGTCCAGCATGCGCCACTGGTCATCGGGGAAGGGCGCCTCCGTCGGATAGGGCCGGGGTGCGCTCGCAGCGATGTCGTCGGAGGTCGGCTGATAACGCACGGCCTCGCGAATACCGACCTGATCGGCCAGGGCCGCCTGGGAGAAGAAACCGAAGTAGGTCGTGCCTTCGTAGAGACAGCCCGTCGCGCCGTGCACCGCCATATGGTAGTGCTGGATGATCATGCCGCCGGAATTCGATACCGCCGTCATCTTCACCTTCACGGTGATGGTGCCCGTCGCCGCCGTCACCGCCTGATGCTGGATCGCCTTGCCACCGAGGTTGCGGAACTTCAGATCGATATCGCTGGTGAGTGCCGAGCCGCAATAGGCCGCAAGCCAGCCGCAGGGCTGCAACGCAATCTCCAGCAGCACGGCGAAGGGCATGTCGCTCTGGCGGTTCGCGCGGAAGTACCATTCGTCGGCGGGAATATCATACTGCGTCTCCACCGTGGGCCCAGCCTCCAGCACGAAGGGCGTGCCGGTGACAGCAACAACGCGGTCCAGAAACTGATAGGGCGGACGGGGCAGGCGCGCGATCTTGCGGGGCTGGCCCGGATCAAAGATCGCGTAGTGCGCGCCAAAAGCTTCGGAGGGCTTGCCCGACGAAAAGGCCAGAATCTGTTCGTAGGTGTAAATCGCGGGACGCGGTGTGCCGTCGTTGCTCGCGGTAGCACCCCACAGCGCTTCGAGCCCCTCGCGGGTCTGGCCCTGCAATTGTATCGACATGCCGCCAATATCCACGATGGCCTTGCCGTCGGCGTACATGCGTGCATCGGCCACAGCGTAGGGCTGGGGACCGTAGCCCAATTCTTTGACGTTGACTTCGTAGGTTACCTTTTTCGTCGTCTCCAGCACCTGACCGCGACACTTGAGTTTGCCCGTGACTCCCGGGCGCGGTTCCCAATAGGCGGAATCGGCCTCGGCCACCCAGCCCATCCGCATGAGATAGATGCGCAGGGTGTGGAGGCAGCATTCGAACATGAGCGTGCCGGGCATGACGCGATCGTCCACGAAGTGGCAGGTAATGAACCAGTCATCGGGGTGGATGTCCGCCTCGGCCACGATTTTGCCGAGGCCATAGCGCCCGCCGCCGGGCGTGAGCTCCAACACGCGATGCACGAGATTCATCTTGCCATCGGGAATCCGGACGGGATTCCGGAGCGGCAGCGCGGAAAAGGCATCGCCGAAGCACCCGGCCAGATTGCCCACACGGAGCGCGTTGACTTGAGCGTCGTTGTACGACGCGGGCGTCATGGGCACCAATTCGCGCCAGTCGGCCGGCAGCGTGCCCCGATCATTCTGCAGCGCCAGCCGCGAATCCACCACACCCTGACCCGCCGCGAGGTCCTCTTCGGTGAAGAAGCCCGCGCAACCGTTGCGCATGGTCATCAGCGGTTTGCCGTCCACCGTGGCGTCGAACCAGAATTTGAAGAACCACGGATTGCCATGGCGGAAAAAATGGTCGATGTGGATGTCGTAGCGGATGACCTGGCCCGCCACCGGGGTGTGATCGAGAAAGGTCACTTCGGCATCGAGCAGGCGATACATGGCCCTGCCCTTCGTTTCAAAATCGATGCCGAGATAGCCCGACAGAAACAAGTCGGCCTGGCCCGCCTCCACCGCGACGCAGGTGGGGATGTGGCCGCCATCGAGATACCAGCCGTTGAGCAGCACGTCGTGCTCGGTGACCACGCGGCCCGAGCCCATGGAGCAGGGCTCGCCCTCCAGCGCAGTGATGCGATCCACGAGCATGAGCGGCTCGTCGGGGAGGCGAACACGCGTGGGGTGGGTGTCGATCTCCGCAAAGCGCGGCCCGAGCATTTTCGCGATGGAGCCGATGGCGAATTCCATGCATTGCTCGCGGTCAAAGACCACATCCGCGCGCACAGGCGCTTCCACCACCAGCGGCGCAATTACTACGCCGGGCTGGGTGAGCAACTGCATCTGCCACGCGATGCCACCCGCCATAACCTGCTGCATGGTGTCAGCGAAATGGAGGTATTGCGCGTGGGCCGAGGCCGCGGCGCTTTCTGCCAGCGCGACGCTTTCGAGGAGCGCGGGGGAGAGGCCGACATGGCCTGCGGGGGGCTCGTAGGACGGATTGGTCGGATAGGACCGATTCAGATTTGCCTCATCCGTCCTATCGGTCGTATCCGTCCTATTAATTGCTTTTACAGCCGCGTGCGGTTTCGCCTGCGCATACACCGGCTCCACCTTCGGCACCGGCGGCGCCACATAGGGCCCGCCGCCCACGGCGATGCGGACCATCGGTCTGTCGGTCTCGGCAATGATTTCGGGCTCGCCATGGCCGTAGAGCGCATCGAGATTCACGGGGATGCCCTCCACCACGAGCTGACCCAGCGTGCGCAATACCAGCGACACCGCGCTGTGTCCGTCATAGCACACCGAGCGCGCCATATGGGGCTTGTCCGCGAGGATGCGGCTGATCATGCGGCTGCACGAATTGCCCGGACCCATCTCGATGAAGAAGCGGGCACCCTGAGCGTAGGCCCCTTCGATTACAGCGGGGAAGTCCACGCCGTCGATGGCCTGCGCGAGTACGGAATCGGCCGCGCTTTCGCGGCTGACCGTATAGCTCTTGCCCCAGGCGCCGCTGAAAAACTGGATGCCCTTCGGTGGCGTGGTGTTGAAGAGGTGGAGATCACGGTATTCCTTCTCCACTTCCTTCACCACATCGCAGTGGACCGTGGTAACGCCTTCAAGCGGGATGAACTGGCACTCGAGCTTGGCGATCAGCTTTTCGACCGCTTTGCGATTGCCACCGATAACGGATTCCTGGAAAGTGTTCGCGATGAGCGGGTAGACCTTCTTTCGCTGCTTCAGCGCCTGTTTCGCCACCTTCATGGGGCGGTCGATCACGCCCAGCACCCAGTCCACCGCCTCCTGGCCGGGCAGTTGCCACGCGCGTCGTGCGGCGTTGCAGTCGCCCGCGAGTTCGTCGGTGAAGAGACGCGAATGGGCGATGCGGTCCAGCATCATATCGCGATCACGCCAGGCACCCAGCGAAAACAAACTTGCCGTCTCGCCGAGGCTGTAGCCGATAGCCACTTGGGGCTCGATGCCGAAGCTGCGCACGAGATCGCTCACCCCGGTGCCGAGAGAGACCTGGCCGAAGATCATGGCCTTGTGGTTCTCGTTAAAGTCACGCGGGCCCCGCCAGAATACGTCTGGTTGATATTGCTGGCGCAGGAAGTCGTTCGACGCATCCTGCGTGCGAAGAATAGCGGGCCACTGGGCGAAAAGCTCCTGCCCCATGCCGACGTAGTGGTTGCCCGATCCGGGGAATACAAAGGCGATCTTGCCCGTCACCCCAAGAGGGTCGGGCGAGTAAAAAATGCGGTCGCGCGCGGCGGGATCCCGGGGCGGCTGAAAGCGCCCACCAATACCCTGCTCGGGCTGGCTAGTAAGAGACTGGCGCAAGCCTTCGATCTGTTCGAGCAATTCGGAAACCGAGCGCGCCACCATCGCCACGGAACGTGCGGGGAGCGCGATGGGATGCTGTTTCCACCACGCGCGCGCAACGGATTCGACACCCGAGTTGCCGCTTCGGTGTGCATGTTGTTTCAGCTTTTCGAGCCCACCAAGCAATGTTGCAGCGTTCTCGCCAGTGAACACGAAAAGGGCTTCTTCGCGTTGCCCCAGAGGCTGCGCAATCGTCGCAGCGCAGGCGGGTGCTCCTTCGAGAATCACGTGGGTGTAGCCGCCGCCGGGCGTCATGCTGCTGGCACCTGCGCGCCGCGGGCCACTGGCCTTGTCGTGGAGCCAGTACTGGGGAGCGTCGGATGTCCACAGGCGGCTTGTGCCCTTCGTGAGGGCTTCGAGGGGCGCATTCACGCGGCGCAGGGGCGGCAGGATTTCATGGTGCAGGCACAGCGCGGCCTTGAGCACGCCCGCGAGGCCGGCCGCCGCGCCCGTGTGCCCGATGTCGTTCATCGCGGTGCCGACGAGGCAATGCTGAGTATCCGTCGTGGGATCGTCGTTGGTGAAGAGGGTCGCCAACGCTTCCGCTTCAACCGTGTCTTCGGTCGCGACGCCGCTGCCGTGGGCTTCGATGTACTCAACCGAATCGAGGGCTACGTGCCCATCCTGCGCGGCCCGTTCCACGGCGTTGCGATAGGCCGTGGCCGAGCGTGGGGTGTCCACACCGCCGCCCGCGGCATTGCCGATGCCCTTGATGATCGCGATGATGCGATCACCATCGGCCTCAGCGTCTTCCAGGCGCTTCAATACGAATGCCACCGCGCCTTCACCGATGATAGCACCATCGGAACCCGCATCAAGGCCCGCACCCTCGCCGGTGGGGGAGAAGGGGCTGTGGTGGTGCGCGCCGAGCACCGCGCGGACATCGCCCGCGAGGTCCACGGCACCCACAATGGCTTGATCGATCTCGCCGCGCTGCAGAGCGCGGGCGGCAGCTTCCAATGCTCGGATGCCCGAGCTTTCCTCGCCCGAGAGGGTGAAGCTGGGCCCGCCGCAGCGGAGTTCGCGCGCGATGCGACTCGCCGCGACACTGGCAAGCCCGCCCATGGTGCGGTTGGCTGTGAGCGCGGGTGTGAGTGCGTCGCGCAACTTCGCGAGGTATTGTTCCAGGGCTTCGGGCGATGTATCGCCGCTCTGGGCCTTGAGCCAAGCCTTCGCCTGCTTGCGCAGCGACCAGCGTACGCTAAAATTCGTGGTGTTCAGGTCCAGCCCCACGCCAATGTAGACGCCGGTGGCCGCATCGCCATAGTCGGCGTGCCCCGCATGCTCCCAGGCGTTCACGGCTACCTGCAGCATGAGCAACTGCTGGGGCAGCATCTCTTCCAGCTCTCTCGGCGGAATACGGAAGCGGTCGAGGCGCGCCGCCACTTCCTCCATCCAGTAGCCCTTGAAGGCATGCCGGCTCAGACCCGCGCGACGGTACCACGCGCTCTGCTCCACGCCTTGCCAGTGGGTGGGGGAATGGGGGAGACTTTCCGCGCCGCCGCCGAGGAGGCGCTCGCGTACGGCATCGAGTCCCCGCCACGGGCCGAAGTGGGCGTCCATTCCCACGATGGCAATCGGGCACTCGGGCCCTTCAAGAGGCTCCGCCGTCGCCGGGGTGATGCCTGCGGGCGCGATCCATTCTTCCACGAGCACGTGGGCATTGATGCCGCCGAAGCCGAAGGCGCTCACAGCGGCACGGCGCGGGGAATCCGAATTCCACGCCTCGGGAGCCTTGCGAATGACGAAGGGACTTTCGGCGAGTTTCCACGCCTCGGGCGCTTGCTTGTAGCTTGCCGTGGGGGGCAATTGCTTGTGCTTCAGCGCGAGGAGTGCCTTGAGCATCGCAGCGGAACCGGCGGCCGTCAGCGTGTGGCCAATGTTCGATTTCACCGAGCCCAAGGTGCATTGCTCCGGCGACCAATTGGCCTCCGCCCAGAGTTGCTTCAAACTCTCGACTTCGACGGCATCGCCCACGGCCGTTCCGGTGGCATGGCATTCCACGAGGCCGACGGACTCGGGTGCCCATCCGGCGGCGGCATAGGCGGCGCGCATGGCCCGGAGCTGGCCCTCGGAGGTGGGCGCGAGGAGACGACCGCCGACGTCGTTGGACAACCCGATACCGCGAATCACGCCATGAATGGTGTTTCCATCCGCCACCGCGTCGTCGAGGCGCTTTAGCACGAAAATGCCCGCGCCTTCACCGACCACGAGGCCGTTGCCCGTTTCATCGAAGGGGGAGCAAATGCCCGTGGGTGACAGCGCGCGCAACTGGGCGAAGCCCATCTGAGTATAGAGGGGATCGGGACGAGATACGCCACCCGCGAGCATCGCATCGGCCCGGCCAGCCTGGAGTTCATCGACTGCGAGCTTGAGCGCGTAGAGGGACGAGGCGCAGGCCGCATCCAAGGTGTAGGCCGCGCCACCGAGGCCCAGAGCCTTGGCCAGCACCGCTGCGGGCAGGCCAGTGACATAGCGATTGAGCGGATGGGGAATTGGCGTGTCGGCGCTGTCGCCGAGAACTTTTTCTTCGAAGGTTCGGCCGAGAATTGCGCGCGCCAGCGCGGATGAAAGCTCAGTGGGGAGGGCGAGGTTTCCCACGATGACGCCGGTCGTGCCATGGTCCCATTTGCGGGCCCGGGCATCGTTCATCGCGCTGAGGCCGGCGTGAAGCAGAAGGTGATACATGGGATCGAGCTGGCGCAGGAGATCCGCGTCAATGTCGAGGGCGTCGAGGTCGAGCGGGATGGTTCCATGGATAAAACAGCCGCGCTTCGAGTATACGTGATCCGCCTTGCCCTGCTCGGGGTCATAGGCCTCGTCAACCGGCAGCAGCCAGCGATCCGCCGGAGCTTCCTTGGCCGAGGCTTTGCCCGACTGGATATTACGCCAGAAGGTATCGATATCCGGGGCGTCGGGAAAAATCCCGCCCATGCCCACGATTGCTATGGATGGTAGTTTCATAGTTTTCCAGGGACTGACACGCCCCAATGTATGCTACGTTGCAATAGTCCAACGCTGAATTCGGTCACCATATATTGATCGGAATATCCGCTATGGGCGTGACTTTCTTTATTGGTACCTTTAGGGTCTTTCTGGTTCTAAAGGAAGGCCATGGGTGCCACCCTCAAGCGGGGCGGCTTCGCCGCGGGAGCTTGTGGGTGAAGGGACTTCACACAAACGGAATTTACCTCAGAGTCCAGTGAAAACCCACATTCATCGCGATTTCAAACCCGGTGCTTCTAAACCGTCACACCCACAAGCTTCCCCCGCTGCGCTCCTCTGCTTGAGGGTGGCACCCGACGTCCACTTTGAAGTTCTACGACTACACTTATTAAATGAGTGCCATTCGTGGCTGTCCCTCGCAGAAGTCATCGCTTGCTGTGAAAATGGTTTGCGCTGGTCATCATCGCGGGTCCGCGTCAGTCCCTGCGGTAGTGCCCATCTCAAGCGTGTTATTCTGAAACGCCTTATTCAAAAAGGAGCCCAGCGTGCATTCGTAACCGCTGATGCGCGCGATCAATGCGCCCGACTTCGGATCGACAAACTCGATGTCGGCGCTTGCCTTGCGCTTGTTGTGCTCCGTCACCTGAATCACGATGCGCGCACCATCACTCGGAAAGCGGCTCGCGAACTGGCGGTATTCCTTGAGGAAACTCGGCAAACTGCCCACACCGTACTGGCGGAAGGACCACAAAATCATCATCTGGAAGCTGCTGTCGAGAATGAGCGGATCCGCCAGCCAAGTGTTTCGCATGGGGGCGAGGATCCATTCCTTCGGCGCGGGTGCCTTGCCCACAAGGGCGGCGATCAAGTCATTGCCCGCGCCATCCACCGAGCTCAGACCCTGGAACGCTGGTCCGTGAAAGAGGTGGCCGCCTTCATAGAGCCCGCCATTGTTGTAGGCCTTGGCTTGCAGGTCGCGCGCCTTGATCCGGCTCTCGCCCGAGGGCAGCGTCTCTGTAAGATGGACCAGCGCTGCCGCATGGAGCACTTCCTTGCCGCCTGCGAGATGACTGCGCAGTTCCACCGGAATGGCCGCACCGCCGCGGGACTGTTGCACTTCTCCGGCACAAAGCTGAAGCGTCTGCACCTCGTCTGCGTCCAGCGTCACCCCCTTGAAGACCCGCAGGTCATCGAATCCGTGGAAACGAAGGCCGGGGTGGGTGTGGAGGGCCGTGTGAGCGAACCACTCGCTGATCATCGCCACGGGAAGCACCGCCTTGCCCGCGAGCACGTGGGACTTCAGAAAGGGAAATGCGTCCACGCTCAGATCAATTTCGAGGGCTGTGCGCAATGCAGTGCTGGCGGCTTTCGTCCCCATTGCAGCGGGCGCAGGCGCGACGTTGAAGGGCGGAATCTCGCCACCCATTACCACAAGCTCCACGGCACGTGGGCCAGGCTGGCTCAATTCCTTCACCAGGAACTCCGCGCCATCGCGCAGACCGATGAGGCCCACGCCTTCCGACTTGAAGAGCTTCGCGAGATCGGCGTTGACCATGCCGCCCGCCCAGGGACCCCAGTTGACTGAGACCACGCGGCAATTCGGCCGGGCATTGGATTCGCGCTGGGCGATCTTGTTCAGGATTTCGTTGGACGCGGCGTAATCGATTTGTCCCTTGCGACCAAAGCGACCGGTGGAGGAGGAGAAAAGGGCGATGAACTTCAAATCATCGTCGCCCACGCCCGCGAGGAGCGCGTTCAGTCCATCGACCTTCGTGCCGTAAACCTGATTGAACTGTTCCAGCGTCTTGTCTTCTATCAGGCGGTCCGCCAGCACACCCGCGCCGTGGACGATGCCACGGATGGGACCACGTGCCGCGCGAATTTCGTCAAACAACGCGGCAACCGCCTGGGCATCACGAATATCCGTACCGTGGTATTCCACCTGCGCGCCCGCCGCCACCATGGCCTCGATATTGCGCAAGCCCTCCCGGTTCCGAAGGACGGTATCAAGCGCTTCGCGCAGCTCTTTGGGCTTCAGCGCGCCGCTGGCCCGGGCAAGCAGGGCCTGTCGGATTTCCGCTTCCGTCGCGAGGGGCGCGAGCCATGCGGCCTCGGCGGTGGGCGGCGCACTGCGGCCAAGGAGCACCAGCGTGGGCTTCCAAGCCTTCGCCATGGCCAGCGCCACGTGGGCCGTGACACCGCGCGCGCCACCGGTCACGACGACGACGTCGCCTGGGGCTAAGGGAGACGTTATCGACCCCGCGTATTCAAGCGGCGCAAGGCCGAGTGTTATAAGTCCTTCGGCGGTGATGCCAATTTCCGTAGTGCTCTTTTGCAGCAGCACATCGATGACCTGATTCACTGGGGAAGGCGCATCGGGTGCCACGTCGATGGCCTTGCAGGCAATCGCGGGCCATTCGTGGGCTGCCGTCTTCACCAGGCCGGCCAGGCCACCCGCCAGCGCATCGCCCTTGATGAACGTGGTGCCGAAGGTGCCATCGAGTTGGGTAATTGACGCGAGTAAACCCGCGCGGTTGCCTTTCATCCGCGCACCTGCCTGCTGGATCCAAGTAAAGGCGTTTTCAATCAAATCGTGGGGGCTTGGGCCTTCGGGTGCAACCAGAATCAAACCCGCGAGCGCGTCGGGCAGTGTTGTCGGTGCGTCGTTCCAGAAACTGGTTTTCACATCAAGACCGCGATCCTTCAGCAGCGCGGCAATGGCACCACCGAGTGGATTGCCCGTGGACACGACGACCAGTGCACCTTCAGCGGGGAGGGCAAGTGTGGCGTTCGCATCGAGCACCGTGGTAACGGCGGTGACCGCGCGAATAGATAGCGGGTCGCCGATGGCGGGCTCGGGGGCTGGGGCGGCACTGACATTGTAGGACGGATTCGACGTATAGGACGGATTGCCCTGCGGGGCGCTGCTTGCCGCGATGTAGTTTACGATGTCGCCGAGCGTGTGAAAGGTACTCAGTTGGTCGGGGCCAAACTCGGGCGCATCAGGCAGGCGATCTTTCAGCCCGGAGAGAATTTCCACGCGCTTAATAGAGTCAATGCCGAGGTCGGCGTCGAGGGACATGGTCAACTCGAGCATGTCCGTCGGGTAGCCGGTCTTTTCGGCGATGGTCGCGAGCAGGGCCGCTTCAATGGCGCTGGTGCTCGCTGCGGGTGCCGACGGGCTGGCGTTGGAGGCCGGATTCGACGGAATGCCCTGCGGGGCGCTGCTCGCCGCGATGTAGTTCACGATGTCACCGAGCGTGTGGAAGGTGCCCAATTGATCCGGGCCAAACTCCGGCGCTTCGGGCAGGCGATCTTTCAGCCCGGAGAGAATTTCTACGCGTTTGATCGAATCGATGCCAAGGTCAGCGTCGAGGGACATGCCGAGTTCGAGCATGTCGGTGGGGTAGCCGGTTTTCTCGGCGATGGTTGCGAGGAGGGCCGCTTCGATAGTGGCGGTGCTGACAGTCGGTGTGGCGCTGGGGCTGTAGGACGGATTCGACGGATAGGACGGATGAGCAGGCGCGGTGCTGTTCGCGGCGATGTACTTCACAATATCGCCCAGGGTGTGAAAGGAACCCAATTGATTCGGGCCAAACTCGGGCGCTTCGGGCAGGCGATCTTTCAACCCAGAAAGAATTTCCACGCGTTTGATCGAATCGATGCCGAGGTCAGCGTCGAGGGACATGGTCAACTCAAGCATATCCGTGGGGTAGCCTGTCTTCTCTGCAATGGTCGCGAGCAGCGCGGCTTCGATGGCGAAGTTGCTGATAGTGCCCATGCCCTGCGAAAGGCTGGCGCTATGGGCGGGATTCGACGGATAGGACGGATGAGCCGGTGCGGTGCTGCTTGCCGCGATGTACTTCACGATATCGCCCAGGGTGTGGAAGGTGCCCAGTTGATCCGGGCCAAATTCAGGGGCCTCGGGAAGTCGCTCCTTCAGGCCGGAAAGAATTTCCACGCGCTTGATGGAGTCAATGCCCAGATCGGCGTCCAGGGACATGCCCAATTCCAGCATCTCGGTAGGATAGCCGGTCTTCTCGGCGATGGTCGCGAGCAGCGCCGCTTCGATGCCGGAGGTGTTCGAGGCAACATGAGTCGTCTTCGCCGCAGGCGCAGCCATGGTCGCCGGTGGAGCCACAACCCGATCCGTCCGATCTGACTGATCCGTCCGATAAACCACCGGTGCGGGCGCGGGGCTCGCCGCAATCGGCGCAAAGGCCGCCATAGGCTGTCCCCCAACCAAGCCCTGATGCTGGCCCAACAGCGCGCGGAAGGTCTCCAGCGCGGCCTGCTGTCCTTCGAGAAACTGGCGGTGTAAATCCGCCGTCTGCTGCTGCATGCGTTGCAACGCGATCAGGTGATGTTCTGTGGCTTGAAGCGCGGCGGTCGGCATGGCGGCGGCCTGGGGAACTGCATATCGCGCTGGCGCGGCGAGCGTGTCGGAGGTATTCGTCATGTTCGTATTCGCGGCATGCGCCGGTTGAGCCACCGCCACGGGACGGGGCGCGGCCTTGGGTTTCTTTTCGCGCGGGGTCACATAATTTGCGCCGCAGATGGGCACGGTCATCTTTGCCTTGGGCTTCAGCGACTCTGGATCGACCAGCGCACCGTCGTTCCACTGTTCGAGCGCCACCGGATAGCCCAGAGTGGCAATCTCCGCCAGGGCGCGGGCCAGATCGACGATACCATCGCGCTTGCCGTTCGAGCCGTCGATGGCCACCGCGTGGTGCGGCGCGTCGCCCAGGATCGCATCCACCAATCCCGACATACGCGCGCCGGGGCCAATCTCCAGGAAGGTGCGCACGCCATCGGCATGCATGCGCTGAATCTGCTTCACAAACTCCACGGGCTTCGCCAGTTGCTCGGCG
This sequence comes from Candidatus Hydrogenedentales bacterium, assembly GCA_044344195.1. GTDB lineage: Bacteria > Hydrogenedentota > Hydrogenedentia > Hydrogenedentales > JAEUWI01 > JAEUWI01. The sequence goes on from JBIJDL010000070.1 coordinate 15,309, forward strand.
ATCAACACGCGCACGGCTTCAAGATCATTGGGGTAGGGAGCCTCGTTAGTATTCGCATAGAGCGGCACGGTACCCGCGCCAATCTCCATGCCCTTGAGCGCTTCGAGGAAGGGATCGCGCACGTGGGAAACATATTCGCTGTGGAAGGCGGCCGCCACAGGCAGCACCTTCGCCTGAATGCCGAGCTTACTGAAGGCAGCCTCCGCCTGTGCTATAGCTTCCGTCCCGCCCGCGAGCACCATCTGCTCCGGCGCGTTCTTGTTTGCGATGATGACCTTCAGGCCGGAGGATTCAATGACTTCCTGCACGCGGGCTTCGGTCGCGCGTACTGCCATCATGCTGCCCTTATCGCCTTCGCCCTGGCCCATGAGCGAGCCGCGTAACTTGGAAAGCAGATGAAAATCGGATTCGCTGACCTTACCCGAAGCGAGCAGGCCCACGATCTCGCCGTAGCTGTGTCCCGCGATGGCGTCGGGCGCAATGCCAAAGCGCTCCACGACGCGAAGGGCGCCAGCGCTCACCGCGCCAATGGCGGACGGGGCAACGACGGTCGAAGTCAATTGCTTCTGATGATCCGCCTCGGTCTCCGGAGTGAAGGCCGGGTGCGGGTAGATGCGGTCAGTGAGGCGCGGGGTTCCGGGTGCAGCGTCGAACACTGCATTTGCGCTGGCCAGCACCTCAAGAAACTCGGGAAACTGGCACGCCAGATCGCGAAGCATGCCGGGATATTGCGTTCCCTGACCGGGGAAGAGGAAGGCCAGCTTGCCAGGGGCTTCACCGGTGCCGAAATAGACTCCCGTGGGGATGTTCCAGGTCGCCGAATCGCCCTTGGAGCTCAAGGTGCTCTTCGCCTGCGCGATCAACTTCGGCAGGTCGGTCTCACCATGCCGTACCACGATTGCAAGGCGACAGAGGGCCGTCGTGTCGAAAGCTTCGCGAAGCGACTTCGCGGTAACCCGCTGATCGCTCCATTTCTCCGCAACGGGAAACGAATCCAGCGCTGACGTGATCGCGGCGGCGTTTGCGCCGGAGAATACAAGCAGTTCCACGTCGCCGTCCCAGTCTGGGGCTGCCTTCGTAGCCTGATGTTCTTCCAGCAGGCAGTGAAAATTGCTGCCGCCGAAACCGAGGGCGCTCACACCGGCTCGGCGCGGATGTTCCGCGCGGGGCAGCCAGGGGCGAAGCTGGGTGTTCACGTAAAAGGGCGTATCCGCATTCTGGAGCGGGCCCAGAGGCTCCTTCACCTTGATGGTGGGGGGAAGGGTCTTCATGTAGAGCGCCATGGCGGCTTTGATAATTGCCGCCGATCCCGCCGCCGCCTTGGTGTGGCCGATTTGCGACTTCACCGAGCCAATCGCGCACCATGGGCCGTTTTCCGCACTGCCGTAGACGGTCGAGAGTGCGCTGATTTCCACCGCATCGCCCTTGGCCGTGCCCGTGCCGTGGGCTTCCACAAGTTCTATCGTGCGCGGATCGATTCCGGCTTGTTCGTAGGCTCGTTTCAACGCTTTCACTTGGCCCGGCGCGCTGGGCGCGTAGATCGCGTCGCCCTTGCCATCGCTCGATGCGCCAATACCCTTGATAACGGAATAAATGCGATCATGGTCGCGTTCGGCATCGCTGAGTCGCTTCAGGGCTATCATGCCCAGGCCTTCGCCGAGGATCGTGCCGTCGCCGCTCGCGTCAAAGGGCTTTGCATTGCCCGTCGGCGACAGGGCCGGGGTCTTGCTGAAGCACATGAACATGAAGATGTCGTTGAAGGTGTCCACGCCGCCGGTGATCACCAAATCACTCTTGCCCGCCTGTAACTCCAGCGCCGCCAGGTGCACCGCGCTAAGAGAACTGGCACAGGCAGCATCCACCACGCAGTTCGTGCCGCCCAGATTCAGGTGCTTGGTGATGCGTCCGGCCACCACGTTGCCCAGCAGGCCGGGAAACGAAGCTTCCTGCCAGGGGACATAGTGCTGCCCCATGCGTTCAAGCACGTCGTTAATCGTGGCTGCATCCAGGCCCGCGTCGGCCATGGCTTCGCGCCACTTGGGGTGGCCCAGCCGCGCGCCGAGTGGGATGACCAGCTCCAGCGCGCCGGTGACGCCCAGGACCACACTTACGCGATCCCGGTCAAATTCCGTGTCAGGGCCAATGCCCGCATCGCGCAAGGCGTGCTCTGCGGCGACCATGCCGAGCAATTGCGCCGTGTCCGTGGCTTCCAGCGCATTCGGCGGCATACCGTAGGCCAGGGGATTAAAATCCACCGGATCCAGGAATCCTCCGCGCTTACCGTAGGTGAAGTCGGGGCGCTTCGGGTCCGCGTCGTAATAGTCTTCTGGACACCAGTGGCTCTCGGGCGTTTCGATAATGGCGTCGACGCCATGCTTGATGTTCGCCCAAAAGGCGCCCAGGTGATTGGCCTTGGGAAAGAGGCAGCCCATGCCGACGATGGCGATGTCGGCGGGTGTTGTCTTGGGTCTTGTCACCGGATGAACTCCTCCAATTGGACGCGCTCCAACGGGCGATACTGCATGCACGTCGGGGGCACGGGTATGCCCTGGCTGGCCAGGCTCGTGCATCGATGTACTACCGCTGCCCCGTGCAAAATATTCAGATTAACCAGCGCCGCCTCGCGCCGCTTCGGGTCGTCGAGGAAACTGCCGCGCACCCATTCGTTGAACGCGCCCATGGCGGGCCCGCACCAGATTTGGTAATCGATCTTGCGCGAGGCCTCGCCCCGGTTCGCCCAGATGGACGCCTGGCCGAGGTAAGAGCGGAAAACCAACGCCATTTTGTGTTTCGGGTCCTGTTCGGCCCGCGTAATCTGCTTCGGATCGCGTTCGCGGAAGAAGGCTTTGGTCTCCTCCCAGATCTGGGCGAGGGGAGCGCGGAAGATGGTCTTTTCCAGTTTCTCGCGCTCTGCGGCGGGAATCTCGTCAACACTGGCATACTGGCGGTACAACTCGTAGAGTCGCGCGCCCCGCATGCTGAACATTGTGCCGCGCTTCAAGACTTGCACCTCCACGCCCATCTCAAACATGTCAGCGGCCGGGGCCATGGCCGTGTCCGCCTGTTCCGCTTCCGCCAGCATCTGGCGCACAATGTCCGACGAACCACTTTCCACGCAGGCC
>JBIJDL010000419.1:0-5653 GCA_044344195.1 Candidatus Hydrogenedentales bacterium
AGATGTGAACCGGGTTCACGTCACCCGTTTCCGCGTTCATGCGGACCACGTTCCACGCGGCGTTCTTCACGTTGCCCGTGCCGCAGAACCACTTCCCATCGGGCGATGGGAAGAGTTGCTGGTAGATGCCGTTGCGCGGCATTTCACGAACCGTCGCGCCGGTGGCGGCATCGACGATGCGAATACCCTGACGGTAGAGACAGGAGAGTTGCTTGCCGTCGGGCATCCAGGCGGCCCAGGGCAGTTCCCCCACCGCACTCACGACACGGGGTTCGGTGCCGTCGGCCTTCGCGATAACCAGCTCCCCGGAGAAGCCCCACTTGTCGTGATCGATTTTCGTCCCCTTCGCCAGCCGGCGATAGAGGAGCTGGGTGCCATCGGGTGAGAAGCGCGGCGCGGCTTCTTCATGTAGCCGGGTGTCCGTCAGCTTGCGTACATCGGAGCCATCCGGGCGCATGGCAAAGAGGTCCCAGGTCTTCGTGTCCGAACGCGCGCTGTAGGCGATCCAGCCTTTTGCGGCGACTTCGGATTTCAGCGCGTCGGTGGCTTCGTCGGCGTGAGCGGGTACGGGCACCATAGTGGCTGCGGCCAGCGTCAAGAGCACGCAGCGCGTTAAAACTCTTGTGTGCGTTGTCATTGTGAGCTACTCCCGTTCCGTGTTTTTGTTCTCGTTGAGGACCGCGCGATCACGCGCGTCCAGAGGTGGGCCAGTAGCCTACACCCTTGCTGGAAGACGATCAAGATTAAGGTGTCTCTGTGCATGGGAAGTATCGGAAAACTATCACAGGGCGCCATCGTGGCTTAGCCTTCCAGGCTGAGACTAAGTGGCACTCGCAGCCAGGGGTTACTCCGGATTGTCGGTGGACCGAGGTCACAAGACAGGCCACAGGGCAACGTTACATCGACATGGATCTTGTCTCAGCCTGGAAGGCTTAGCCACGTTGGTCGACTTTGTTCACAGAAACTATTTTGTACAAGCGCGAGTCACTACCGGTCCATCGCCCACGCTTCCACGTTGGCGATGTCAATCGTCGGGGCCGCGCGGGTAATCATGTCGAAGCCCAGGCCCGTGTAGTGGCCGGGTGTGATCTTGATCGCGGACACATCAGGCAGGGTGATGGGTACTTCGAATCGTTGCCAAGTTGTCGTCAGGGTGTGGATGGCCTTCGGGTTCGGCGGGCCCTGCGCCACAGCCACCACGCCCGGCTCGCCGGAGGACTCGAAGAGCTGATAGCCCTCGCCCTTCACCGGATTCGTGGGGTCGTAGCTGTGCCACATAATCGGCACGATGGGCAGGGTGGCGGTGGGCTCCTCTGATACGATGCGGGCACAAAAGCTAAGTGAGACGGTCCTCCCCGAGAAGAGGCGAACATTCTGCAGGCCGAAGTACTCTAGAACGGTGCCCCGGAAGGTATTGACGTGTTGGGTCTCGCCCGATTCCGGCGGCGCGGTCCACGCGATGCGGAGGTGACGCTTTGGATTGCCGGGCACTTCGGTCTGACCCTCCGGGAAGGCCACCACATCATAGGTGGCCGTCGCACCCAGGCCGGGTCCGCCATACCAGTGGGTGAGAAACTGGGCGCGGTCCACGCCGACGGAGGTTGTGGTGAGACCCTTGCCCGTGTAGGTGGGCCAATCGCTGAAATCGCCGTTGACGACGGCGTTGTCGCCGAGGGCAGCGAGGAGGAAGAGCGTGAAGGCTATCAAGATTAAGTTCCTTGCCAGGTCGGAGTCACCCGTATGGATTGCAGGAAGGGCAGCGATCACGGGGATGGCACGAACAAAAGCCATCCACAATCTGCTGTCGCTGAAGTCTCTGCTGTCCCTGTAAACTTGCGAAAGTGGTGTATCACAGCATAGGCCACCATCTTGACACCCCGGCACCCGTTTTTCCACAATACCCCGAGACCAGTTCGGGAACCTCAACCACCGTATCGCGGGGGCCACCTTCATCATGTTAGCGCGCGTACAATCGGCAGCCGTGCTCGGCATCGACGCCTACACTGTTGCCATCGAGGTGGACAACACGGGTGGCCAGCAGAATTTCACGCGAATTGTGGGCTTGCCCGACGCGGCGGTAAAAGAAAGCGAAGACCGCGTCAAGAGCGCGATTCGGAACTCTGGCTTCCGTTTCCCACGGGGCTACAACATCATCAATCTCGCGCCCGCAGGCATGCGCAAGGAGGGTAGCGCGCTGGACCTGCCCATCGCGCTGGGCCTGCTCGCAGCCACTTGCCAGATCGATGGCAAGGGCTTCACGGAATACGCCTTCGTGGGCGAGCTCGCGCTGGATGGCTCCCTGCGGCCCGTGTCGGGCGCGTTGGCTATGGCTCTCAACGCGCGCAACCAGGGCCTGCGCGGCATCGTGCTGCCGGCTATGAACGCGGACGAAGCGGGGGTGGTGCAGGGCTGCGAGGTGATTCCCGTGCGTTCGCTGGAGCAGGCTACGGCCTTCCTCGCGGGCGACGAAGAAATCCTTCCCCACGTGACCGAGGTCGAGGAGCTCTTTCAGGCGGCCCATATGCGCGTGCCCGACCTGAGCGAGGTGAAGGGCCAGGGCCACGTGAAGCGCGCGCTGACCGTGGCCGCGGCCGGGGCACATAATATTTTGATGGTGGGCCCTCCAGGCACCGGCAAGACGATGCTGGCTTCCCGCATTCCCGGCATCCTCCCGCCCATGAGCTTCGACGAATCCCTGGAGACCACGCGGGTGTACAGCGTGTGCCCGGTGGAAACGCGGAAGGAATCGCTCATCGTCACGCGGCCCTTCCGGAGTCCCCACCACACCTCCACTACCGTATCTATCGCCGGCGGCGGCCAGCACGCCCACCCCGGTGAGGTGAGCCTGGCGCACAACGGTGTGCTGTTTCTCGATGAGCTTCCCGAGTTCAATCGCGCCGCCCTGGAGGTGCTGCGCCAGCCCCTGGAGGAGGGCCTGGTCCACATCCGCCGCGCGAACTATTCCGTAACCTATCCGAGCCGCTTCATGCTGGTGGTGGCGATGAATCCGTGTCCCTGCGGCTGCCGCACCGACCCGCGCAGGCAGTGTCGCTGCAGCACCAACGACGTGCAGCGCTACATCGGAAGGCTTTCGGGACCGCTGCTCGACCGCATCGACATTCACGTCGACGTGCCCGCGCTTAGCTTCGACGATCTCACCGACAGTCGGATTAGCGGTCCTACCACGGAGGAAGTGCGGGCCCAGGTCCTCGCCGCGCGGGAGCGCCAGCGGGCACGTTGCAACGGGGCCACGCGCTACAACGCCCACCTCGACAGCAAGACTCTGCGCCACTATTGCAAGCTGAACGACGCGAGCAAGTCGCTGTTAGAGCGGGCCCTCAACGCCCTGGGCCTGAGCGCCCGCGCGTACGACAAGATCCTCCGTATCGCCCGGACCCTCGCCGACCTGGAAGACAAAGACGACATCACGGAACACCACGTGGCCGAGGCCGTGCAATACCGGAGCCTGGACAAGTCGGTGTTGTAGGAGTTGTCAAGCGAAAGAGGCAATCTGCACCTTGCGGTGACCTCCTGGCAAGGATGGCTGGCGTCGATCTCGCTGGTGACTGTGCCGCGCTGGCGTTCAGCCAAGTTCCCTGCGTTGCCACGGCAAGGCGCGGAGAACGTGGTCGCGGAGGGCAGCAAAGAGCTCGCGGTACTTCTCATGGTCTTCCGGCAGGTGCGCGCCTTCGCCTGGGTCGTCGTCCAGATTGTAGAGGCGCAGCGGCTCGAAGGGGCCTTTCTGCACGAGTTTCCACCGGCCGCGGCGGATGGTGTAATACTCCTGGCCGCCGTGGGGGCCGCCCTCGCGTCCCACCCAGATCATCGTACGTTCCGGGTCGACGCTTCCCTCACCGAGGAGTACCGGTAGCAAACTCACGCCGTCGAAGTTGCGATCATGAGGTGCCCCGGTCAGGGCACAGCGCGTGGGGTAAACGTCCTTGGTCATTGTGGGGGCATCGCTGTGCTGGCCCGACGTTGTTTTTTCGGACCAGACCACGAACATCGGCGATCGGATGCCGCCTTCGAGCGTGTCCTGTTTGCCCCCATTCAGCGGGCCGCTGTTACCGCTCTGGCTCCATTGCCTCGTTGAAGAAAGCATCCAGCTTCAGCCGGCGCCAAAGCGCCAAGCTCAGGTAGACTTCCCCAAATTTGCGCAGCCGCTCCACTCGAAGGCGTGACGTGTCCACCCGCGCCCATGACGGCGTTCGCGTCTCCTGTCGCAGCAGGTCAAGCAGGTGGCGGCAGCCATCGAGAATCTCCTCGATGTACTCCCAACCGATCTGAGCCACCTCCTCCAGCCCAGGCAGTTTTCCAAGCATGCCCACCGTACGGTGCCGGGGGCCCTCGGCCGTGCGCACCGACTTCTCAAGGGTCCAGTATTCGTAGACGACGCATTTCTTCACGCGGCGGCGTGGCTTCAGAACAAATGCGGTTTCTCCGTAATCACCACCATAATGGCACGGACGCCCCCGCCCGGCGATAGGGTGATCTGGACTACACGGCGTGTAGAGGGAAGTGCCCAACGACTATAAGGACTCATGCAGATGAAATGCCGAAAAAGAGCAGGCGGGGCGAATGACTGCGGAATACGGGTTGTTCAGATGGAACGTGATGGACGCAGAGAAAATCACCATTCTCTGGATTCCTTACGTTCCATCTAATCACAGCGTACCCCTTCGCGGGCCCCTACAAACCCAGGCGTCGCCGGATGTGTTCGGGAAGCTCGTCGATGCTGTTGTAGGTGACCTTGCGACCGTCTTCGTCCACGATGATTTGCTGGGAAACCGATCGCAAGGCGCCGCACGGCAATTCCTCCGTCCGATTTCCCGTCATTGCCGCGATTCTTGCTTTGATATCCTCGGGGATGGGATCGCCCGAACGGAATACGTGTTGCTCGTGGGCCACGGGTGTTTCTTGCGACTCCCGGAGGGTCGCATTGTAGACCACGCGCTTGCGACCGACGATTCGGCCTTCGATAAGTTGCGGCGGCTCGGCCTTGAGGCCCGTGACGGCGCGGAGGCCTTTGACCAGATCGCGGACGACCTCGGGCGCCCTGCCAGGCAGGCTGGGCTGGTGCCTTTCCCGGTGGATATGGAACTGGGGGCTCATCTCGCTGAAAGCCAGCCCCGCGCTGCCGTGGAAAGGCAGGTGCGGACGGCCCTTAAAAGAAAGCTGCACCAGCCATTCCCAGCGGTGGTACAGGAGCCCGCCCCGTCGCCTGAACCCGTAGTGTTCCATGGCGAAAGTGCGTATCGCGTAGAAGTCGTCCAAGGGCCAATATGTGGTGCGGGGCAGGATCATGAAACTCTTAATCGCCAATTGTCCCTCGGGGGTCCGCGAGATCGTGACGCGGTTCCAGAGACAGCTCAGAGGCGCGTAGACGCCGAGTAAGACGAAGAGTCCAATGAGGCCATGCCGGCCGGTGTCCAGGAACCGCCGGGTCTGTTCGAACCGCGTGATGGTCGCGGCGGCCGCTTGAGCGCGCAGTTCCCGCTCTGCATTCGCCTGGCGCACAATCCTCTCCGTGGCCGCCTCCCCCAGCGTTCCGCGCATCGATTCGATGAGGTTTTCTTCTGCGGCCTGCAACTCCCGTATCGTTTCCGGGGCCGTTGCCGAACGCGAGGGGGACGAGAGCCGGTCCTCCAAGCCT
>JBIJDL010000071.1:0-18405 GCA_044344195.1 Candidatus Hydrogenedentales bacterium
AATCAATTGCTCGCGACGAGACCGCCTATTTCACCGTGACGATATAGGTGACGATGCCCACGGGTTGAGCCGTCTCGGCGGCGGGGGTATCGGCGCGTACGGAGACCACATGGTTGCCGGGGGACTCAAAACTTCCCTTCCAGGATGACTCAGCGCCCACCACCACCCCGTCCAGTTTCCAGGCGTAGCGCCCATACCCTTCTGGCCCGAGGAACGTCTGCGCTACCCCCGCCTTCACCTCCACGGCGCTACCCACCGTGCTGACCTTCACCGTGTCCAGGCCGAGGGCGAGGATCCGGTCGCCGGCCTTTTCCAGGTAGGCAAAGTCGTAGATGCCCGGCTCCTCGAAGGTATAGGACAATTTGCCTCCGGGGGCATCCACTTTCTCGCCGTTGACCGTCCACTCCGCCGTGCGCCCGTCAGGCACGTTCATCGTGGCCCCCAGGGTTTGCCCGACATTGTACTCGTCGGCAAACTGAAGGCTGATGCGATCCTGGCCCACGGACTGGCTAATGCCGAGTTGGGCCTTGATCTCTTCCACCGTTACACCCTGACGCTTCGCGCGGGCTTCCAGTCCCTCGTCGGCAACGGTCTGGAGTGCCGTCACGGGAACGCGGACTTCGCCCTGGCCCGTCTTGATCGCCAGATCGTAGTGGCCCAATTCCAGCGCCTCCGTCGGGCGAATGGTCACCGCCCCGTCCTTCTTCTCGACGGTGATCATGTGATCGTAGTCGTGGTTATCCACATACAGCTTCACCGAGGTGATGCTTGCGGCCGGCACGGGGGTCCCGTCGTGGGTCACACCGATGGTAACGGCCTGATCGGCGGTCTTGATCTCGATCTGAGCGGGGTTCGCCTCGACCGCCAGGGCGGCGGGCGCCAGGACAATGGCCAGGGTGGAAACGATGCCCATCCGGCATTTGCCCTTCCAGCCGGTGTTTCGCATTATGTTCATGGTATCTCCTCCTCTTTCAGGTTTGCCGTTGCCATGCAACACCATAATCACTTTCGGGCCCCAAAGGTTCCCGTCACAACAGCCCCGGTGTGGCCCGCCGCACCAATGGACACGATAAAGAATACCAGCGCCCAGTACAACAGGCATGGGGCTATCCGCAATTCGGCTGCCGGGGAACGTCATGTCCGCCTGCGGAGAAATTTGTCCAGGAATGTCGCCCTCCCTTAGCTTCACGACAACGCAAGAGTGTCCGCGAATTGACACCCCGGTCGCTGCCCGCTAGACTGTCCTACATCAATTTTCCAACGCGACCTCTACCGAAAAGGAACCCGCAGCCATGTCGACGTCTGGCTCCACCCCGAAGCGCAACCTTGGAACCCTGTCCCGGCGCACGTTCCTCCGCACCTCCGCCGTCGCAGGTGCCGCTGTTATTGGCGCGCCGGCCATCGTGCGCGGACAGAACCTGAACGACAAGCTCAACATCGCCATCATAGGGGCGGGCGGCCGGGGCGGTGCGAACCTGGAGGGGGTAAGTTCCCAGAATATCGTGGCGCTGTGCGACGTGAATGCGGACAACCTGGCGGCGGCGGCGGCGAAGTATCCCAAGGCCCGCCAGATCGGTGATTTCCGCGAAGTTTACGATCATGCGAAGGAATTTGACGCGGTGGTGGTGAGCACCTGCGAGCACACCCACGCCTTCGCCACCCTCCCGGCGCTGCAACTGGGCAAGCACGTCTATTGCGAAAAGCCCTTGACCCACAACATCTACGAAGCGCGGGTCATCCGCGAGGCGGCGAACAAGGCGAAAGTTGCCACGCAGATGGGTACCCAGATCCATGCGGGCGACAACTACCGCCGCGTGGTGGAGCTGGTGCAGTCGGGTGCCATCGGCAACATCACCGAAGTCCACGTGTGGGTTGGGCGCGCCTGGGGCTGGCACGAAAACGAGGAGGCCTTCACGAAGGCGCAGGACATTGTCTTCGTCCAGGATCGGCCCGCGAACGAGGATGTGATCCCGGCGGGACTGAATTGGGATCTCTGGCTCGGACCGGCACCCGCGCGGCCCTTCAACAACGTATATTTCCCCGGACCGAAGTGGTACCGCTGGTGGGATTTCGGCAACGGCACCATGTCCGATTTGGGCAGCCACTGGATCGACCTGCCCTTCTGGGCGCTGAATCTGGATCACCCGCTGACCATCGAAGCGGCGGGCCCGCCGGCCAACCGGGAAATCGCCCCGGCATCCATGGAAGTCAAGTACACCTACGGCGCGCGGGGCGACCGCGGCCCGGTGGAACTGAGCTGGTACCAGGGCACCCACCGCCCGAAGCTCTGGAAAGAGGAGGCCATCCCCCAGTGGGACAGTGGCTGTCTCTTCGTGGGCGACAAGGGCATGCTCCTGGCCGACTATGGCAAGCACATGCTCCTGCCCGAAGACACCTTCCAGGACTTCACGCCGCCGGAGCCCTTCATCCCCGCGTCTCTCGGCCACTACGAAGAGTGGATCCACGCCTGCAAGACGGGCGACCCGACCACCTGCAACTTTGAGTATGCGGGCTGGCTCACGGAAGCGAACCACCTGGGCAATGTGGCCTATCGCGTGGGCAAGAAGATCGAGTGGGATGCGGAAAACCTCTTGGCGAAAAACGTGCCGGAGGCCGCACGCCTGATCCACCGGGAATATCGCAAAGGGTGGACGCTGGGCTGATCCGGCCTCCACATCCCTTAGATTTTGTTTTTTCGGGCGCATACCGGGAACTGCCGGTATGCGCCCGTGTCTTGTGATACGATTGGGCGAGTCCAAGCTTGGAAGGAGGCAGCATGCGAATAGTTATGATGACCAACAACTACCTGCCCTTTGTAGGCGGGTCCGCACTGTCCGTGCACCGCTTCAGCGAAAAGCTGCGCGAGCTTGGCCACCAGGTGCTTATTATCGCGCCCAAGTACGATGAAGAGCCCGAAGGCGAATCGGAAGATCAGGTTCATCGCGTTGCGGCATGGAAAAATTTCAACCAGACGGGCTTCTCCCTGCCACTGCCGCTCCATATCGACCTGCTGCCGCGCATTGCGGAGTTCGCTCCAGATATCATCCACACGCACCACCCCTTTCTGCTGGGCGACACAGCCCTGCGCATCGCGGCCTCGCTCAATGTGCCGCTGGTTTCGACCCATCACACGCAATACGCCCACTACATTCACTACTTGACCGATCAAGCGGAGTGGATGGAGCGCTTCGTGCAGGAGCTCTCCACCGGCCACGCCAATCTGTGCGACGCGAACATCGCGCCGAGCGAAGACATACGAAAAGAAATGGTCGAGTTCGGGGTTACGTCGCCCATTGAGGTGATCCCGACCGGGGTGGATTTGGATGCCTTTGAAACGGGGGATCGCGCGCGCGGTCGCGAGGCCCTCGGCATCGCGCCGGATGTTCCCGTGCTCGGACATGTGGGGCGCATCGCCCCGGAGAAGAATCTGAACTTTCTGCTCGATGCCGCGATTCTCGCGCTGGAGAAGCACCGCGAAGCGCTTTTTGTCATCGTCGGAGACGGGCCCTCGCTGGAGGAGTTGCGGGAGCGCGCTGGCCGATCATCCGTTACCGATCGGGTGATATTTGCAGGCCGCAAAACTGGGCAAGATGTTGTGGATGCGTACCACGCCATCGATGTGTTCCTTTTCGCTTCGCAAAGCGAAACGCAGGGGATGGTCATCCTGGAAGCGATGGCGGCGAACTCGCCTGTCGTCGCGGTGGACGCGCCGGGCGTGCGCGATGTGGTGAAGGACGGCGAGAATGGCCGCCTGCTTGCAAAAGAGGATCTCGAAGCATTTGCCCGAGCTGTCCTGGAGGTGCTGGAAGATCCCGCAGCCTATGGTGCGGGCTTGCAACAGACGGTCGATACCTTCTCGCTGGATGCCACTACGGCACAACTTGTTAAGCTCTATAACCGACTCGTCACACAGGGCCGACGCGGCCAGGAATCGCTGGACGACAGTGCGTTGGGGGACGTGCAGCGCCGACTTCAAGCGGAATGGGATCTGTGGCTAAACCGCGCGGATTCCGTGGTGGAGGCGATCAAGCCCGAGGGGGCGGATGAAGCGTAGAAGTCCCTTAGCTAATCTGAAGTTCCAGCCCCGATTTCCGTGATCGTTTCGGCATAGTGTATTTTTTATTGTTATTCGTCGCTTTACGCAAAATAATTCCATGTGCGCATCCGGCCCATCCACCACCGCACCGAAGACTACGTCGGCGCCGACATCTTCCTGTGCATGCTCGCCTACTACGTTGAATGGCATCTAAGATAAGAGCTCGCCCAGTCCTAGCGAACCCGCGCGGGCGTTGAGCGCCAGGATAAGAAAGTCCTCGAAAATGGGTGAGCCGTGCAACGCCCACCGCTTCACCGTTCCGGCGAAAACCCCAACCCCTCCAGTGCCCTGCCCTCCGTATCTGTGATACGGGCGAAAATGCCCCACATGCCGGCGCGGTTGCAGTTTTTCACTTCGATGCGGCTCGTACCCTTCTTCAAAGTGATGGGGATGATTTCCTTGTCGAAGTCGAGGCCGTTGACTCCCGTGTAGCGTGCGACTTCTTTGCCGTTGACACGGACCCAGGCGTCGTCGTCGCTGCAGAAGCGGAGCTGGACTTCCTGCTCGACGGGACTGGTGACTTCGCACCAGGCGTATGCGATGACCTCCTTTTCGACGCCGTAGATGTTGGAGTAGCCGAGGGTGCCTGCGGTGGTGGGGTGCATCCGCCACTTTGCTTTGCTGTTGCGCACCTCGAAGATCGCGTCGGGGTCGATGCCCTCTTCCGGGGGTACGGGAGTATCGAGGAGGGTGCCGGCCGCGTCGAAGGGCGCGGCGACGTACCACGCGGGGACAAAGCCGGGCAGGGGATTGGGCTTTTCCCAGTGGCCCTGGGGCTGGAGACGCTGGGCGGCCATCTGCTCGTTTTCTGGGCGCACGGTGAGCCCGCCGGTCTCGCGAATCTCCTTCATCGCCTGGGTGACGGGCGGCTCCAGCGAGGGGATATCGGCCCAGCCGGGGACGACTTCGTTGTGGCAGATGAAGGAGACGAGGCCACTGGCGCCTTCGCGTACAAAGTCTTCGAGCTGCTCGCGGAGCTGCTCGGGGGTGGGTAGGCCCTGGCCCGTTTTCGCGGGGCGTCCGTCGAAGGCATGGTAGATGCCGACGAAGGGCACGCCGGGCACGCGGCTGCGGGCGGCGGAGAGCATGTGCTGGACTTCCTGGGCGGTGCGCTCGCGGTTGTAGCGGTTGGTGCTGACGGGGTACCAGTAGATGAAGAGGATATCGCAGACGCCGGGGGCGAAATTGGTGATGGAGCCGGCGTCGCCGAAGCCCGCACAGACGGGCCGGGCGGGATCGACCTCTTTCAGCACTTTGTACATGGCCTGGAGGGCGGAGCGGGCGTCGCCCGGGCTGTCGTCGAGGACGTAGTAACCAAAAAGGTTGGGCGAGTCCTTGATGGCCTGGACCTCCGCGCGACATTCCTCGGGCCAGAAGAGAATGGTGCCTTCACGGTGGTCGGCGGGCGTGGTGCCGTTGATGCCGCGCTCGCAACCGACGAGGCCATTCTCGTTCATGGTTTCGTAGCGGATGAGTTCACCGTCGAGCTCGATGATTCGCGACGCCCATGTCGGCACGCCGCCGCTGAAGTAAAGGGGAATGTCCTTCTGGCCGGCGGCGACGGGTTCGCGCAAACGCACGCCGTGGTAGATGTGGGAGGTGAGGTGGGGCAGCACCTTGATCCCCTTTTCGAAGCAGTACTTCCCGGCGGGCGTGGTAATATCGAGCTCGGTCTTGCCCGCGAGGATGACGTTCATACCCACGGCGTGCACTTTCTCCAGGTCCTCAACCCGATCCGCGCCGTAGGTACCGAGGATGGGCTGACCGTCGATGTTCCACGGGGTGGGCTGGAGTTTCATGAGCACACCTTCGGCGCGGGCCGATGACGCGCAGAGCGATACAAGGGCGATGACCAGGGTGGCGCGGAAGATAAGCGTGACGAACATGATCGGGAGTCTCTTTTCTGACGGGTTGAATGCAAAGACTGTTTCAGTGAGTATAACCGCCGAAAGTGTTTTCTGAAATGGCGTGAATTGATCGACTTGTCATCTATTGACGTTTGGCTGTTCGGGACGATCCATTCGGTGTCGTTGAAGCAAGCGCCTTCCGACTCAGCGCACCAGCGTCACCCGCTTGTATGCCCGGATCTCCACCGGCCCCAGGAGGCCCGAGCGCGGCAGGGGCGTGTAGCCCAGGAGAGCGCGGGCGGGCGAGTGGTCGTCCTGCACGCCGCGCCCCAGGCGCTCGCTGAGTTCCTCGGGCACGGGGGGGAATTCTTTTAAACCGGAGACACGGTTGATGAGCGTGTTGGTCACGCGAACTTGGAGTTGGTTCGACCCCTCCACAGCGAGCCCCGAGATGTCGAGGGTCTGTCCCCGCATCCAGACGGTGCCGGCGGATTTTCCGTTGACCGCCACCTCGGCGACGTTGCCTACATCACCGAGATCGAGTTCAAGACGGGTGTCCTCGCCCACATGGCCCTGAGGCAGTTCGAAGGTTGTGGCGTAGAGGCCCGTTCCGCTGAAATGCTTCGTCTCCGGCGTATCGGTCCACGAAGCGAGTGAATCCAGTGTTTGTTCAACGCGGGGGAATACAGGGCTTTCGAGCACCAGACTCCAGCGCGTTGTTACGGTAACCGGCGCGGGCACGGCTCCGGAGTCCGCGCGAAGCACGGTGCCATCTTCCAGGCGGACGCTGTGATTCCCTACCTGGTCCGTCCATCCGGCTACGCCGTGTTCGTCCACGTGTTCGACGACCCGGAGTGAGGTGGACTGTACGTGGGGACGTACGTCGCCCACTTCAAAGACCACGAACGTGGAGGCATAGGGCGCGAGTCGCAGGGGCAGCCAGGTGGCGCCGTTGCGCTCTTCCCACACGTGAAGCGGTGTAACATTGCCCGAGATGGGATCCCAGCGGGAGGGCACGGCGCCATGCACGCGAAAACCGACGGGCATATCCACCGGGCGGTCCTGGATATTGGTGACGAAGTAGATATCGCGCCCGTCCATGCGGCGATGGGTGAAGGTGAGGCCGTTGTTCTCGCGCAGGTCCTCGCGAACAAAGTCGATGGCCATGTCGGGGGCGATGTGGTGGTTCAGGGCGCGGAGAAAGGGGTCCAGCGCGCTGCTGCGCTTGTCGAGGATGTCGCTCCGGTCCATGACCCTTTCCAGCCAGTACGTCGTGCCGCTTCCATAGGCCAACTTACTTGAAGGTCCTTCCAATCCGAGGCTGTCTCTGCCCGTGGACTTCTTGAAGAGTTTCGATGCGGTATTACGAAGATCTGAACTCTCTTCTGGCGCCGTGACCGTGTCGCAGGCAGACCCCGGCACTCGCTCCAGTGCAATCACTGTCCCTCCCTGATTTACATACCCTTCAACTCGCCGGAGACTCTCCACGGGCATCGCCTCGATATTGGGGAGAATGAGCACGCGGTAGTCGTTGCCCTGGATGCGCAGGGCGGGTCCCGCAAATTCGGCCTTGCGCTGCAGCACCTCGTCGTTCACCAGATCGAAGTTGTAGCCATTGCTCAGGAGGAGTCGGCCCAGTTCACCCCAGTCGAAGCTGCGGGTCCAGCTTCGGGCGTTGAGCGCGTCCTTCATCCACTGGTTCGCCGTGGGTGCGTAGATCGCGATATCGGCCACGGGCCGCCCCTGCCGCAGGAGGTAGCAGCTCCGGGCGATGTAGTCGCTGAGGTGGTGGTAGTACGGCCACCACACATTGTCGGGGCTGATGTGAATGGCCGCGTAAAAGCCGCGCGTGGGTGCGATGTCGCGCTCGGGCGACGCGATGAAGCCGTGGTTGTTGAAGCGGTTCGCGCCCGCGCGGAGAAAGGTGTCGCTGGTGATTTTCAGCTCTTCCAGCGTGGCGCGGTAGGGCTCCCAGTGCAGATAGGTGTAGGCCTCGACGGAAATAATGTTACGTCCGTAGGTGTGAGCGCCCGAGGCGACGTATTCGCGAGGCCCGATGCGGGTGTCGAACCAGGGCACGGCGTCCTTCTCCCCCGCCGTAATCTCCATTTCGGGAATATCCGACTGCCCCGCGCCCTCCAGGTTGTCGGTGACAAATCCGTAGGGCTGGATACGACTTTTCACCCCGTGGGCCTCGCACCAGGCATTGAAGGTATTGAAGAAGGCGACCATACCCTGGTGGTGGAGCATCTCGTTCACCGCGTAGCGCGCGCCGCCGGTCCTCTCCCCCATGTCCCACCAGATTGCGGGCAGGAGCGGGATCAGGTCGTAGCCCTTGCGCGCCTTGAACTGATCGGGCAGGGAATCGGCCCAGTAGATGCCATTGCGATGAATGGGCACCTCAAAGCTGTCGCCGAAGAGGGATTCCACCGTGGTGCCCAGCTCGCTCCCCAGGGCATCGACGAAGTGCTGGCCGAGGGTGTCGACGTAGAAGTTCATGGCCTCCACGTCGAGGTGATTCACCGCGTTGCTGCCCTCGGGAATCGTGGACCAGAAGGCCATGATGCGCCAGTCGCCCTCGGGCACCTCCCAAGTGATCCGGCGGTCCTTCACGCGGTCGGTCAGGATCTGGAAGGAATCGGGCAGCAGCACACCATCGGCCACGCGACCCGCAACGACGGCTACGAGCGTATCTTCGGGGAGAATCTCGGGATAGGAACGGGGAAGATCTCGTGGGTTGATCGCCGCCTTCAACGATAGCGGGCCGTCGAAACGGGTCGAGCCCTCAACGGTCAGCATGCTCGCCAGCAACGCGCGGGTGCGATACTGCTCCGGCACCCAGTCGCCACCCCAGATCCAGCCGGGACCGCCGAAGTTGAGGGAGAGGGTCATGCCGAGGGATTTGGCCTCGGCCACGGCATGTTTTACGAGGTCAAAGTATTCGGGAGAAAGATAGGGTACATTACCCTTTTCGTAGACCTCGTCCATAGTGATTTGTTCGGCGCCGCCGAGGCCCTGGGCCTTCATTTCGCGGAGTTGCCGGGAGATGTCATCTTTGGTGAGGGCATTGCCATGCCACCACCAGCGCGTCTGGGGGCGGCAGTCCATGGGGGGATTGGCGAAGGACTCGCGGAGAGTGATCGCTCCCGGTTCTTCCGCTGAGGCGTAGAAACCCGCCACCGTAAGCGCTCCGAACAGAACCGAAAGGCAGAAAACTGGACCACGCCTTGTGCGCGCTTTCATGGCATCTCTCCCGTACATGTGATACATCAAGCCCCACATTGAAGCGGAACGTCGTTGCAGTTTTCCCAGCGTCCGCTCCGGTGTTAGCATACTCGGCATCACGGGACGTTGCAACGGAGATTCGCGCGTCAAGTCGCGCACGAGAGGAGTTCGATATGGACCTGGGCATTGAAGGACGCGCCGCCGTTGTCCTGGCTTCTTCGGCGGGGCTGGGCCGGGCAATCGCTTTTGAATTGGCGGCGGAGGGCGCGCAGGTCGCCATTTCCGGGCGCGACCCGGCGAAGCTGGCGGCCACGATGGAAGAACTTCGCGGGCGCTTTGGTGATCGTGCTTTCGGCGAGGTGTTGGACGTGGCGGACGGACCGGGGTTGACCGCGCATCTGCATGCCGCGCGGGAGCGCTTCGGATCCGTCGATATTCTCGTCACCAATGCGGGCGGACCTCCCGCGGGTCGCGCGGCGGACGTGACGATGGAATTGCTGGGCGAGGCATATGAACTTACGCTGAAATCGGCCGTGCGCGCCATCACCACGGTGCTGCCCTGGATGCGGGCGCGCAGATGGGGCCGCATTATTGCGGTGACGTCGCAGTCGGTGCGCGAGCCGATTCCCAATCTGGTGCTTTCGAACATCATGCGTCCCGGACTCACGGGCTTTCTGAAAACGCTCTCGGCGGAAGTGGCCAGCGAGGGCGTTCTGGTGAACAGCGTGTGCACCGGCGCCTTTGAGACGGATCGCTTGCTTTCGCTTTGCCAGGGGCGCGCGGTCGCTTCCGGGAGAACGCTCGAGGCGGAGTTGCGCGCGATCGGCACGTCGATTCCGATAGGTCGCGTGGGACGTCCGGAGGAGTATGCGGCGCTGGTGGCCTTTCTCGCGTCGGAGCGTGCGTCGTTTCTCACCGGAGTTGCGATTCCCCTGGACGGCGGTGTGGGGCACGGGTTGTATTAGGGGCGAGGGGACGTATCCGCCGGCGCGGGCGCACCGCAGTGAACCCATTCCGGTGCGGAGACTGCTCCCAGCTATTCAAAGACGAAAGACATAAGGGATGTAGTGGACTTAAGGGACGTTTGGGTGCGCAAGAAACGAGGGACTGGAACGAAATGATCCAGTCCCTCCTGGTCCTTTGAATCTTTAGCCATTGGCGCAGGCCCGCTGGCTAGCCTTCGAGCGTCCATCCATCGCGGTAGGTACGCTTCAGCAGGGCGTTGGCGGCTTCATTGTTGGTGATGCGCCCGGCCGCGCCGTCGTACTCGATTTTGTCACCGTGACGATAGGCCGCGAGTCCGAGAAGCAACTGCTCGATCATGTTGGCGCTGTACTCGAAGTCGCAGGCGGTCTTGAGATCGCCCCGGCAGGCGTTGAGCCATTGCTTCTGGAAGTGACCCAGCGGAGGCAGCAGTTCCGACTCCTGGCGCGGCTTGTAGTAGGTCAGACCGTCCTTGGCGCCGGAGGGATAGAGTATGCGGTTCTCGAATCCGGCAATGATATAGCCGCTTTCCCCGCGGAACATGACGCCGTGGTTAATCTTGTCGAGATCGACGAACTCGATGGGCGATTTGGGCATATCTCCGCCCTGATGCCACTTGACCTGAATGGCCGGGCGCCAGTCATTGGCGGGGTGTTCGAAGGTGGAGGTCATGCGGACGGGGGTCACCTCGGGATTGAAAGCTTCACCCACGCCCAGGGCGGAGGTGGGCAGGGTGGCGTCAATGGCGTTCCACGCGAGGTCCATGATGTGGCTGCCCATGTCGCCCACCTGACCCGCGCCAAAATCCCAGTACATGTTCCACTGGAGGCAGTTTGCGCCGCGGCCTCCAGAGAAATACTCGGGATTATAGGGGTGAAAAGGCGCCGGCCCGAGCCAGAGGTCGTAGTGGAGGTTTTTCGGCGGATCGCCCGCGGCGGGCAGGTAGCCCGGCTTGGGGATCTGCCGATTGCCCCACACGTCCACCTCTTTCAACTCCCCGATGGCGCCATCTTGAATCATTTCGCGCACGCGATTGAAGTTTTCATAAGCGTGGCGCTGCATGCCCACCTGGGTGGCGAGTTTGTTCTTCTTCGGCAGGTAGGACGCGCGGACAAGGCGGGCCTCCTCCACGCTGATCGCGAGGGGCTTCTCGCAGTAAATGTGCAGGTCCCGCTTCAGCGCCCAATTCGCGATGAAGGCGTGGGTCTGGTCCGTCGTGCAGCAGACGATGGCATCCAGCTCGGGATGATCCAGGCACTCGCGCCAATCGATGTAACGCTTCGCATTGGGGAAGGTCTGGGCGGCGAAATCGAGATGCTCCTCGTCCACGTCGCAAATCGCGACAACGTTCTCTTCGACGAGCGCTTCGTAGTGGGCGGACCCGCGGCCGTCCGCGCCGATAAGGGCGATGTTCAACTTGTTGCTCGGGGCGGCGGCACCGGTCCGCGTGCCGCTGGGCAGGATCAGGAGGCCCGCGCCAAGGGCGGCGGATTTGAGAAAGGTGCGCCGGGGGTGGCCGGCGCCGGATGCCGGGTTCGATGGGATCGTCTTGTTATGACTGCTCATGAGTTTGCTCTCTCCATTTGCACGACCGCCACAGGGACGGGTGCGCTACGCTTTCGGCGCGCTCAATGTGCGCCGCTGTCGATCCAACTCTTAATGGTGGCGACATCCTCGGCCGAAAGGGGCTCGCCCTTCGGGGGCATGCGCTTCTCGGCCGTTCCCGCGACCATCTGATAGAGCAGGCTGCCCTCGCCGTTGCCCGGAACCACCACCGCTGCACCATTTTTTCCGCCCGCCAGGGCCGACTCCAGTGAATCCAATGAATACTGTCCCTTCGACTCTTCCACGTGACACTTGGCACAGCGCTGAGCCACGATGGGCTGCACTGCGGCAGCGAAGGTGGCCGGCGGCGCGGGGGCGGGGCCCGTCGCAGCGCCACCGGCGGATTCAGGGGCGCTCGGAGCGGGCTGGGAGCAGCCGGCGGCCAGAATAATGAGGGCAATAGAGGCAGCGCTTTTTGCCTGGGGCATGGAGAATACTCCTCTGGTTAGATGATTCCGTTCAATGATGACCCCCTCAGCATTTAAACATAGAAAGTACGGGGTTGCAAGAAGTATCGTGCCAAGGGTCACGGAACCCTCCTATCAGAGAGAAGGACGGTGCAGGTCATCGGAGTTCTACTCTACTGCATTTCCAATCGGCCGCGCCTGACTCCAGCCTCAAACCTAACTCTCCTTTTTGTGCCATTCGTTCTGATCTGCTCGGCGGATCTACCTTACTCCGAGGCACCCCCGCCAAAGTTCGAAGGAAATAAATCATTCCGCCATGCCGCCTTTGTGGAATTCCCTATATCGCCTGAGGTGCCAACAATCTGATTTTCCCCTTCATCGTAGCGCTCTCCCCCGTCACCCTCAATGTATCCACCAAACGAACGGGCGATGGAACACAACTTTCGGAATCCTTCATCGTTTCCAAGGGGGAATCGGGTGGAGATTCGCCCATTGGAGAACCGGAATGTGAGATGCAATTCCTGCCCATCAATTGCCGACCTCCCTGTCCATACCGACAAACCATCACCTTGAATACGAACAACTTCGCCTGTCCGAGGATTGGCAACCTCTACTACCGGTGTCATACGCATTTCGGGATCGCTCTTGACGAAGGCAATCCACTCTTCAAGCGTTATTGGTTCCGACGGGGCCTCGCTCTGCCCGTTCATGCGCTCAATATGTACATCGTATCCCAAGTTTATTCTTTCATCGGAGCGAGAGGTATTGGGTGCGAGGCAGGCCGAGTTAACTACATGCATTCACCGAGAGGGCACGCCAGTTTCCGGTTTCGCTGGGAGACCTGAGTGCACGAAACATGCAAATCGGCTCGCGCCCGCAAAAGTGGAGGACGCGAGTTCTGTTCTACATCTCTTGCTTATTTCTTCTTGTCGTCCAGATTGGCTTTCATCTCGTCATCCGTCGGGGTCTTCGAAGGCACGCCACCTTCGGGCACATCGACCTTCGCCGTCCACGCGATGGCGTTCAGCACGAGGGTGCGGAAGTGATCGTTCTGCCAGTTGCGGTGGAAGTGTCCGCCGGTGAAGCCGAAGCTGCGCCCGCCGTTGGGCCGGTCAAAGGCCCAGGCCATGTGCTGCTCTTCGCCATTTTCGATGGCCTTGCGCACGTCCGGGTTGCCGCTGTGGGGGCCGTCGGGGCGCTCCATGGTGGACGCGGGCGGCAGCGTGGTGAGGATGGGCGTGACGCCTTTCATGCCTTCGGGAAAGCGCATGTGGAAATACCACTCGTCGTTGATGGGAAAGGGAGGAACGCCCGAGGTGATGGGATGGGAAGGCATGGACTTATAGTCGGCGTCCCAGTGGGGGTTGACCGACCAGTCGGGTTCGAAGTAGCCGCCGAGCCATTCGAGGAACTTGTCGCCTCGAGCGCCCTTGGTGTTTTCCACGGCATAGTGGAGACAGACAAGACCCACGCCCTTGTCCATCAGCGGCTGAAACTCCGCGAAGTGATCGTTGAGCAGGTGGCCCTCGCCGCCGTCGCAATAGATGACGACCGTCGCGGCCCCATCGAGGATGCTCGCGTCCTGGGGCCAACCGTAGAAGGTGACCTGGGCGTCGACATTGAGCGGACTCTCGTTCAGGGCTTTGGCCAGCAGCATGGAGCCGGCCCGGTGCTCATGGTCGCCCGGCGCATGGCTGGGTTTCCCCGCGATAAAGACGATCTTGGTCTTCTCGGCGGCGGACGCGGCAGGCGTCAGCGCGGCGGACAGGTATAGGGCCGCGACGGCGGCAATCATGTAACGCATTGCAAGCTCCTTGCTCGACCCGTGGCTGGCACGGGAAACTCTCCAGGGACATTCCCGATCACTCTATGCCTACTTGCGATCCGCGATCAAGAATAATTCACCGGAAGGAAGGGAACAGGAAACCACAAAGAGCGCAAAGAACTCAAAAGGCAGTTCCTTTCTTTGTGCTCTTTGCGCTCTTTGTGGTTCCGTTTCCGCTGATTGAAGCCGGTTTTCTTTTTGGCCCGGGGTCCGCTAAGATGACTCGGTCTACGTAGCCCTGCACCCACGGAGTCCAGCCCTGCTATGAAAATCTCTCTGCTGCTCGTTTCCACCTTGTTGGCCCTGTTCGCCACACCCGCCGGTGCCGCGCCCATCGATCTGGGCAATGGCTTCCTGGATCACGGCGTGGCCACGCCGGTGAGCAATCACCGGGGCACGGTGGCCACGGCGGATGGCGCGGGCCGGAACGTGGTGCTGGTGTGGCTTTTCGATCACACAGGGGGCTATGCGCTGCTGATGATCGACGGAGCCACGGGGCAGGCGGAGCAGTTTCCCATGCCCTTTCCGCCCGGCGGCGACTGCCCCTATGCCTCAATCTTGTCGAGCAAGAACAAGTTTTACACCCACTTCAACGGCTACTTCGCGGAGTTCGATCCGGCGGCGCGGGCCTTCACCTTCCACGCCCAGACCGTGCCCCAGATGGCGATGGGTATGACGGAAGACGACCAGGGCGTTATCTGGTCGGTGACCTACCCCGACAGCGGCGTGGTGTCCTTCGATCCCGCGACGCGCACCTTCACGGACTATGGCCACGTCTACAAGCAGAACTGGCGGCAGTACCAGCGCCAGGTGGCGACGGATGACGCGGGCTGGCTCTACTTCGGGATCGGCAGCACGGCAAGCCAGATCATCGCCTTCGACCCGGCGACGCGAACGGCCACGCCCATCGTGCCGGAGGACAAACGGATCACCGGCGCGGGAACCGTGGTGCGGGATGTGAATGGCAAGGTCTACGGCAATGGCGGCCCGGCGGATCTCTGGTATGAACTGTACAAGGGCGTAGCCACGCCTATTGCGAAGCCCACGATCGACCCCAAGCCCATCATCACCGAGAGTCAGTCTCTCTTTCATCGCAACTTTCCCGATGACAAGGTGCTGAAGACCTGCGACACCGTGGAGCGCATCCTGGAAATTGAAGACCCGGCGACGGGCACGGTGAGCAAGCATACGTTCGACTACACGAGCGAAGGCGCCCACATCATGGGCATCGCGACGGCACCGGACAATACCATTGCGGGCGGTACGGCCTTCCCCATGCGCTTCTTCAGCTACAACCCGGAGACGGACCAGTGGGTGAATCGGGAAAGCTACGGCCAGTGGAACACGGTGGTGCGCCAAGGCGATCGGTTCTTCGTGGGCGGCTATGGGGGAGGATTCCTTTTGGAGTGGAACCCGGCCGCAGAGTGGATACCCACGGTGAAGGGTGAGACGGGAAAGAACCCTGAATTCCTCACGCAGGTACAGCCGTCGATTCACCGTCCCCACGATTTGCTGGCCCACCCGGATGGCAACCAGCTCGTGCTCGCGGGCACGCCGGGCTATGGCTACACGGGCGGGGGACTCCTCTTCTGGAACCGCGCCACGAAAGAACAGGTGCTGGTGGAGCACACGGCGATATTGCCGGAACACTCGACCCACAGCCTGGCGGCCCTGCCGGACGGCAAACTCCTGGGCGGCACCACCACCAGCGCGGGCACGGGCGGTGAGCAGAAGGTCCAGGTCGCGGAATTGTACATCATGGATATGACGACGAAGGCTGTGGAGTGGCACGCGCCGCTTATCCCCGGCGCGCAAAGTTATACCGATCTCTTCACCACGGAGAAGGGCCTGGTCTATGGCGTGGCGGACCAGCGCGACTTCTTTCTATTCGATCCCGCCACGCGGACCTTTGTACTCCAGTTCGACACGAAAGAAACGCTGGGATCCACCATTTCGCATCAGGGTCCTCGGGTCTTTGTTTCCGGGCCTGATGGCGCGCTGTACATGCTGTTCCAAAAGGGTATCGTGCAAGTGGATCTGGCCACGCATGCGCTAAATTTGATCGCCGAGTCCCCGGTCCCCATCGGGCCGGGTGGCGATATTTTGAATGGTCGCATCTATTTCGGCAGCGGATCACATTTGTACAGCTATGGACTGCCAACCCCGTAGGGACAGCGTCGCCCCACGACGCGGTGCGCGAAGTGCAACTTCCACAATTCTATTGCTATGAGGAGCGAGGCAAATGACAATCGGCGAGGCTGTCCTGTCGTGAGCGAGGTAAGCCCGCGTGTTCGAGACAAACCGCAACATGACGCAGAATCTACCCGGAGTCTGTTCCGCAACGCGAGATCGGTGCCTATCAGACCAGATCACGACGTCAGACGACAGGACAGCCGCGCCGGTTTCAGGCTACTTCCGTTCTTTGAAATGCTATTCTTTCACCCGACGGACACGGAACCCTATTGAGTTGCAGGGTGCCGCTGTCCCTACGAGGAGTTTCCCATGAACCGACGTGAATTTATCGGGGGCGCGACCGGCGTTCTATTGGCAACTCAGGTCATCGCCCAGGAAACCGCGAATCCACCCATCCCCTGCGGCGTGCTTGGTCTCGGCCATGCCCATGCCCTCGACATCGTAGAGGTATTGCGGGCGTCGCCGGATTTCACCCTGGCGGGCGTGTGCGAGCCGGAGGAGGCGATGCGGACGCGATACGCCAACGAAGAAGCACTGCACGGTGTGACGTGGCTTTCGCAGGAGGAGTTACTCGGCAATCCCGACATCAAAATGGTGGCGGTGGAGAGCAATGTGACGCGCCTCTTGACCTTTGGTCGCGCGGTTGTGGATGCGGGCAAGCACCTCCACATGGACAAACCGGCCGGCACCAATCTGAGCGAATTTCGGGGCCTGCTGGACTCGGCGAAGGGCCAGTCACTACTGGTGCAAATGGGCTACATGTTTCGCTACAACCTCGGTTTCGACTTCGTCCGCAAGATGGTAGCGGAAGGCGCCCTGGGGCATATCCATTCCATCCATGCCAGCATGTGCACGGATCTGACGCGGGAGAAGCGCTACGGCATCAACATCCATCCCGGCGGGATCATGCTGGAGCTGGGTTGTCACCTGATCGACATGATTGTTCTGCTGCTGGGTGATCCGAAATCGGTGACGCCCTTTATTCGTCATGATACGGGCATCGACGACACGCTGGCGGACAACACGCTCGCGGTATTGGAGTATGATCGCGCCATGGCCGTGGTGGAGTGCGCCGCGCGCGAGCCTCAGGCGGGCGGGGGGCGTCGCTTCAAGGTTGCCGGTTCGAATGGAAGCATCACGCTGGAGCCGCTGGAACCCGCAACGGCGCGACTCGCACTGCGCAATGCCCACGGGGAGTACAAGGCGGGGGTGACGGATATCGAGTTTCCTGACTTGGAGCGCCACGTGCTGGATCTGGCCGAACTCGCGGCATCGATTCGGGGCGAACGAACCTTCCCGTATAGTTACGGACATGACTACTCGGTGCAGCGGACCGTGCTCCGGGCGGCGGGGGATTAAAGGAAGCTGCAGGGTGTCGCTACGTGTGTCGCGGAACAACATTCGTCTGTAGCCGCCATTGTGTTAGACTTTCTTTATGTCAGTAAGTAAACGTAGGGAGTTAACGCGATGTGCCTGAAACACGTCATCATGGCATCGGTCCGGCCCGGTGAGCAGTCGGGCTATGTGGCTGAGTGTCTTGAAGTTCCCATCGTGACCCAGGGGGCAACTTTGGACGAAACCGTCCGTAATCTGAAAGAGGCTGCGGATCTCTACCTTGATGGCGAAGATCTGGTTTCCCTTGGCCTTGCCCCCAACCCCACCGTCGTCGTCACGATCGAACTCGAAACCGCATGCCTGGCCTGAAACGGATGTCAGGGCGGGAGGTCGTTTCCGTCTTGCGTGCCTTCGGGTTTGAAGTAGTCTCGCAAAGGGGAAGCCATATAAAATTGAGACGGACGGGACAGGGCGGAGAACGCGAAACGCTCGTCATTCCCGATCACGCAGAACTTGATACGGGAACGCTCCGCGCCATCATCCGCCAGGCAACCCGCTTTATTCCAGCGGAAGAACTCCACCCGCACTTCCTACCACTGAACGTGGACATTACTTCCGCTGCCAGCGGTCCTTTTCCTCCAGCACGCTTTTCGGTCCTTCGCCGTCGAGCCAGACTTTCGCCGTCTCGTCCTTTTTCAACCAGGCGTCCCAGAACGCCGTGCTCAGGGCTGTGATGGCTCGGTGATGGTTCGGATTGCGCTGACCCCGATCAAGGCGCTGGGGAACATCGCCAAAGGCGCTGTGTTTTGCGCCGAAGAGCACGACCTCGTATTTGCCGCCCGCGGGCAGGGCCGGATAGACCGCCAGCCGAGATTCCACATCGATCCC
>JBIJDL010000144.1:0-12095 GCA_044344195.1 Candidatus Hydrogenedentales bacterium
CTGTCCGTTGCCGTAAGCGGCGTCCGCCAGCGCCGCGCGATCCGGATCGGTATCGCGCACGGACTGAAGAAGAGTATCTAGCGCCCCCGTAAAATCACCCTCGGCTATCCGGGCCTCGGCCATCGAGCGGGCGGTTAGAAGTGCTGCGAGCCCGGGATCGTCGGATGCCAGTACCGCCGCCCACGATGATGCGCACATTAAAATCACGACAACGCATACAAATACACCACTAGCGCTCTGTAATTTTGATTTGCCCGCCATCGAATTGTCTCCCCGAGTGCCTGTCGGTTGACCACCCTGGCCGCTTAAACCGACTCCAAGAATACCCTACGACCACCCGAGTCACAGGCCATCTAATTGGAAGCTACCACGAATAAGCCCGTCTGTCAATGAAAAAATTTTCGGTCGTCAACCGATTGATTTCAAGGGAATAAAAACAATTGTAACACTTTAGCCGTCTGAAGTGTCCATATGTGGTTTGTGGCGCCTGTGGTCCGGTCGAGAATACCCTGAATGCCGTCAATCTTGCTGTATGCATCCGTGCAACCTATCGGGGGCTTTCAAGTTCAGCGGGGCTGTGTCATACTGGCGTGGGTAAAACGTCCGCACCAATCGCAATGGAGGAGTCTTGACCGTGACTGCACGAGCAACTGAAGTTCCCCAAATTCCCAACGTGTCCCGCCGCGCTTTCCTCGGCGCAGCCGCTTCGCTTGCGGCGATGGCCGCCATGGCCCAGCCAAAGGAAACCTACGAGACGCAAGCGAAGGGGATCCGCATTCTGCCGGGACACTGGCGGCCCCACTATCCCTGGGAGCACATCGCCTGGATCAGTCCGTCGTGGCCGTCGCAGGATTATCTCTGGTTCGATTTTCCCGAGGCGATTTTCAGCAGCCAGGGACTTCTTTTCCTGAGCCATATCAATCCGCCGATTCCAACGGTGTACGAGAGCCTCCCCGCAGTGCCGTGGGAAGTTCGGGAGGATGGGATATCCTTCGAGCGCGTTCTGCCCAACGGGATTGCATTTGGCGGCAGTCTGAAGAAGTCTTCCGAGACTGTGGTGGATCTTGAGTTGCACATTCACAACGGATCGAAGGAACCGTTGAACAACATCGAACTCCAGACCTGCGCCTACCTTCGCGCCATTAAGGAATTTGGAGACTATACGCGGGAGAATAAATTCATCCACACCCCGGATCAGGGCTGGATCAGCATGGAGGCCGCCCGCGCCCTGCCGGAGGGCGGCACCCAGCCTTATCGCGTGGGTTGGCGTTCCCGGGGCAACCCCGTATCGGATGTGCCCATGATTGTTACCCAGTCCAACAACGGTGACCGGTACTTTGCCTTGACCTGGCGGGGGAGCACGCTTTCGCTGGTAAGCAATCCCAATCACCCTTGCGCCCATGCCGATCCGAAGTTTCCCGACCTCCCGCCGGGCGAGCGCGCGTCGATCTCGGGCAAGCTGGTGTTTTTCGAGGGGAAACTGGTCGATTTCGACTATGGGAAGTATATCGGCGGATAAGGGCTCGCCGGGTCGGCTGGGGTGACCTGGCGCCACCGCGAAGTTACACAGAATTGCGGTAAATGCGGTATAGTAAGGGGTCAGGAGTAAGTCTTATGACCCAGATTGCGAACAGGCGGACGGCCCGTCTTTTTTTTGGCGCAGCGATGGCAGCCCTCGCGTCGGCGGCCCTGGCCTCACCGGAAGACTTTTTCGAGCAGAAGATACGCCCCGTGCTGGCGGATAAATGCTACGGTTGCCACAGCAGCGCTACGGATGCGGTAAAGGGCGAGTTGATGCTTGACTCGCTGGATGCGGCGGCCAAAGGCGGCAAGTCGGGCCTCGCGGCCGTGGTCGCGGGCGATCCGTCGACCTCGCGCCTGCTGGAGGCCATCCGCTATAAGAACCCCGATCTCCAGATGCCGCCGAAGGAACAACTTTCAGATACGGTAATCGCTGATTTCGAACAATGGATCCGGGACGGCGCTGTATTCCCCAAGAGCGACAAGCCCCTCGATCTCATGGCCAAGGCGAAGCAGCACTGGGCCTTTCACCCGCCCACGCCCCAGAGCGTGCCCGCCGTCAGCGATATTGCGTGGCCCCGCGCGGAAGTAGATTACTTCGTCCTCGCGGCATTGGAGGCCAAAGGTCTCGGACCCGCGCCTGAAGCCGATCGGCGCACGCTGATCCGTCGGCTCTCCTTCGGACTGCTGGGCCTGCCGCCGGTGCCGGAGGAGGTGGACGCCTTCGTGAATGACCGCGATCCCCAGGCTTACGAGAAGCTGGTGGAGCGCTACCTGGCTTCGCCCCACTATGGCGAGCGCTGGGCCCGGCACTGGCTCGATGTGGCGCGCTATGCGGACACGAAGGGCTATGTCTACGGCGGTCGCGAAGAGGTGAAGTTTACCCACAGCCACGTCTACCGCGACTGGGTTGTGAATGCGCTGAACCGCGATCTGCCCTACGACCAGTTCGTGCGCCTGCAGCTCGCAGCGGACACCCTGACCAATGAAAGCACGCGCAGTGATCTGGCGGCCATGGGCTTTCTCACCCTCGGCCAGCGCTTTCTTGGCGTGATGCCCGATATCGTGGACGACAAGATCGACACGGTGACCCGTGGACTCATGGGCCTCACCGTGAGTTGTGCGCGTTGTCACGATCACAAGTTTGATCCGGTACCTACGGCGGACTATTACTCTCTCTATGGCGTTTTCAACGCCAGTTCCGAGCGGACGGTGGCGCTGAATCCGGCGGCGATTGAAGATCCGAAATACGCGGCGTTTGCCGAGGAAATGAAAAAACGGCAGCAGGTCCTGCAGGACCGCTTTGAGCAGGAGAAGGTTGCGCTGGAAACGCGCCTGCGGACGCAATCCGATCGCTATCTGGCGGCGGTGCCCACAGCGAGCAGCCTTCCTACGGACGAGTTCTACGAAATCCGGAATGAAGACGACGTAAACCCCACCATCGTGCGGCGCTGGGCCAGTTTTATCGCCCAGCGCGGCGAGCAGGATCCGGTTTTCGGACCTTGGAACCGCCTGGCGCAAATCTCGGGCGATCAATTTGCCACGGGAGCGAAGGCGCTGCTGGCGTCCTATACTGCGGGCCCCCAGGCGGGCGATGTGGTGCTGGCGGCCTCTTCGGAGCTCGATGCGCCGGAAGTGAACCCCGCCGTGTTGGCGGCCCTGGGCCCGGAAGCGCCCGCGACCTTTGACGAAGCGGCGGCGCGCTACGGCGCGGCCTTTAAAAGTGTCGAGGACGAATGGGCGGCGCTCGTGGCATCCTCCGCCGGAAGCGGCATCGACGCACCAACGGCCCTGCCCGATCCCGCGCGGGAGGCCCTCCGCCAGATTTTGATGATGGACGGCTCACCCATACGCGTGCCCGAGGGCGCGATCATTGACCTCGAGTGGATGTTTGCCGAACCCGCCCGCGTGGAGCTGGGCCGCCTGAACGCCGAAATTGATCGCTGGATCAATGGGGCGGAAATTGCGCCGGACTATTCCGTTATTCTCGCGGACAAACCCGAAATGAACCCGCCGCGCATTTTCGGCCGTGGCAATCCGGCGAATCCCGGCCCCGTGGTGCCGCGCCAGTTCCTGGAGCTGCTCTCCGGGCCCGAGCGCAAACCTTTTGCCAACGGGAGCGGACGCCGCGAAATGGCCGACGCTATCGCGAGCGCGGACAATCCCCTTACCGCGCGCGTCTTCGTGAATCGTGTCTGGGGCTGGCACTTTGGTCGCGGACTTGTGGAGACGCCGAGCGATTTCGGCACCCGCGCGCCTGCGCCGAGCCATCCGGAATTGCTCGACTGGCTCGCGCAACGCTTCGTGGCCGACGGGTGGTCGCTGAAGCAGTTGCACCGGCACTTGGTGCTGTCGGCGACCTATCGGCAGAGCAGCGATGCCCCGGCGGAAGACCCGCGCGTGGCGAAGGCGGCGTTGGCCGACCCGGAGAATTCGCTGCTGTGGCATTTCAACCGCTACCGCCTCGATTTTGAGTCCCTGCGCGATGCCGTGCTCTTTGCCTCGGGCGAGATCGACCTGAACCTTGGTGGGCGTCCCGTGGAGCTTGCAAGTGCTCCCTACCCGGTGCGGCGCACGCTCTACGGTCGGGTGGATCGCCAGTTCCTGCCGGGCGTTTTCCGCGTCTTCGATTTTCCCAATCCCGACATGCACAGTCCAGGACGCCTCGACACCACGGTGCCGCAGCAGGCGCTCTATTTCATGAACAATCCCTTCGTGCAGGATCAGGCACGGGCCTTTGCCGCGAAGGCCGAAGCGACGGTGGCCACGGCGGATGCCGCGCGGGTGGAATGGCTCTATCGCCAGGCCTACCAGCGCGCCGCGACAGCGGAGCAAGTGGCGCGATCACTGGACTATATTCATGCGGCGGAAGGCATCACACCGCCGCCCCCACCGGAGATTATCCCAAGTGCGTGGAGCTACGGCTACGGAAAGATCGACCCCGCGACGAACGCGCTGGCGAGTTTCACCGAGCTGCCTTTCTACACGGGCACCGAGTGGCAGGGCGGAGCGAATTATCCCGATCCAGGCCTCGGCTGGCTGAAGCTGCACGGCGAAGGTGGGCACCCCGGCAACACGCTGGACCATGCTGTTGTGCGGCGCTGGACCGCGCCCGCAGCCGGCAAAGTGCAGATTACCGGGCGGATCAAGCATGAACCCGCCGAAGGCGACGGGATCATGGCCCGGGTCATCAGCAGCCGCCATGGACTGCTGGGCGCGTGGTCCCTCCACGCCTCGGAGTCGGACGCGAATTTCTATGGGATCGCGATGGAGGCCGGCGACACAATTGATTTTGAAGTCGACGTCAAGGGCGGCCTGAACAGCGACCAGTACCTGTGGGCGCCGGTGGTGACGATGATGGACCCGCCCGCCGAGGGCGCGGTGGCGATGGCCTGGGATGCGAAGGCAGAGTTCGGCGGGCCTCAGGAACCCACACCTGTGCCGCTCGCGCCCTGGGAGAAGTATGCCCAGGTGCTGCTGTCGTCGAATGAGTTTATGTTTGTGGATTGATCAAGCCCACTCGTTACCACGGTCCTCCGTGGTAACGGGATACCCGTACGCTCCTGCGTACGATCGGTGAGGGTGGATGTTGGTTGCGATCAAATTGCGTTTTGATTGGTCCAGCACGTCTGCCCCGGCCTTGTGCCGCAGGAGCGGCACGGTAGGCATTACCACGGAGGACCGTGGTAACGAGTTTAAGGTGTATTTGTTTCGCACGTTGAAAAAAGGAATTTCCCATGTCCCATCACAAGCCCCGAATCGAAGACGCCTTCCTCTCCCGCCGCGATTTCCTGCGCCGCAGCGGCATGGGCATGGGCGGGCTGACGCTGGGCAGCATGCTGGCGGGAAACCCGGCTTTTGCCGCGAATCCGCTGGATGCCAAAGCGCCGCATTTTCCCGGCAAGGCGAAGCGGGTGATTCACTTCTTCCTGAATGGCGGCCCCTCGGCGGTGGATACCTTCGACTACAAACCCGAGTTGGAAAAGTACGCGGGCAAGGGCCTGCCGATGGAGTATCTCCGCACCGAGCGCAAGACCGGCGCTGCCTTTCCCTCCCCCTTCAAGTTCAAGCAGTACGGCCAGAGCGGCATCCATGTGAGCGAGATCTTCGAGAAGACGGCGGCTCACATCGACGATATCGCCGTCATCCGCTCGCTCAAGGCGAAAGTGCCAAACCACGAGCCGTCGCTGATGCTGATGAACAGCGGCGACGCCGTCATGAGTCGGCCGAGCCTGGGTTCCTGGGTGAACTATGGTCTTGGTACGGAGAACCAGAACCTCCCCGGCTTCGTGGTGATGTGCCCCGGCGGCTATCCGATTAAAGAGGCGGAGAACTGGCGTGCGGGGTTCCTTCCGGGCACTTTCCAGGGGACCTTCATCGATTCCCAGCACACCCAGCTCGACAAGCTCATCGAGAATATCCGCAACGCCAACACCACACGCACGGAACAGCGGCAGCAGCTCGACCTGCTCTACGCGCTAAACGAGGAACACGCGGCTCGGCGCGATCAGGACGCGAAACTGGAAGCCCAGATCCAGTCCTTCGAGTTGGCCTATCGCATGCAGATGGAGGCGGCGGACGCTTTCGACATCGAGCAGGAGCCTCTGCACATCCGCGAGATGTACGGCGAGGGCGTCCACGCGCGTCAGACGCTGATCGCCCGGCGATTGCTGGAGCGGGGAGTGCGCTTCGTGCAATTGTGGCATGGCGCTGGCCAGCCCTGGGACGACCACGGCGACATTATGAACCATGCCACCCTGGCGAAGCAGATCGACCAGCCCATCGCAGCGCTGATCACAGACCTCAAGCAGCGCGGCATGCTCGACGAGACCCTCATCATCTGGGGCGGCGAATTCGGCCGTACGCCCACGGTGGAGTTGGGCGGCGACGGCAAGCCCAGCAAGGGCCGCGACCACAATCCCTACGGTTTCAGCATGTGGATGGCGGGCGGCGGCGTCAAAGGCGGTACGACCTACGGCAGCACGGACGACTTCGGCTTCAAGGCGCAGGAGAACATCCTGGAGGTCCACGATCTCCACGCCACCATTCTGCATCTGATGGGCTTTGACCACGAGAAGTTCACCTACCGCTATGCGGGCCGGGACTTCCGGCTGACGGACGTGCACGGACATGTGATCCGGGATATCGTCGCGTAGAGCAATGCAATTGACACAAGGAGTTGATCGTGAAACCAACGCGCAGAGAAATGATGCAAACGGCCCTCGCCGCCGGCGCTTTTTCGCTGGTCGCCACCACGGCAAGCGGGGCCGCGGGCGGTAACGCAGGCACCATGATACCCCTGGACTATGGACGTTCCTTCGTCTGCAACACGGCAGCCATGAACGCGGTTCGCTTTTGGGTCGAGAGCCGCACCCGCCTTATCGACGTTGAAGCCGGTACCCACACCGACTACATCCAGTGTGCCTCCTGCAAGAGCGAGCATACCTTTGCGGAAAAGGATCTGTTCATGGAGGACAACTACGATTTCCTGCCCATCCTGGGCGAGGGCGAATGGCTGGTCTATCGACGCGGGGTGCGCTTGAGCGAGCGTTACCGTACGGTGCAATCCGTGGATTCCATGTGGGGCCCGCCAACCTTAAAACTGCGCGAGGCACCCGAATCGATGCGCCTCGATAGCTGGGAGCAAATCCGCGATGCGACGGCAGCGGCCATTCCGATAGTGACGCAGACGGAAATCTGGAGCCCCGATGAAAAACTGCGCGCCATCATTGAATGCCCGACAAAGACCATGAACGTGGATTTGGACGGGAAGCGCTACCAGGTCGACACAGGCCCCGTGGCCTATCCCGACTTGACGAAGGACTATCCCGCGCACATCGACCGCTTGCAGTTGGCCTTCGTAGCCTTTAACGCCCCGGATTTCGCGGACTGGGTCGTGGAACAGCCGACCCGGGTGCATCCCGACGGGCCGAATACGACCGAGGTCTATCACTACGCAAAACCCTTCAGCCTACCCGCGAAAAACAGTGTGATCGCGCTGGGCAAGCTATAGCGCCGGTACCTTGGCGCAGGCCACGAAGAGGGAATACCTCAGCGTGATGACTTCACCAGGTCCACCCGAAGTGACGCGATATGGCAGGCGCGGCCATCGATAAACAGCCGGAAGTCCGCCCCGGAATTCTGACGGTTTCCCAGGTAGGCCGGCCCCACGGAAAAGCTTACTTCGGTCCAGCCGTGAACTACCTGCATACGCGCGGGCGCGCTCGATTCATAGATGTGGCCCACCTCCGCCGCCCCGCCCGAATCGTACTGCAGCCGGATTCCGTCCAGCGAAGCGTCCGACAGGAGGCGTACCGTGACACGCATCTGCGGCACGATCGCTCGAAACGATATGGAATCGTCGACATCCAGGTACAGATAGGTATTGCGCTGGGGGTTGGTGTTGGCGATACATTGCTGGCCGGTGTGCTCGGTGTATGCGAACGCCCCGTCCGCCGGCGATTTTCGGACCAGGCCGTCTACCGGTGCATCCTTCCGGAATATGATCGAGGCCTTTGCCACCGGTGATTGATCCCCGGCGCCCGCCAGGGTCGCCTTCAGTACGTCGATGGCCGGGATGCCCGGCGCCGCCAGTACGGCCACCCAGTCGCGCCGATCCGGCGCTTCCAGCACCGTCTGTCCCGATGCGACTACCGGGCCCCCGTCGTGAAGTTTCCCGTTGATCGGACTGACCCAGAAGAGATCAAAGGCCGGAAGTGTCCCGCGCAAATCGAGCGAGATCGTCTCGTTTTCGGGGAGATACGCGATGCCGATAGTCTCGTCGGTGAGCATCGAGAAGGCCATGAAGCGTTCCGGGTCCTCGGGCTGACTCAGGATGCGGCCCGGTGCGGGTTCGAGATCCCACCACGGCAGCGTCCGCAGCACGCGGCCGAGGAGCGCCACCTGTCCACTCGAGGGCACGTCCATCTTCCATACCGCGTCCTCGTCCCACGCGTAGACCTCGTCGATGCCGCCGGTGTATCCCACGGCGCCCGACAAGAGGCTGAGCCACGCGGTCCGGCGTACGTCGAAGGCGCTTCCTGTTCCACCCTCGTAGATGGCCTCTCCGTTGACAATCGGCCGTCTCGGCGTCAGGGCGAGTATTTCGAGCGGCATGCCCACGGCGCGCGCGGATTGCCGGTCGCGGTTCCCCCCGTTGTGGCCGCTCTGGTACAAGTCGAAGGACAGCCAGTCTTCCCCATGAAAATGCGGTTCAACGCCCGTGCCCAGATGGGTAGTGATCAGTGAAGCCGGGGCGGCCGCGCGAATAGCCCCGGCCGCGGCCTGTGTTTCCGCCTCATGAATGCCGGCATCGAAGCTGGGGGAGTACATCACGGCGAACGAGGCGTAGCGCGCGGCCACATAGCGGCTGAACACGGCGATCTGATCGGGGGGCGGGTATTCGTAGGGGGTTTCCATCAGGCCGCACATCAGGACGGCAAGCCCGGCATCATTCGCTTGTGCGAGTTTCCGGTCCAGTTCCTGGAAAAACGCGGGATTGGGCACGTTGATATCGGGAAGCGTCGAAAGAAAGGGTGCGACGCCGGACTGGGACTTTTCCAGCGCCCAGCCCGGCGCAATGGCGAGTTGGAGCACGGAGTAGCCCCGGGCTGCCCGGTCGGAAACGTATCGAGTCCATTCGTCCCCATTCGCATGCACCGGCGCCGCCCAGCACGTGTCGCCTATCCATAGAAACGGTGTGCCGTCGGCATGGGTAAGCAGGCGACCATCATCCGATACACGCAGGTACCCACGTTGTTGCAGCGGGTTTGACGACGCGATGGTTTCCACCCGAATCGTGCCTGACTGCCTGTGAAGGCCAGCGTTGCCTTCATCCGAACAGGAGGTTGTCCAAGTCCAGTCGCCTGGAGCCGGAAACGTATGTCGTATCAGAAATCGATGCCCGCCATCCCAGAAGGCAAGACAATCGCGAACCTGCCCACTGGGCCCGGCAAATTTCACCCGCACCGTGACATCGGCGCAGGGGGAAGTGTAGTCGTGATCGCTGGCGAGGACGTGTTCCCACCGCATCCACGTGCCCAGTGCAGGTGCTGGCGCCGCCTGGGTGCACCCGAGTGCCACGGCAATCCCCACCAGATGGACGCAGGCAAACCGAAAGATGTTCATGATAATCGTCTCTCCTTGGATTTGGTGCTCAGCGCGCCTGCGAGGTTTCTCTCATGGCTTCCAGTGAACTCCGCAAGATAGTGGCCGACTCGCGGGCTCAAGGTGCCAACCCCCATAGTTCGACCGCTACCAGCCAAATCCGGTTGCGATAAAAGGCCGCGCTGTGTACCCCGTAGCCAAGGTACTTCCTGCCCGGGCCCCGCTTTCTCCACGGAAAGCGGGGGTCCTCTTCTTTCAGCCGTGGAGGTGCAACGGATCTTGCGCGGGCCCATCACGTTGCGGGTTGCAACCCATTCAGGCGTGGGCGCTTAGCGTTTGGGTGTCAACCTCGGTTGCACCCTTATCAGTGGGCTTCTGGATTGGTCGTCGTGTTCAAAGGGCCGTAAATACGAGTGTTTTCGCGATTTCTCACAGGTTGGCATGCTTCTTTCTCTATACGGGCATGCTAAAGGAGCTGCCCATGCTGAAAACGTTGAACCGAATTGATGCCGCCGAGGCCCTCGAAATGCTTCGGGAAAGGCCCCTGGTGGCGCTGGGCCGCGAGGCCTTTGTTGCGAAGCGGAATCGCTATGGTGATCGCATCACCTACGTGCACAACCGTCACGTGAACCCCACCAATCTCTGCGTGTACTCCTGCAAGTTCTGCGACTACGCCGCAAAGAAGGGCGATGCCCACGCCTACGAGCTTCAGGAGGCGGATATCCTTCGTGACCTCGAAGACCCGACGATTAGCGAGGCCCATATCGTGGGCGGGCTGTGGCCGGGATGGCATTTCACCCGTTCACTCGCGCTCGTCAAGGCGATTCGTGCGGCCCGACCGGGTCTGTGGATCAAGGCCTTTACGGCGGTGGAGATCGCCTATTTTGCGCGGATGCAGCGCAGCACGACCCGGGAGATTCTGGAGCGCATGCGGGACGCCAGTGTGGACATGGTGCCCGGCGGCGGCGCGGAGATTTTCAGCGAGCGCATCCATCAGGCGCTGTACAAGGACAAGATCGGCGGCGAAGACTGGCTGCGCATTCATGAAGAAGCGCATGAAGTCGGCCTGCCGAGCAACGCCACGATGCTCTTCGGCCACATCGAGACGGACGAAGAGATCGTGGAGCACCTGATGCGCCTGCGCGAGTTGCAGGACCGCACGGGCGGCTTCCAGAGCTTCATCCCGCTGGCCTATCTGCCCGGTGAGACCCGGCTGGTGCCCAGGGCGGTATCGGCGCCGCGAAGTCTTAGGATTATCGCCCTGTCACGGCTGGTGCTCGACAACTTCCCCCATGTGAAAGCCTACTGGCCCACGATCGGCTTGGAAACGGCGTCGGCCGCCCTCACCTTCGGGGCGGATGACCTCGATGGAACCCTGGGCAAGGAGCGGATCATGCAGATGGCCGCGTCGGACTCGCCCGCCGCGCTCACGCGTCGTTTCATGGAGCAAATCATTCGAGATGCAGGTCAGTTGCCCGCCGCGCGCAACGGCCAGTATGAACTCGGCGTGATGAACTGAGGTGAGCGCCATGATACGAATCGCCTCTATCGACAATCTCTCCGCGCGGGCCTATCGTCTTTCAACGCCTGACTTTGAGCACAGCCTTCGCTTCGAGACACCTGCCCGGGTTCACGCGCTGATGGCGGCGGGCCACTGTGATGCGGCCCTGCTACCCGTCGCCACCCTTCCGGGCCTGGGTCACGCCGTCGAGTCGGCGGGCGACTTTGGCATTGCCTGCACCGGCCCGGTGCGAAGCGTCCAGTTGTTTTCCGCAGCGCGCCTTGCGAATCTCCTCGCGGACCGCAGACCGATCTATGCCACACCCAAGTCCCGGACTTCCGTGGAGCTATTCAAGCTGCTCTGCCTGCGCCAATACGGCACGTTGCCCGTGCTGACCAATTGCTACGCGGACGGTACCGCGCACCTTCTGATCGGCGACGCTGCCTTCGAGTGCGCCCAACGAAATGGCGCCAGCACGAATAATCTGGATCTGGGTGGTTGGTGGTTTGCCCAGACCGGTCTTCCCTTCGTCTATGCGCGGTGGGTGGTCGCGCGTGCGCTCGATCCATCCAGAAAGGCACGGGTCCTTGACTGGCTGGAATCCTGCGCCGCCATTGCCGCTACAGAAGCAGGACAAAGGGCCTTGGTTTACGGCCTGGAGATGGCCCCCGAGGATCGGCTCGCGCTGCAGGTTTACTACCAGCGCCTGCGCGCTCGCCTGTCTGTGTCGGATGTGACCGGCCAGTCTCACTTTCTTCAACTGATGGAAGGGTACGCGAATGTCCACGCCGCGCCTGTCGCCTGAGAAGGCCCTGAATCTCTACCGCCACGCGGCCCAGTCCGATTTAATGGAGCGGGCCACGGCCCTGCGCCAGGAATTGCACCCAGGCCAGGACGTGACCTTTGTGGTCGATACGAATCCAAACTATACGAACGTCTGCACCACAGACTGCACCTTTTGTAGCTT
>JBIJDL010000387.1:0-6267 GCA_044344195.1 Candidatus Hydrogenedentales bacterium
CGAGGCCTACGTGCAGACACCCGAAGAAATCGGCCGCGGCGCCGCACTGGCTCAGGGCCGTGGCGCAACGACTATTCTGCTCCAGGGTGGTCACAATCCCGAGTTGGGTATGGACTACTACCTGGCCGTGATCGAGGCGTTGCGGAAGCATGCGCCAGGCATGCACCTCCACCTTTTCTCACCATCGGAAGTCCTGCACATAGCAGAGCACAGCGGCATTTCGGCGCGCGACGTGCTCGAAGCCTTCTGGGCAGCGGGGCTGCGCACGATGCCGGGGGGAGGCGCGGAAATCCTGGTGGACACGGTGCGGCGCAAGATTTCCCCGAAGAAAACGCGCAGCGCGGACTGGCTCGGCGTGATGCGGGAGGCGCACCGCGTGGGCTTCAAGACGAGCGCGACCATGACCTACGGTCACGTCGAGACGGACGAAGACATCATCGAGCACCTGCTCCAGATCCGCAATTTGCAGGACGAGACGGGCGGCTTCTACGCGTTTATTCCGTGGAGCTTCAAGCCCGGCGGATCCCCCCTGAGCCGCGTAGTGAAAGAACCCGCCGCAGCCAGCCGGTATGTGCGGGTGATCGCGCTGGCGCGGCTTTTCCTGGACAACGTGCCCCACATCCAGGCCTCGTGGTTTGGTGAGGGATGGCGCGCGGGGCAACTCGCGCTTCATGCCGGCGCGGACGATTTCGGCGGCCTGCTGCTGGAGGAGAACGTGCTCTTCCAGGCGCGACACCAGGTGGCCACCCAGCTTGAATCCGTATTGAACGTCATCAGCGATGCGGGCTTCACCCCCGTGCAGCGCACCACGACCTACGAGAAACTTGAACGCTACGACATCGCGCCGGCCTTCGACGGCGCGTACACCCACCTTCGCCAGACCGCGACCTGCAGTATGCCTGCGGTTGCCAACGCCTAAAAGGAACGACCCCATGAAATCCATCCGCATTGGACACAGCCCGGATCCCGACGACGCCTTCATGTTCTACGGCTTCGCCTCCGAACAGGTGACGATCCCCGATCACAAGATCGAGCACGTGCTCCACGACATTCAGACCTTGAACGAGATGGCGATGGGCCGCGATCCCCTGGAAGTCACCGCCCTGTCGGTTCACGGATTCCTGCACGTGCAGGATCGCTACGAGCTGCTCGAAGTGGGCACCAGCGTGGGGCGCAACTATGGCCCCCGCCTGATCGCACGGGAATGCAAGTCACTGGAAGATCTGCGCGGCATGCGCGTGGCGCTACCCGGACCCCTCACGACGGCGACGCTGGTGGCGCGGAAGATGATCCCTGACATGCGCGAAGTGCACATGGACTTCACCCACATCATGGAGGCCGTGCGCAAGGGCAGCGTGGAAGCGGGCGTCATCATCCACGAGGGGCAGCTCACCTACGCGGACGAAGGATTCAAGCTGCTGGCCGATCTTGGCGTGCTCTTTTCCGAGCGGCACAACGGCCTTCCCCTCCCGCTTGGCGTGAACTGCATCCGCGCCGATCTCAGCAGCGCGTTGAAAACGACGGTGGCGAATGCGTACCGGCGCTCGGTGGAGATTGCCCTGAAGCAGCGCAGCGCAGCGGTGGACTACAGCCTGAATTTCGGGCGCGGCCTGCCGAAGTCCCTGGCGGACAAGTTCGTGGGGATGTATGTGAACGAGGACAGCCTCGCCTTCAGTGAGGAGTTGCAGCGCGCCATGACCGTGCTGCGCGAAGAGTACTGGGAAGTGCCCCGGGCCTTCGCTCGGCCCGACGCCGTAGCCGCGACCGCATGAGGCGGCTCCGCGAACCCGAATTGATCAAGCAGTGTCTTTGGATAGACAAAGGAATCGAAACCATGACGGAACAAGAACGGATCACACAGGCCGTAATCGACAGCGAATGCTTCAAGGCGGAGAAAATTTACGCGGAACGCAGCGGGAGCCACAAAATATCCCTGCTGCCCCGGCTCTACAAGAAACTCGATTGCGACGAGAAACGTAACGAAAACCTGGTTCGGGTTGTATTTCCCGCGGAAGACCAGTTGATTGAACTCGGCACCGTGATCGCCGTGACCTGCCTCTACGACCTGGACAACGAGTACAACATCTACGGCCACGTGATTTGTGCCGGCCCTGGTGTGAACGGACTGCTCAAGGCCATTCACGCCCCCATGGGCAGCGCCCATCCCCAGCCGGGCGTGGCGGGAGAGCGTGCGGTAATGCACTTTGTGGATTGGAAGCGCGCCGCCTGGGATCAGTTTCTTCTGGCGGAGTTGGATCATGGTCGGGAATACGCCTCGGCACTGTATCTGCAGAACTTCTGGAAGGCCATGGACCGCCTTTTCGGTGGTGGCTATCTCTTGAACTGCCCCGATTCCTACCACTGGAGAAGCTGAAATGCGGAATGCCCAATTGATGGTGACCCTGATCCTGTTCGTATTCGCCGTGGCGAACCTTCCGGCCCAGGAAAAAAGCGCCACGATGGCCGATGTGCTGGCCGCGCGTCAGGCCCACGACGACACCCGAATGGAGACCCTGCGTGCTTCCCTCGCGGAGCAGGCCGGCAAGGAAAAGGAATCCTATCAGGTCCAGTGGGATGCGGCGGAGTGCTTTCGCATGAACGCAACGGATCTGCGCACCCGTCGCCAGGCCAGCAATCTGGAGGGCAAAGAGGCGAAGGAGCTGAAGAAGCAGCAGGAACTCTGGGCGGCTCAGGGCCTGGTCTACGGCGAGCGCGCACTGACCTTGGCGAAGTCGGAGGCGGAGATTGCGGCCGCGCACCGGGTGGTGGGCGAGCTCTACGCCAACAGCATCACCAGCATGGTGGCGGGTTTCAAGAACGGCCCCAAGGCGCGCAACCACATGGATGAAGCCATGAAGCGAACACCGGACGACGCGGAATGCCAGCGCGCCATCGGCATCATGTATTTGAACAATCCGCCTATCTCGGGGGGCGATGTGCCGAAGGCAATCGAGACTTTTTCACATTGCCATGAACTGAAACCGGACAATGATGAATATATGGTCATGCTGGCTATGGCGTATCAGAAGGACAAGCAATGGGAAAAGGCGCTGGAAGCGGCCGACAAGGCGCTGGCGCTCAATCCCGCGAATTCCAGTGCCGCTGCGCTTCGCGCGCGCATCGCCGCGAAGGAGGAGGGTGCGGAATGAGTGCCCGTGCTTGCTTTCTTGCACTTGCCCTGAGCGTCTTTGCGGCGGGCACTGCTGCCCGCGCGGAAGAGGTGTCGGGTACGACTTCAGCCTACGTGTTGGAGGGCGCCGATGGTCTTGTGCAACGCTTCGCGCCGGTCTTTGTGATCGAGCACGACGAAGAAGCGTACAACAAGATAGGCACGCCCTCGGCGCGTGTCACGGAATCCGGAAAAACTCTGGTGTATGTGGATCCGGCCCGACCGACGATCTACACGGAAGTGGAGACCTTCGAAACCGAGCGTGAGCACTACACGAACCTGATTTACCGCGTGCATTTTGAGCGAAATCCCTTTACGCTGGCCCCGCTCAATGTGGGCGCTGGAAAAAACGTGGGGGCGATTGCGGTGGTGACACTGAACAGTCGGGAGGAGCCCGTGTGGCTTACGACCGTGCAGAGCTGCGGTTGCTATCATGCGATCCTGCCCACGGACTATCTTCCCGCCGAGGCCTGGCCCGCGGACTGGGACCAGAACGGCTTTGAGGTGTACGGTGAGCAGTTGCCGGGCGTGTTGAAGTTGAAAGACGGCCCGACCGACGAGCGGATCGTCATTACCATTCGCGGCGGCAGCCATCGCTGTAAGGGTGTTGCGGTGGAGAGCGAAGCGGCACTCCGTAGCGCGAAGACGGTGGTTTCGGCGTCGGCCTCCGATGTGGCGGCGCTGAAGGCGCTACCCCTGCCCGATGGGACGGAGACTTCCTTCTATCACACCGAGGGCCGGAAGAAAGGGCTCGTGAAGGGCGCCTACAAGCCTATGGAGACGGCGCTGTTTGGACTCTGGGCCTGGGATCACAATGTGGGCCAGGACCGGGAATATGGCCCGAAGGAAGAGGCCGGTCGGCGTTTCTACACCACCCTGTTCTTCAAGCACAAGAAAGATTCCGACATGTGGCACTTTGCCCGCTATCTGGAGCACAACGGCTGGAAGCCGTGATCGCCTTTCAGGCGAAAGGAAATTACATGCTGAACATGATATTGCCCCTGGCGATCACGCTGTCGGCCGCTGGCGGCTTCGATCAGTCTCATGCCGCGCTCGATTCGATACTGAAGGCCCGCGTGGCTCAGGGCCTGGTGGACTATAAAGGCCTCAAGGCGGAGCGGGCGCCCTTGGACGAATATCTGGCCGAAGCCGGCGAGGTGCCCATGGCCGATTTCCAGCAGTGGACGCGGGAAGAGCAACTCGCTTTCCTCATCAACGTCTACAATGGAGCCACGCTTCAGCTCATCATCGACGGCTATCCGCTGGACAGCATCAAGTCATTGGGCAGTCTTGTGAAAAGCCCCTGGTCGAAGGAGACGGTGCTGCTGTTTGGCAAGAAGATCTCGCTGGACACGCTGGAGCACAAGATTATCCGCAAGAACTATAAGGAGCCCCGGATTCATTTCGCCGTCGTGT
The DNA here is from genome assembly GCA_044344195.1 of Candidatus Hydrogenedentales bacterium. Classification (GTDB taxonomy): domain Bacteria; phylum Hydrogenedentota; class Hydrogenedentia; order Hydrogenedentales; family JAEUWI01; genus JAEUWI01. Next base: position 4,586 of record JBIJDL010000387.1, read on the forward strand.
GCGCGGCCATGGGTTGTCCGCCCCTGCGCGGCGAAGCCTACACGGGCGCGCGTCTGGAAGTGCAACTCGACGCGCAGACGAAGGAATTCCTGACGACACCCGAGAAAAATCGCGTTGACGCGGAGAAGAAGACCCTCTGGCTCTCGCCTATTTTCAAGTGGTACGGGGAAGATTTTGAGACGACGTCCAAGTCTCTGGCTGCCTTCGTCGCGCCGTATTTCGGCGCGGCGGAGGGCGCCAATCTCGAGGACTATTCCATCGAGTACACCGACTACGACTGGTCGTTGAACGAGCAGAAAGCGACGCGCTGAATGCAGCTTCTATGGACGGGCAATAGCGATCTGGTGGCCCTTCTGGCGTGTGCCGGAAGGGAGGACGTCGTTGCGGTACAAGATCCGCCAGCGCTCTACCGCGCGCTGGAAGGGGCGGCGAAGGATGATGACGTTAGCGTCTGCCTCATCGATTTCGAGGAGGTTCGCCGCGACGCGTCCGTGCTCCAGATCCTGAATCAGACCTGGCCCCTCATGCCCCTCGGGTTGGTGACTCGAAACGAAGACCGGGAAGCGGCCATCGCGCTCTTGCGCAGTCGCGCCGTGGATCGGGTTGTACCCGAGCCCGACCTGGAAGCCAACCTTGATTCCCACCTGGAAGCTTTGGCGGAGCACGGTCGACGACTGCACGAACTCCGGCGTGACCTCACTGCCCTAGAGGACACGACTCTCCTGCTGACGGGGGCCACGGGCTTTCTCGGCGGCCACTTCCTGCGCTACCTGCTTCGCTGCAGCGGCGCCCGAGTCTTGGCGCTGACTCGTACCACGTCCACGGAGGCCTTCGATCAGCGCCTGGCCCATCTGGAGCGTATACACCCCGACCGGATACGCTGCGTCGCCGGCGACGTTCGTGAGTCGGGCCTGGGCATCGCATCATCGGCGCTGGACGCGATCTCGGCGACGGTGAACACGGTGTGGCACTTGGCCGCCGATACGCGGTTCGAGGCCCTGCTGCGCGACGAGCTTTTCCGTACGAATCTGGAGGGCACGCGCAACGTGATCGAATTCGCCCGAGCCCTTCCGAAGCTGAAGCATTTCTATCACGTCAGCACGGCCTATGTGGCGGGCGACCAGCGCCGGGGAAGCACGATGCCCGAGGCCAGACTGGCGCGCCCCGCAACCTTTAAGAACCCCTACGAAGCGTCGAAGTATGCCGCCGAGTGCGCCGTGGCGGAGTCGGGGCTTCCCGCGACCATTTTCCGCCCCAGCATCATTCTCGGCGAGCGGGTGTCGGGCCTCTGCGATGGCCAGACGGTGTATAAAGTGGCGCAGCTTCTGCGGCTGGCGCGCCTGAGCGGCCAGCGCAATCGACCGGATGGCGTGCAGAGTTTTCGTGTCGTGGTCGATCCGGATACGACGAAGAATCTCGTCTCGGCGGACGATGTGGTGTATCACATGCTTCAACTCGCCGCCGACGGAACCGCACCGGGCAGTTACTATCATCTGACCCATCCCAATCCCACCCTGATGGCGGATCTGATCTCGGTCATTGCGGGCGTGCTGAATATCCCGGAATACGAAGCCGTGCCGACGCTGGAAGGTGCGACATTGTCCGCGTCCGAAGCGGTGCTCCAGCGTATATCCGGGGTATTCAAGCCCTACATGCTGAACAGCGATCCGGAGTTCGTCCGG
>JBIJDL010000073.1:0-18331 GCA_044344195.1 Candidatus Hydrogenedentales bacterium
TGGCGCACCAGATGGCAGGACGCATCCAGCCGCTCGGCTGCTCATCGCCCCTGGTCGCAAAAGCCGACCGCCAATCCCAGATCAGCCCCTTCAACTCCTCTTCGGGCTTCGGACGCGTCATCAGACTAACGACAATGCCCGCGCCCATACACGCCCAAAAGACAATACCTGTCCGGTTGGCGAAGGGCATGTCGTAGAAGTAATCGAGCAGCGCGCTCAAGGGCAGCGTGAGTCCACCGGCCACCAGGGCCCCCGCATGGGTCGCCCTTTTCCAGAAGATGCCCAGCAGGAACATGGCGGCGATTCCCGCGGCAAAATAGCCATAGGCATTCATCAGATAAATAAAGATAGGCTTCTCGGAATAGCTGATCAGCACCCAGGCCCAAAAGACTCCCATTACCGCGATAACCACGCCGACTATTTTGCCGAAGCGCACCACCTGTCCCTCCGACGCCTTCTTATTGACGTAGGGCACATAGAAGTCCATGCTCGCAATCGTCGTGCAGGAGTTGATCGCGCCGGACACGTGCGACATGATCGCCGCCGTCAGCCCCGCCAACACCAGGCCCACCAGCCCCTGGGGAAGGAGGCGCTCCACCAGTATGGGGAAGGCCTCGTCCGCCTTCTGGATTTCGGGAAATAGCTTTGCCGCCATCAGCCCCGGCACCACCGTCATGAAAGGCAGAAAGAACTTGATGTACTGGGCAAAGACCACGCCCATGCGCGCGTGGTTCTCGTTCTTCGCCGCCAGCGCCCGCTGCACGATGAATTGGTTCGTCGCCCAGTAAAACGCGCTGATGCAGAGCACGCCGCCGAGGTATTGCGTCCACGGATAGTCCATATCGCTCGCGGGCAGGATCAAATCCCACTCCGTCTGCGTCGCCATCACATTGCCCCAGCCGCCCGCCGCATTGATCACCGCGATGGAAAGGGCCACGCCGCCCACGAGGAGCACGACCAGTTGCAACATCTCCGTCCACACCACGGCGCGCAAGCCCCCGGCGATCGTATACACCGACGTACACACCGCGAGTACAATGATACTCATCAACATGTCCACGCCCATCAACGCGTGCAGGGTGAAAGCCCCCAGATAGAGCACCGACGCAATCTCGATGAATATATAAATAAGGATGATGAGTCCCGCATACGCCACGCGCGACGCATCGCCAAAGCGACGCTGCAAGAACTCTGGCATGGTGTAAAAGCCGTTGCGCATGTAGAAGGGAAGGAAAATCCACAGTAGCACGTTGAGCCCGATGAGCACCGCGCCCCACTCCGCCGTAATCGCTACAAAGCCCCGGTCATAGGCCGCGCCCGTCATCCCCACGAACTGGTGGCTGCTCAAGTTCGAGGCCACAATGCTCCCACCCACCATCCACCACGGCAACTTGTCCCCCGCAAGGAAATAATCCCGCTTCGTCCCCACGCTCTTGCGCGTGGCCCAGTAGCCCAGAAAAAGCACCACGCCAAAGTAGACCACGAAAATTGAGATGTCGATGGCACCAAGTTGCATTGGGTTCGGTTCCTTCCTGGCTGGGGATAACCGCTCAACCGCTTCGCGGTGAACGCATCATTCGCATTGGCGCGATGACAGATTCTGAAAAAAACATTGGTGCAACGTCTGGACGGAGTGGACGGAGTGGACCAGGTGGACGGCGTGGTCCTCTGAAAACTCGTTTCTCGCTTTAGCGCGCCGATTGCGGCTGTATTCGTCCACTCAGTCCACTATGTCCACCCTATCCACATCCTCCTACAGACTCATACCCCGCCTCGCGCCATTGCCCGCGACGCAGTGTACGTTGCCATCGCCGCATCGATCTTATCCACCACACAATCCACTACCTCATAGCCCGCGATCAGCGGCAGCTTCGTCAACAGCGCAGGCGGGCAATCCGCCTTGTAGGTCTGAGCGCTGATGTCCAGCCCCGCCTCCACCAGCAGTGACGCGATCGCCTTCGCCGATTCCAGATCTTCGATAAACAGCGTCGACATGTGCCGGTGTCCCTCCACCGCCGTCACCAGGCCCTCATAGCGGTCCGCCACCTCGCGCAAGCGTCCGGCGTAGTAATCCCCCACGGCCTTCGTCACGCCCGCGTTGGCCTGGGCCCACGTCAAGGTCACCAGATAGGCCAGCGACGCCAGTTCTTCCTGGCCATTCGTCACCAGCGCGCCAAACTGCGGCAGGTTCACATCCATCGCCGAACTGAACACAATCCGCGACGCGGGATACTCCCCGCCGGGGAAGCCCTTGCCCGCCGACACAAAGCTCGGCTTCAAGCCATACTCGCGGAAGAGAAAAATCTCCGAACTCCAGATGCACGACTGAATCTCATCGCACACCACGGGCACGTCATGCTTCGCGCAACGATCGTAGGCATGATGCAAGAATTCTCGCGTCAAGGTCAGCCCGCCATAGTTCATCATCACGATCTCGTGAAACAAGCCCGCGATCTTCGTGAAGCCGCCTTCAAACTCGGCGAAGGCCGCATCGAGATCCTCAAGGCTATTGGGGCGAATGGTCCGTATTTGAATCGCACCCGCCACGTCCAGCCGGGCCGTCAGCTCGGGCCACATCCCCCGCATCATCTGCGTGATGATCGTCGTCCCGTGATAATTGCCGCCCAGTCCACCCTCGTCGTCACCAATCACTAGAATCACTGGCGTCTTGCCCGAATAGGCAGGCTCCGCCAATTCACGCTGCATCCGATAGAAGCGCGCAAGAATCATCTTCAGCGCCGCTTCCACCGCCAGGCTCCCCGTCTCCAGATTCAGCACGCGATTCATCACGTCCAGCCGATTCTCCGAGAGCACCGCCGCGAGCCCCGCGCGATCATCGACATCGAGCCCATTCACCGCCGCCACCAGGCGCTCTTCCAGCACGCGCGTCATCTGACCGCGCGTGTTGTTGTGCGTGGCATTGGGCACGCCCAGCCGCCGCGCACGGTCGATCAAGTCATAACCCGGAAAGCTGTGGCCGAGCGACGCGTGATAGTGCTCGCTCTTCGCCGCAAGATAAAGCCGCCCATCCTCGCCCAGGCGAAAGCAGCCCAGCGCGCTGAGCGGTGCCATCGCCGTCTTCGTCGCGGCGTTGAACGCCTTGGTCGATGCCCCCCGCGCGGAGGCCCCCAGCGCCGGTGCAATTTCCTCGCCCACGCTATCCAGCATCGACAGTAAGTGCTCCTGGAAGCGCTCGGGAAAGAAATCCACCGCTTCAAAGGCCAGGGCCATGAGCCCCGCCACGTCCTCCCCCGCAAGCAAGCCGCGCGCACGACACGCCGCTTCGACATACGCCGCGCCACAAATATCGGCCAGGGATAGGTTTACAGGGACAAATTCGGTTTTCTGGGAGGGCATGGCGCTTCGCTTCGGTTAGGAGGGAATGTTCTATTATGTTCGCTCGTGTTCATATGATACTTCGCAGTCGGGGGACGGAATCAAACTTTTGGGCGGGCTAAAATGCCGCTTGGGCGTCGAGTCTGTCCGAAACCCGCCGATTCTACCGCGCATCGACCAACATGAACCATTCAGGCTTCTCAGCGTATACTCAACACGTCCCCGGAGCCGCGTCGTCCATGAATCGCAATGTTCTTTATCTACCACTAGTCGCACTTCTCCTTGGTTTGGCCGTCATTGCGTCGGCCGGCCTCTTCGCCTATCTCAATTCCCCAGGCCAACCCCAGAAGTTGAGCATCGCCCGGGCGACTGATCGCGAATTACTCCAGAGCTATCGGTCCGGCGACTGGCAGGCGGCAATGGCGGAGCTGAAGCGCCGCGCGACGGGATATGGATACAGCGAAGCAACAGATCTCGCCCTTGACGTGCTCGAAGTCGGCTTTTGGGTGCAGTCGGACCGCCACATCCATACCGAGTTTTTCGTCGAGAGCGCGGCCTTTCTCCCTAAATCTCTGGCGGACTGGGTCCAGGCCGAGGGCCCCCGTCGGCGCGAAGCGCTCGCCAATTCCATCACGAATTTTGTCAAAGACCAGCGGTTGCACGCCGAATCGGGTGAGGCAGTGGACATCGCAGCCCTCGAAGAACTCTACAAAGACTTCCAAACGCCGGACCGTTATCCGCAATTCTGGAGCCCCTATCCGGAGTGCGGCTTCGACGACCGATTTCCCGAGCTCATAAAAATGGAAATCCGCCACACGCTGGAATTCGGATTTCCCGGCGGCGTAGAAGCGCTCAAGCGCCTCGGCGTCAATCCATAACCATTCCGCCACCCACAGTCCATTCGCCGGTTTGACAGGCTCCATCGCACCGCGTAAGATACTATCCGTCCGCGAAAGCAGTTTCTCGCGGGCCCACAGCAGCATGCCAGCTCCGAGGCACCGCGCGTAAGGTATTGGGAAGGTTCAAGTTCGCCCCGCGCCCGTTTTCACACTCCTCCGCCCCGGAGCGGCGCCAGCACAGGGCATTTCGACATGCAATTGGACTCCACCTTCACCGTCGCCTACACCCACCGGCTCCGGTGTACCCACGGTCTCTTTCGCGCCGACAACCCGCTCCTCGCCGAATTGACCGGCACCTCGGAGACGGGCCGGGCGCGCATGGTGGTCATGGTGGACGAGGGCCTTGCCCAGGCTCAGACCAGTTTCCTGAGCCAGATTACGGCCTGGTTCGAAGCCCACTGCGACAGCGTGGCGCTTATCGGCGTGCCCCACCTCCTCCCCGGCGGCGAACGGGCCAAGCAGGACCGCCACACGCTCGACAAGGCCCTGGAGATCATCAGCCAGGCCCACCTCTGCCGCCGGTCCTATGTGGTGGTCGTTGGCGGTGGCGCCCTGCTCGATGCCGTCGGGCTCGCGGCCTCTCTGGCCCATCGCGGCGTTCGGCTCATCCGCGTGGCCACGACGACCCTCAGCCAGGCGGACTCCGCTCTGGGCGTGAAAAATAGCATCAACGCCTTCGGCCAGAAAAACTATCTCGGCGTGTACGAAGTGCCCTGGGCGGTCATCAACGACGAGTCCATGCTGGCCGACCTGAGCCAGGGCGACTGGATCTGCGGCTTCAGCGAAGCGGTCAAAGTGGCCCTGCTGAAAGACCCCGCCCTCTTCGAAGCCATCGAGCACAACGCCGAAGCCATTCGCCTGCGCGACGAAGAAGCGGCCATCCCCATCCTCCGCGCTTCGGCGAAGCACCACTTCGACCACATCACGAAAAATGGCGATCCCTTCGAACGCGGCGAGGCACGCCCCCTCGACTTCGGACACTGGGCCGCCCACAAACTCGAGCAGATGAGCCACTACGGCATCCGCCACGGGGCCGCCGTCGCCATTGGCCTCGCCCTCGACGTGACGTATGCCCGCCTTCAAGGCTGCCTGGAAGAATCCGAGCACGAGCGCATCCTCCACTGCCTCGACGCCCTTGGTTTCGAGCTTTCCCATCCCCTGCTGAAAGATTCCGTCACGCTGATGCGCGGCCTCGCCGAATTTCAGGAGCACCTCGGCGGCATGCGCTCCATCCCCATGATCCGCAGCGCCGGCGACGCCTTCGAAGTCCACGAGATCGACGAAGCCCTGATGAATCACGCCCTCGAATGGCTCCTCGCCTGGCAACCGGCCGAAGCGAAAGTGACTGTATGAACTACGATGCCTCCTGTCCCATGACTTACGCCCAGATCGTGGACACTTACTTCCTCGAACACCGCGCCAAGGTCATCGACATCGCCGCATTCCTCGATCGCCTCGAACGCGCCGCCGACGGTCCCGCCGCGCAGGACGACTTCCGCGTGGCCGCGCTGCGCAATGCCCTCGCCCTCCTCGGCGACGGCCAGGGCGAACGTGCACGCCGCGTCCTGGAATCCCTCAGCGACACCACCGAGGCCATAGCCCAGTCCGCTCAGGGCATGAAGGGCGCCCTCGGCGCCGCGCCGGAGAAATCCGCGTGAAATATATCGAACCCCACGGCCACATGGTCTCCCGCACCACCGAAGACTACGAGCGCATGGCCCTCGCGGGCTGCGTTGCCATCTCCGAGCCCGCCTTCTGGGCCGGCTTCGACCGCGCGTCCGTCAAAGGCTTCTACGATTACTTCCGCCAGCTCACCGAATATGAGCCCGCCCGCGCGAAGAAATTCGGTATTCAGCACTTCTGCTGGATCTGCATCAACCCCAAAGAAGGCGACGACCCCGGCTTCGCCCGCGAAGTCATCCAGATCATCCCCGACTTCCTCAAAAAGCCCAACGTCCTCGGCGTCGGCGAGATCGGCCTCAACAAGAACACCCGCAACGAGCTGTCCATCCTCGAAGAGCAGATCGACCTCGCCGTTCGGCACAACCAGCTCATCCTCGTGCACACGCCCCACCTCGAAGACAAGAGAAAGGGCACCCGCATCATCATGGGCGCCCTCCTCAGCCGGGGCGATGTGGATCCCGGCCGCGTCCTCATCGACCACGTCGAAGAGCACACCGTCGCCGAAGTGCTGAACCACGGCTTCTGGGCCGGCATGACCCTCTACCCCGAAACCAAATGCACCAGCCAGCGCGCCGCCGACATCATCGAGATGTACGGCACCGAACGCCTCTGGATGAACTCCGCCTGCGACTGGGGCATCAGCGATCCCCTCGCCGTCCCCAAAGCCCGCATCGAGCTCAAGCGACGGGGCCACAACGAAGCCACCATCAAGCGCCTCACCTGGGACAACCCCAGAACCTTCCTCGGCCAATCGCCGAATTTTAATGTGGTGGAATAGCGCCGGGCTCCGCGTCGCACTCGTTCCCAAGCTCCGCTCTTGTCATTACCCATATATTGTGGTTTGCATTTAATATCCATACCATATATAGTATTTTCTCGCTAAGCTATTGCTGGGAGTATGGTTATGGATACATCGACGTGGGCTCATCGGCACTTTTGGGGCGCGGCGTTGGGTGACCTTCGCTTGCTCCGTCGTCTTGTGGAGGTGGCCTCGTGTATTCGCAGGAATCCTCGTGGTACGCTTCCACAGGCCATTAACGATGGAATGGCGCTGAAAGCCGCTTATCGGCTGTTGGGTAATCCGAAGGTGACGCACGAAGGTATATTGAAGCCACATGTAAGCGCGACACGCGAACAGTGCCGAGAGCCGGGCGAATACTTGTTGATCGAGGACACGACAGCGCTGTCCTTTACGCAGCGAGGAGCGATTCCGGGAATGGGGCCGCTCACAAGCGATACCAGCCAAGGGCTCCTGGTTCATACCAATCTGGCGGCACGCATCACGCAATGGGGTAACGAACACGAACCGCAAGTGGTGCTCGTGGGAGTCTTTGGACAACAGGCTTGGGCCCGTACGGAACCCGAGGGGACCCGGGCTGAACGCAAGCGCGTAAAACGGATCGAAAAGCGCACGAAAGGCAAAACGGGTGAGTCCTGGCGCTGGGGCCGGGCCATGGCAGAAGCCGGAGCACCGCCCGAAGGGGCACGTTGGACGTTGGTGTCGGATCGGGAGTCCGATATCTTCGAGGTGCTTGAACAATGTAACGCGGCCGGCCAGGATTGGGTGATCCGCGCTGCGCAGGCTCGACGCACCACATCGGAGGCTGGCAGTGTATTCGCGACGGTGGCCCATGCTCCCGTGCAGGGGCGGTACACGCTGGATTTGCGCGCCCGTCCCGGTGTTGCCGCACGAAAAGCGCGGGTAGAAGTACGGGCGGTGAAAACCGAGATCGTGCCGCCGCGCGACTTGCCAGGACGCCATGCCCCCCAGTCGACTAGCGTGGTGGAAGTGCGCGAGATCGATCCGCCGGCGGATGTAAAGGAGCCTATCCACTGGGTCTTGCTGACCAGTTGGCCATGCGAGCACTTCATCCAGACCCGGCGCGTGATTGGCGCCTATGCGTGCCGCTGGCTGATCGAGGAGTATCACAAAGCTCTCAAGACGGGCACCCATATCGAAGACAGCCAGTTGTCCAGCGCCAAGCGGATCGAAGCCCTGCTCGCCATTCATGCGCCCATCGCTGCGGATCTGCTCCAACTCAAGCTCCTTGCCAATAATCTGCCCGACGAGGCGGTCAGCCCCGGCCTGCTGCGGCCCGAAGCGCTGGACATCCTCGAAAAAACCATCGGCCGTCCCAAGTGCGGGTGGACCAACGCATCCGCCATGCGCGCCATCGCCCGGATGGGCGGCTACGTCGGGAGAAAAAACGACGGCCCACCCGGCTGGCTCAGTATCTGGCGAGGTTGGCTCAAACTCATGCTCCTACTTGATGGGTATCTAATCGCACTAGGACAGAAAACTTATGGGTAATGACAAGAGCTCCGCTTGGGAATGCAGTCCCCGGAGCTCCGCTCCGTCCCCGTCGCACTGCAACTGTGTGTTGGGCCATCACGCAGCCCCCACGGCGGATACCACATTCTTTTTCCAACCACTTGCGTTGACTCCACAAGGAATGTGGCACAGGCGTCCCGCCTGTGATTCCCTTCCGTCGCTGATGTCCCTGATCTCCCTGTGAAGATTCCAGCAGACCCAACCTCCCCACGTAAACCACGGGTGCCACCCTCAAGCGGGGGAGCGAAGCGGAGGAGCTTGTGGGTGATGGGACTCAAGTCGAGAAAGCCATCCCCGGCCAAACCCTCCCAAGCTCCGCTTGGAAATGCGGTCCCCGGAGCTCCCCCCGTCAGACGTTAGGCAACCCGCCCGCACGTGTGTAACTCCACCCTCCCGATTTCCCCCTCCCTAATTTCCACTTGCTTTCTTTTATAAAGTTCTTTTACAATAAACATACAAGACAACCAACGCTTCCATTCCCCGTCCACAACACAGGAGCTAGTGACCCATGCGCGTACTGCTCATCAACGTCCCCCATCCGTCCATCGGCAGCCGCATTCCACGCGACCACCTGCCGCCTCTGGGGCTTCTGGCTGTTGGCGGCCCGCTGATCGACGCCGGGCACGACACCCACCTCATCGACGGGGAACTCGCCCCCCTCTCCACGCGGGAGATCGTCGCGCGATCCGTCGCCCTCGCCCCCGACGCCGTGCTCTTCGGCCACTCCGGGTCCACCTCGGCCCACCCCATCATCGCGGAGGTCAGCCGGGCGATCCGCGCCGCGTTGCCCCGGGCGTGGATCGTGTACGGCGGGGTCTTCCCGACCTACCACTGGAAGGAGATCCTCGACGAAGAGCCCCAAATCGATTTCATCGTGCGCGGCGAGGGAGAACACACCGCCACCGCCCTGCTCAGCGCGGTGGAGGCGGGCGAATCCGTCGACGATCTACCCGGTATCGCCTTCCGGCGCGAGGGACGCCCCACAGCCACGCCCACCGCCCCGATCATCGAGTGCCTCGACGACTACCGCATCGGCTGGGAGCTCATCGACTTCAAAAACTACAGCTATTGGGGCGGACGCCGCGCCGTGGTCATACAGTTTTCCCGCGGCTGTCCCCACCTCTGCAACTACTGCGGCCAGAGCAAATTCTGGCGACGCTGGCGCCACCGCGACCCGCAAAAGCTCGCCGCAGAAATCGCCTGGCTCCACCGCGAGCACGGCGTCCAGCTCTTCAACTTCGCCGACGAAGACCCCGCCGCGTCCAAAGCCGCCTGGCGCGCCTTCCTCGAAGCCCTCATCGCCCACAACCTCCCCATCACCCTAGTCGGCTCCACCCGCGCCGACGACATCGTTCGCGACCGCGACATCCTCCACCTCTACAAAAAGGCCGGGTTCATCCGCTTCCTCCTCGGCACCGAGAGCTACAGCGAAGAAACCCTGCGCACCATCCAGAAAGGCTCCACCGTCAACAAGGACCGCGAAGCCATCCAACTGCTCCGCCAGCACAACATCGTCTCCATGGCAACCTATGTCGTCGGCTTCGAAGAAGAGCGCGACCGCGACTACTGGCAGTCGCTGCGACACCTCCTCTCCTACGACCCCGACCAGATCCAGCTCCTCTACGTCACCCCCCACCGCTGGACCCAGTTCTTCTCCCTCTCCGCCACCCGCAACGTCGTCCAACTCGACCGCCGCCGCTGGGACTACAAGCACCAGACCCTCGCCACCCGCCACCTGCCCCCCTGGCGCGTACTCCTCTGGGTCAAGTTCATGGAAGCCGCCATGCAACTCCGCCCCCGCGCCCTCCGGAGAGTTCTGGCCCACCCCGACCCCGAATTCCGACACGCCATGCGCTGGTACACCCGCATAGGCCGTAGCGTCTGGCCCTACGAAATCTGGAACTTCTTCCTCCGCGACCACCACGAAAAGCAGGGACCGACGTTGGAGGAATTCTGGGGAAAAGCGCAGACCCCGAAGACGCCGGAGCCTGTGGGACAGAGAACATCGGATACATTGAAGTAAAGCAACCACGCGCGCCAAGGTGCACAGTGCACGCGTTGCCACGGTCCCCCGTGGCAACACATGCCCTTCCGCTTCGCGGAACAACCCGCGACTCACTCCGGAGTCATTCCGCACGTTCCCACATGCCACTCGTTCCCAAGCTCCGCTGGGTCGAAGACGCGCCGTGGCGGGTCTAAGACGCGCTTGGGCGGAGAATGCCGACACCGAAGCGCCGCTTCGACGCCACACCAATGTCAAAACCTGCTACAATGACGCCACCAAAACCATTGTTGGATCACCATCTCCTATGAAAAAATACGCCGGTAATGAAGATGCAGGCCCGCTGGACTTTCCCTCGGTCCGCCTTATCCAACGCTTGCTCCGCTCCGGCCACCCTGTGGTAGTGACACTTTCCCACCTGTGCAACGACTCCGACCGGATTCTCAGGGAATTAGCAGAAGCACTACCCGACTGCAGGGTGTACTATGGCAGCCCGGCCCCAAGCCCAGATTCGGTCATGAAGAAGCCAACCATCGAGTCGACTACAATCCTTTCGCACGCGAACGAGATTCACGTTACCATTGACGCCTACATCGAGACGTGTACGATGCTTCACCATCATCACGCTACCGAAACACTATCGCCAGACTGGTCCGCCGACGAGCACGGCGAACATTGTCGGTTCGAAAACCGGGTCACCGGACAAGTGGTCGAAGCCCCTTTTGCTAATCCCATCCTGCTCAAGCATGTCGATCCTTACTTTTTTGCCTTGTTCGTGAAATCTACCCATTCATTTGGCAGCGTAGCGGCACTCATCAAAGACGAATTGCGCGATTCGAGTCAAATCTTGGACGTCCTGTTTCCAAACAGAAATGACACCCAACAAGGTCCTCGCATAACCATTGAGCCTCCGTGCAAAGACTGACGTTTTCGACACTGACCCTCGTCCCATGCGCCGACTGGTCGAAGACGTTCCCTCGCAGATTTCCACACACATCAAACTCCCGGAACTGTCCCAAGTGTTCCGCTCGTGCAATATGCATCACAACTCTACTGCCGAAGTGCCTCAATCGATCCCGCGACCAGGACCCGTACGCTCTCGTCTTCATCGCGCAGCGCAGCCCTGAGGTCAACGAGAATTTCCTCCGCGCGCTCTGGCACATCCCTGAAGTGTCGCAACGCCCCGGCCGCGGCATAGCGAACCCCATGGTGCTCGTCGCGCAGCGCAACAAGCAAAGCATCAACAGCATCGTTCTTCCTTGAAGCAGCACACGCGTACAGCGTGCTGACCGCGCTGCGACGTTCCCCTGGGTCGCCCGTTCGCAGGATTTGAAGCACCACGTCAGTCGCTTGCTCGCGGTAGACATGGCGCTCATCGACCAGCATGAAGAGGCATTCCGCCGCAACGATACGCAGGTGCACCTCCGAATCATCCAGCGCATTGAGAAGGGCCGGGAGCCCCTCGTCGGATTGCGAAAGAAACGCTCTGTCGCCCCGCACCTCGGTCTCTATGTGCTTCAATGCGAAGTTCCGCATGCAGGGGTTCTCGTCCTTCAACGATTCCAACAACATGGGGGCGCTCAGGCATTGCGACTGAAGACTGCGCACCAGTGCGGCGAGCCTTTCGCGCGGACGCTCGGCCTCATAGGAATCTGGGACCGAAGAAGTGGCGTATACATTACCCGCTGCGTCGTACCAGGTAATCTCGAAGTTACAGACCGGACCAAAGCAGCCGCCGAACGTCATCGGGACATATTGCTTGGAAAAATAGAAGTCGAGCAGTCGGGCAAGTTCCCCGGACTCCGCCGGACCGAGCGCGACCCTTTCGGATCGATCACAGTAAGTTCCCTCGTATCGATACGGCTGCAGGGCCGACACCTCCGCGGGGACGCCCTCGCGAAAGAAAACTTCCAGCCCGCTATTCACGATAGCCGGGTCGAAATTGACGGGACCGCAGTCAATAACGACACGCTCAGGCTCCCGAAGGGGCGCTTTCTTGTACTTCCCCTCAAGCGCAACGAGCTCCGCGGCGACAACCGCCAGGGCGGCGCTCTGCCGCGCCTTGATCTCCTCCGGCGATGGTGCCGCCAGGCCGCAACCTGACGGGACCAGCAACACGGCTGCAAGCAGCAGCCGGTACGCAAAGACTTGCAGCGTGTCTCGAATGTATGCCATTTCATCTCCGTCGAATCGCCAAGTAGAATCCGTGACGTTCGCTGCACCCAACTACGTTTGGCGGGACGAAAGGTTCATTCGCACCGACTGATTCGATCGAGTGTGCCTCAGGCACAATGCAGGCGGGACGCCTGCGCTCGCAGCCTAGCGAATCATCAGTTGTGCCTCTGGCACAATGCAGGCGGGCCGCCTGCGCTCCCAGCCTTGCGAATTTTCAGTGCAGTTTCCAGTTGCGATGCGAACCGGTCAGTCCATTTACACCCCCACCACCCCACATCCCCCCTCCGCGGACTCAAACAACGCCGTCATAACCCGATGGCACGCCAACGTCCGTTCGGGCCATTGCGGATCCACCGTCCCCGACAGCACGGTTTCCGAGTACGTCTCCACCAGCTTCACCACGTGGTCGCAGGGCTCGACCTTTATTTCCGTGTCCTTGCCCATGACATCGCCGAGGAAGTAGTGGCCGCTGCCGGTGAAGGGGCCTTCGTAGGCGGCGAAGTTGCCGCTTCGGCCTTGGCCGCCGACTTGATCGTCCACGCGGATGAGTCCGGTCTCTCCGACGATTTCGAATTGGGAGCGGTGGGGCAGTTCGACGCCGCTGTCGAAGGTGGCCATGCGCCCGTCGGAGAACCACAGGGTGCCGCCGCAGCCGACGATGGTGTCGACGGTGTTTTTGGAGACGTAGTTCATCTGCACGCGCTCGGGCAGGGCGTAGCCGAAGGCCCACAGGATGGCGCCGATGGGATACCACCCCTGATCGCCGAAGCAGCCCATGGGCTCGCGGGTCTTGTCGGTGCGCCCGTTGCCCCCTTCGAGCCAGGCTTTGTCGGGGTACTTGAAGGTGAAGGCGGCGGTGACGCGGCGCACGGGGCCGATGTCGCCGCTGGCAATGCGGCGCTCGATTTCGTTGGTGCGCGTGCTGTGGACCCACATGGTGCCGTCCATGAATTGCACGCCCTTTTCCTGGCACACCTGGATGGCTTCTTCGATGCCCTCGGCAAAGGGCTTTTCCGCGTAGACGTGCTTGCCCGCTTCGGCCGCTTTCTTGATCCATTCATTGCGCAGCGCGCTGGGCAGGGGGATGTAGACGGCGTCGATGCTGTCGTCGGTGAGGAGTTCGTCGTAGGACCCATAGGCCGTGGGCACGCCGTGGGCCGTCGCCCAGGCCTGGGCCTTGTCCAGTGAACGACTGGCGACGGCCACCACCTCGGCGTTTGCCGCATCGTGAAAGCCCGCGACGACTTTTGTGGCGATTTCGGCGGTGCTGAGGATGCCCCAGCGAACTTTGCGATTTTCCATGATTGGATCCTTTTTCTCGGCCTACTGATTGGCCGGTGAGTGTTGTTGTACGTAAAAGGCTGGACGTTTGAATCCAGAGAGAATATTGAACCACGAATGGACACGAATCCGCACGAATAAGAAACGACCAATCCGTCCCTGAAATTCCCTGCCGAAGGGCCGGGAAGCGACGTTGTAAATTGATGCCCACTGTTCGAAAGCGCCTGAGGGATTCTCTCCCTCACGGCCTGCTGAACAATTATTTTCCCACAGATTGACACAGATCCGCACAGATAAGTCGAAGCGAGGGTCTTCTAACTCGTTCCCAAGCTCTGCTTGGGAATGAAGTCCCCGGAGCTCCGCTCCGAAGTCGCTTAAAGCACCCGGATGTCACTCCGCACTGTATCGTGCCTCTCTCTGGCGTTCCTGACAACTCGCGTCGGCCTGCCCGGTCTGTGAAGCGGAGCTTCACGCGCTGCATTCCCAAGCGGAGCTTGGGAACGAGGAAACCCGCGCCGCCCCACTCCCCCGCGCACTTCGTGCAACGCACGGCCCCGCCCCTCTATAATGGCGTCCACATTCAAATTCCCTCACCCCAATCGAGACCCCATGTTCACAAACGACTATCCCCTCAGCTACTGCACCAACGTCCACGCGGGCACGGACTATGCCACGACCCTCAAGAATCTGGAGCGCTACGCCGTCGCCGTGAAGGCGCGGGTGAGTCCCAGCGCGCCCATGGGCGTGGGACTGTGGCTGCCCGCTTCCGCCGCGCGCGAGGTGGTGGTGCATGATCGCGCGGGTGCCCTGGCCGACTGGCTCGCGGAGCGCGGTCTCTGCGTCAACACCATGAACGGCTTCCCCTATGGTGATTTTCACCAGGCCGTCGTGAAGCACGACGTGTACAAGCCCACCTGGGCCGACACGGCGCGCCTGGACTACACGAAGGATCTCGTCCGCATACTTGGACGCCTCCTGCCGAAGGACGCGGAAGGCAGCATCTCCACATTGCCCATCGGCTGGCCGGGCGAGGACGACGAGGCGCTGAAGCAGGCCGCCGCGAAGAACCTCCTCGAACTGGTCGATCATCTCGCCCGCGAAGAGGCCTCGACGGGCCACTGCATCCACATCGACATCGAGCCCGAACCCGGTTGCATTCTCGATACGAGCGAGGACATCATCAACTTCTTCGAGCACTACCTCTTCACGCCCGGCAACGATGCTCACATCGCCCGATACCTCCGCGTGTGCCACGACGTATGTCACGCCGCCGTCATGGGCGAGGATCAACTGGACGTGTTCCTGGCCTATAAGGATGCGGGACTCCGCGTGGGCAAGGTGCAGCTTTCCGCCGCCGTGGAGGCCGATTTTGCGCGCCTCGATCCGGGCCAGGGCTCCGAGGCCCTCGCCCAGCTCGCGGGCTTCCAGGAGCCCCGCTACCTCCACCAGACTGCGGTCACCAACGCGCTGCACCCCGGCGAAATGACGCTCTACGAGGATCTCCCCGAAGCCCTGGAGGCCATCACCGGCGAATCCCTCGCGGAGCTGACCCTGCGCACCCACTTCCATGTGCCCCTCTTCCTCGACCGCTTCGGATTGCTTCGCGCCACGCAGGACGAAGTGCGCAAGTGCCTCCAGCACGTGGGCGAGTTCACCGACTGCAAGCACTTCGAAGTCGAGACCTACGCGTGGAACGTGTTACCGGAGGAGCTGCGGGTGGATGATCTCGCCGAAGGCATCGCGAAGGAAATGCAGTGGGTGCTCGATACCGTCAGCGCCACTGCGGCACGTAGTTGAATTGATATTGTCATGAAAAGGATTAACCACAAAGAACGCAAGGAACACAAAGGGTTCCTTTCTCTGTGTTCTTTGCGTTCTTTGTGGTTCAGTGTTCTTCTCTCTGAATCCTTTCAGAGTCGCCCATTCACAGGGACTGTCTGAATGCATCCAAAGTTCAATGCCTATCTGCAACTCGCGCGAATTTCCAACCTGCCCACCGTGTTTTCCAATGTGCTCGTGGGTGCCGCCCTCGCCTCTGGTTTCGTCCTGCCCGACTGGACGCTTCTGGCCCTCACGACGATTGCAGTCTCACTCTTCTACATCGGCGGGATGGCCCTCAATGACTTACTGGATCGCCTTGTTGATCAGAAAGAGAGACCCCATCGCCCGATTCCTTCTGGAGCACTCAGCATACAAGAGGCGAGGACATTTACGTTTTGGTGCTTCCTCGGCGGCGTGTTAATCCTCCAATTCTCGACTCCCTTTGCGATGGTGCCAGGGTTCGGGTTAATCGCATCCATCTGTCTTTACAATTTCTTCCATAAGCGCTGGTCCGGCTCGCTCATTTTTATGGGAATTTGCCGCGCCCTGGTTTACGTCGTGGGGGCGACTGCCGTCGCCCCCGGAGAAATTATGCGAACACTGGACGGCCATTTGTTCGCACGTATCATGCACACACGCCCGGCTGAGACCGAACTGTTGACAGAGGGGCCGGGCAAGATGCTTATCGCCGCCGCCCTCCTTGCGCTCTACATCATCGCCCTGACCCTCGTCGCCCAGAAAGAAGTCTCCGGCGGCCTCGGTTTCCGTCGCTGGCTGGCCGCCGCGCTCGTGCTGCTCCCCATCCCCGCGCTGTGCCTCATGCCCGTTCTTGACTGCCGTTGGACCGTCCCCGCCGGGCTAATACTCACCCTCTGGCTCATCCGCTCCGCGCGATTTATCTGGCAGTCGCCGCCCAAGGTCGTGCCTGCCGTGCTGGGATGGCTCGCGGGCATTTCCCTGCTGGACGCCTTTTTTCTGACCTTTACCCCCTTTCCCTGGCTGTCGCTGGCCGCCTTCGCGTGCTTCGCCGTTACCGTCTGGGGACACCGGAGAATCGCCGGCACATGAGCAATACCCACCACCCCACGGCTGTCATCCTCACCGTGGGACTCACCGAGTCCCTCATCGGCGAGGCCTGTCCGCGCATCCGCGATTTCATGAACGCGGGCGAACTCCGCCACCTCCAGCCCTCCTTCCCCGCCGTGACCACCACGGTCCAGTCCTCCATGCTCACGGGCACGCCCCCGAGCGAGCACGGCATCGTGGGCAATGGCTGGTACAACCGCGAGCTGTCGGAAGTCCAATTCTGGAAGCAGTCCAACCCCCTCGTGCACGGGAAGAAGGTCTGGGACATTGCCCGGGAGCGTGATCCCTCGTGCACCACGCTGAACATGTTCTGGTGGTACAACATGTACTCCTCTGTGGACTTCTCCGTGACGCCGCGCCCAATCTACAAGGCCGATGGCCGCAAGATCCCCGACTGCTATTCGTCACCGCAGGATCTGCGCGGCGAATTGCAGGCGGCGCTGGGCACCTTTCCCCTCTTTAACTTCTGGGGGCCAGCCTCCTCCATCAAATCCACCCAGTGGATCGCCGACGCCACGATCTACTGCCACAAGAAACACCAGCCCGGCCTCACGCTGGCCTATCTGCCCCACCTCGACTATTGCCTGCAAAAACTCGGGCCGGAGCACCCGGACATTCCCAAATACGTCCGTGAACTCGACGGCGTGGTGGGCCAGCTCCTCGACTACTTTCAGGGCGCGGGCGTGCGTCCCATAATCGTGAGCGAGTACGGCATCGAGCCCGTGGACGACGCGGTACACCCCAACCGCATCCTCCGCGAGGCGGGTGCCATCAGCATCCGCGAGGAAGAGGGCCTGGAACTCCTCGACGCAGGTGCGAGCGACGCCTTTGCGGTGTCCGATCATCAAGTGGCCCATGTGTATATTAAAGATCCCGCCCGCATCGACTACTACCGCGATCTCCTCCGTGGCGTCCCCGGCGTGGAGCAGGTCCTCGATCGCGAAGGCCAGGCGGCGATTCACCTCGCCCACGAGCGCAGCGGCGATCTCGTGCTCATCAGCGAGGCGCGCCGCTGGTTCAGCTACTACTACTGGCAGGACGACGCCCGCGCGCCCGATTTCGCGCGCTGCGTGGATATCCACCGCAAGCCGGGCTACGATCCCGTGGAGCTTTTCCTCGATCCCAAGCTCGCCTATCCACCGGCCCACATCGTCTGGCGGCTGCTGAAGAAAAAACTCGGCTTCCGCACCCTGATGGACGTGATCCCGTTGGATACCTCCCTCGTGCGTGGTTCCCATGGCCGCGCCGGCCAAGCGAAAAAACTGATGCCGGTGCTGCTGAGCCACGCCCCGGTCGACAACCTCGGAGCGGAATTGCCGTGTACAGCGGTGCGCGATATCGTGCTGGCACACCTGTTCGATTCGTACCCCGGGAACGTGCTTGCCGGGCGATGACGGGCCGCCGACAGTTCGCCCCGTGCCCCGTCGCCGTCCTTCGAAAAGGGGGGCATTCTGCGGAAAAGTCCCCATCCATGTTGCAAACATGCGGGATTATCCCGTAGATTGTACTCTCAATTGGGGAATTTCAACTCAAGAACGGGCAGCCCGGATTCATAAACTAACTGCAACACCGTCACGCTCCCCGGTTCATTGGCCTGGTCATTGGTTGCTGAATCTGGAGGACGTGGCCTCTGGAAGCACCAAGGCGCTCCTGGGGGCTTTTATGGGGCGCGGAACGCAGCCCGTGTTCGCCGTAGGCGAACTGCCCGAAGGGCAA
>JBIJDL010000421.1:0-5612 GCA_044344195.1 Candidatus Hydrogenedentales bacterium
TGCCGTGCTTCCAGAAAATCTGGTATTCTAAGGCGCGAGGTTGGAGGTTTACATGCGTTTAGATATAGCGGCACTTAGCGATGTAGGGCGCCGGAAAAAAAATAACGAAGATTCCTATGTGATCGTTCGTGAGGGTGCCAAGAATCTGAACCTCTTTAAGGAAGGGGCGCTGGTCTGCGTTGCCGACGGACTTGGCGGCCATACCGGCGGCGAGATCGCAAGTAAACTGGCGGTGAAAATCGTCGGCGAGTTGATCAAAGAAAAGCCGCCCCGCTCCGCGCAGAATGGCGACGATGCCAACGAGCAGAATGAAGGCCCCCTGCCCAAGGTGCGTTCGGCCATCGAGAAGGCCAACGAGAGCATCTTCCAGACCAACAAAGATCTGGTCCGCACCCGCCGCCCCATGGGCACCACCCTGCTCACCGCCATCATAACCCCGAAAAAGATCTATATCGGCAATGTCGGTGATTCCCGCTGCTACCACATCCGCGACGGAGAAATCCTGGCCCAGACCGAAGACCACTCCTGGGTTGACGAGCAGGTCAAGATGGGCCTCATGTCCAAGTCCGAGGCCGAGACCGATCGCCGCAAGAACATCGTAACCCGCTGCGTGGGCACCCACGAAGAAGTCACCGTGGACACCTACCGCTGGCATATCGTTCCCGGTGACATGCTCCTCATGTGCACCGACGGCCTCGTCAACATGGTCAAGGACGACGAGATCAAGCGCGAGTTCCAGCGCAATGCGTCGGCCGCCGAAATCGCCCACCGCCTGGTCACAAAGGCGAACGAGTATGGCGGTAAGGACAACATCACCGTTGTCGTAGTCAATATCAGCCCCGCGCCGCTCCGCATGATCTACATGCGCATCAGCAATTTCTTCCGCAGACATGGTATCGGGATCGCCTGGGCCGCCTTCCTCATCGTCTACGGCGCCCTCGCCTTCTTTGCGGGTTGGGTATTTCGCGACAATCAGTAGGGGACTTTATTCGCCCCCACGGGTGCCACCCTCAAACGGAGGAGCGAAGCGGGGGAAGTTTGTGGGTGAAGGGACTTCAACCAGGCAAGGCCCATTCAATACCCATTCACGATTTCCTGATGCCTGCCAGGAAAAAAACACCTCCCCCGAGTTCCGCTGTTTCTTTGCGTACTCCCGCCAACCTCGGTAACCACTTGTAGGTGCGGTGGGTTCAGAATCACGATGCTTGCAAACGTGAGGTAAGTCGGTTTTCAGTGGCCCTGAGGGGTAGGCTCCGCACGCCTGAAGTCTCATCACCCACAAGCCCCCGCGGCAAAGCCGCCCCGCTTGAGGGTGGCACCCATGGTCACCACTTATTGCCGGACCGTCCTTAAGCAAGCCCCCCGCCCGAATGCAGTACCCAAAGCAACGCCCGGACTGGCGATGCCAATCCGGGCGGAAACTTATTCTAGAATCGTCCAGCGTCTTACGCGGTGGCTTCACCTTCCGGGTCGGCCTTCTTCGCGCGCTTCTTCTTGGAGATATAGCGGCGACCGCTGTCTTCCACCTTCGCGGTTTCGGCAGCCGGGCCGCGACCGAAGATCTGCTCCCAGTAAATGACGACCGGGCTCGCGATGAAGATGGAGGAGTAGGTGCCGACGATGATACCGATCAGCATGGCCAGGGCGAAGTCTTTAATGTCATCGCCGCCGAAGACGAAGAGCATGACGACCACGAAGAGCGTCGTGACCGACGTGAGCAGGGTACGGCTCAGGGTAACGTTGATGGCCAGGTCGATGATATCCGGCAGCTTCATGCCGCGGCCCTTATACTTGTCCACATCTTCGCGGATTCGGTCAAATACGACGATGGTATCGTTCAGGGAGTAGCCGATAACCGTCAGGATGGCCGCGACTACCGCCAGGCTGATCTGATAGTCCAGGAGGGCGAAGAGGCCGAGGGTCAGGGCCACGTCGTGCACCAGCGCGACAAAGGCGCCCATGGCGTACTTGAGCTGGAACCGGTAGCCGATGTAGATGCTGATGAAAACCAGCGACCAGACGATTGCCCAGACCGCATCGCTGCGCAACTGCGCGCCCACCGCGGGACCGACCGTCTTGACGGACTCAAATTCCAGCTTCGTATCGTCGCCGCCGACAAGCGGGTCCAAGGCTACGCGCAATTGCTGCGCGACGGTTTGGGTCCCTTCGGGAATGTCCTTCGGGTCGATATTGCCCACGCGGATTTGGAACTTATTGACGAGCGCGCCGTCTTCCATAATCTGCTGAACGTTCGGGCCATTGAAGCCACCCACGCTCAGCGCCTCGCGTACCTTGGCCACGTCAACGGCCGTATCTTCGTGCATATTAATGCGGACGTTCGTGCCCTGCATGAAGTCCACACCCAGCATGGTGCCCTGGTTTATCTTCAGCCCGAAGAGCCCCAGACTGGCAATCACCAGAAGCGCGCTGACAATAACGCAGGCATTCCGAAATTTCATGAAGGGGATCTTGGTGTCAGCCGGGATGGCATTGAGCATGTGCGCGGAGGTTACGATGCGGCGCTCGTAGAAGAAGTCGAAAAGGGCGCGGCCCACGACCAGACCGGTAAGTAGCGTGCCGATGACGCCGATGCTCAGCGTAATCGCGAAACCTTCGATGGGGCCCGTACCGAACTGGAAGAGCACGATGGCCGCGATGAAGGTGGTCAGGTTCGAGTCGAGAATGGCCACCGCCGCCTTCTTGAAGCCGGTGTCAATCGCAGAAAGAACCGAGTGGCCGAGGCGAAGCTCTTCACGGATACGCTCGAAGACGAGCACATTGGAGTCCACCGCCATACCGATACTCAGGATGAGACCGGCAATGCCGGGCAGGGTCAGCGTCATGCCGAAGTAGGCCATCGCCGCGAGAATGAAGAGTCCGTTCAGCAGCAGCGCGATCAGCGCGATGACGCCGGGGAACAAATAGTAGCCGACGACCGCCGTGGCCGTCATAAGAAGGCCCCACAGTGCCGAGGTCACGCCTGACTTCACCGAGTCGGAACCGAGACTCGCCGTCACCACATCCGTGGAGTCAACGCGCACCTTCACCACCATCGAACCGGAGTTCAGTGCGATGGCCAGGTCGCGTGCTTCCTCGGCGCTGAAGCGCCCGGTGATCTGACCCGAAAAGTCGATTCGACCGTTAATCGTGGGGGCCGAAACCACCAGATCGTCCAGTACGATGGCCATCGGGCGACCAATGTTCTTCTCCGTCGCCATGCCGAAAATGGCGGCACCGGCATTGTCAAAGGAGAAGGAAATCGCCCACTGGGAGGGATTCTGCGGGTCGGGCATAGAGGTGGCCGACTTCAGCCCGTCGCCGGTGGCGATGGGCTTCTTGTCCAACAGGTACAGTTCGACGCGCTGGGGATCGCCGATTTTCGGCGTGCGGCCGAAGGCCAGAATCTTATCTTCCGGAACGAGAGCGGGATCCGCATTCAGCTTCTCCACCCACGCTTTGACGTTTTCAAGATTTTCAGGCTTCACCCAGATGGGCTCGCCTGGGGCGGGGCGCTGGAAGAAGCTGGCGAACTCGTCGGGGAACCGCTGCTTGATATTAGCAAAGACTTGGAAGGAGTCATCCTGACCGGCCACGATGTGGAAATTCAGCACAGCCGCCTGGGTCATCAGCTTGATCGCCCGGTCCGTATCCTTTTCACCCGGGAGCTGCACCTGGATCTGGTTGGTGCCCATCTTCTGGATGATTGGCTCTTTGGCCTCAAACTTTTCGATACGGTTTACGAGCTGCTGGTACACCACCTCCTGCGCCATCGTCTCGATCTGGTCGTCGGAACTCGTGCCGAGATCCTGGCGCAGCGCCGACAGCTTCTCTTCGGAAAGCTCTTTATAGTCGAAGCTCAGCACCATCTGGATGCCGCCCTGAAGGTCCAGGCCCAGGTTGATCACCCGGTTGCGATCACACTCCGCCCAGCGCTTCACCTTGAAGCCAATATTCGCGAAGTAGCCGTGCTTCTCAATCGCCCGCGCTTCGTCTTCCTGCTTCCACTGCGCCAGCTTGTCCTGGCGCGTCTCGGGCGACATCAGCATCCACCCGGCCGTCGGATAGATGGCGATGAGAGACAGGACTATCGTCGCCCATATCAGGATGGTGCGAATCATATGTTTTTTCATGGGATAACTCCACTACCACTCTTTGAAACAGAGAGATTGACTCAGGGTCAGGCGCCTCAAGGGGAAGCGCTACTTGTCGCCGTCCCCGTCGACCTTGGCGACGTAGGCGATGGCATTGCGAACGAACTTGATGGTCACGTTGTCGTCGACTTTCAGGACCACGTCCGCATCGGAAATGCCCACCACCTTACCGCAAATGCCCCCGGTGGTGACAACTTCATCGCCCTTTTTGAGCGCGCTGAGCATGTTCTGGCGCTCCTTGTCCCGCTTTTGCTGGGGACGGATCGTCAGGAAATACATGATCAGGATAACACCCACCATGAGGGGCATCATCTGCATGAGCCCGCCCGTGGGGGAGGCCGCCGCGCCCTCGGCGCCCGCCGGGGCCGCTGCGGGAACGGCCGTGCCAGCCTGGGCAATCAGGAAATTCAGGGCTTCGATACTGCTTACGAAATTCATGAGACTAGAACGCTTTCAGGTGGAATAGGATTGAAGAAACGTGCGCTTGAATTCGAGAAATCTGCCATCCCGGATAGCTTTGCGCGCAGAATCGGCCAATTGTAGCATAAAGAAAAGGTTGTGTAAAGTATTCAGCCGCAACGATAAAATCTCTTTCGCCCGGTACAGATGGTGCAGATACGACCGCGTATAGGTGCGGCATACCGGACACGCGCAGTTCGCGTCGGGCGGGCCAAAATCCCGCGCGTGACGGGCATTTTTGATGTTCACTTTGCCCGTGCTGGTGAATAGACTGCCGTTGCGCGCGTTCCGTGTCGGCATCACGCAATCAAACATGTCGATGCCCCGCTCGATGGCGTTGAGAATGTCCTCGGGCGGTCCTACGCCCATGAGGTAGCGGGGCTTTTCCTCGGGCAGATGGGGCGCGGCCCACTCCACCGCCTGGGTCATCTCCTCTTTGCTCTCCCCCACACTCACGCCGCCGATGGCATAGCCGGGAAAATCGAGGGACACCAGCCCCTGGGCACTTTCGCGGCGCAGATCTTCAAAAACGCTGCCCTGCACGATGCCAAACAGGGCCTGCTGCGAGGCGTCCCGCTCTTCCCACCGCGCTTTGCACTGGATCGCCCATTCGTGGGTCATGCGCATCGACTTCTCCGCCTTTTCCCGGGTCACGGGAAAAGCCGTGCAATCGTCGAAGCACATCATAATGTCCGCGCCGATGCTAATCTGGTTGTCGATGGCCTTCTCGGGCGTGAAAAAGTGGCGCGAGCCGTCCAGATGGCTCTGAAAATGAACGCCCTCCGGCGTGATCTTGTTTAACGCACTCAAACTGAAAACCTGGAAGCCCCCGGAATCGGTCAACACCGGCCGGTCCCAGTTCATGAATCCATGAATGCCCCCCGCCATCTCCAGTGTCTCCGTGCCGGGCCGCAGATAGAGGTGATAGGCATTCCCCAGGATAATCTGGGCCCCAATCTCCCGCAAGTCCTCCTGCGACAATGCTTTAACCGTCGCCTGCGT
>JBIJDL010000422.1:0-5610 GCA_044344195.1 Candidatus Hydrogenedentales bacterium
CGAGATAGGTCTGAATCAGAACTTCTCCCTGTTGGCTGACGGCATGGGCCTGATGGCTCAAGTCCGCCAAGGCCTGTTCGAAGTCGTCGAGGCGCGTACACAATGCGCGAAGG
The DNA here is from genome assembly GCA_044344195.1 of Candidatus Hydrogenedentales bacterium. GTDB lineage: Bacteria > Hydrogenedentota > Hydrogenedentia > Hydrogenedentales > JAEUWI01 > JAEUWI01. The sequence goes on from JBIJDL010000422.1 coordinate 114, forward strand.
GTGTCGATCTGGCTGCGGTGCGCGTCATGATCGGCAGCGGAATCGTTGTGTGCCAGACTGGCTTGCTCCACGGGGCCGTAATGGCGGATCGCCGAGCGCAGCCGCTGGAGGTTGCGGATGCTCGCAAAGATATGGCGCAGGAGGGGCGCCGATGATTCTCTCGCCTTATTGTTCCAGGCGGCGACGGCGGCACTCAGTGTCGTCGGCGCCTTGGAGGTGGTATTCCGCATAGTCACGCTCGTTTTCGGTGCCCAGTTTACCGATGGAACTCAATTATAGGAGCAGCCGCGCCATGCCTTCAAGGCGAGGGACGTTTGCGTGTTATACTGGTCCCGTCAACGCAACCACGGCCCCTTCACAGAGCAAGGAAAAATGATGTCGGGTGAAATTTCCGGCAAGGGACAGGAACGCCGCACGGCGCTTCGGGAGCCTATCCGTCGGCGTGTGGTCTTCGCGGGTGTCCGCGGCGAGGGCCTCCTCCGCCAGGGAATGGCGGTGGATATCAGCGCCAGCGGACTCTTGATCCACACGAGCCAGCCCGATCTGGCTGGTCGGCACCTCGAGCTCGAGCTCCACCCCGATGGCGCTGCCGAGCCCGGCAATGTGATCATGGTGCGGGGCGAGGTCGTATGGACACGCCCAATCCAGGGCAAGGGCGAGTACGCCATGGGCGTGCGTTTTCTCCAGTCCTTCCCCGCCACCGATGTGACGGGTGCCGGGTATCGCCCCGCGACCCGGGACGAATCCGCCGAACTTGCGGCGTCGATCCAGCGGCGCCTTGCCGCAATGGAGCCGGCGGTTCGGGTGGAGATCAGCGAGACCGCCCGACGCCGGGGCGCCACGGCGACGCCGGAAGCCCTCCCCGACCTGAATACGACCAGGAGACGCTCCTACCGATGGCTCTGGCTGCTGCTCTTGATGCTTTGTTTTGGCGCCGCCGTTTCCACGCTGACCATGCTGGCGCTGTGGCGCCTCGGATTCTACGACCAGACTTCGCGGGGAGCGGCCGGCGAAGCCCCGCAATCTACTTCCTCCTCCTCGTCAACGCCGTCGTCCCCTTCGGTGCCGGCAGCGCCAACCTCCTCGGTGGAATCACGCGACTTCGATCCATCCTCCAGAATCAACGCGCGTATCGAACACATCCTGGAGTCGGGTCCGTCCTACTATCTTAACCGGGGGAGTCTCTTTTTGATTCAGGGACGCTTTCCCGCTGCGGCGCAGGCCTTCAATACGGCCCAGAGCCGTCCCGAGGGCACGCCGCTGGAGCGATTCATCGCCGAACTGGGCGAGGCTCAGGCCCTGGCGGGTGATGGCAACACGGATGGGGCTCTTGAGGTACTTGGTCGGCCCTGGGAGGAGGTGGAAGGCATCCCCGACTCCTGGCAGTCGCTGCGCGAAGAGTTTCTCGCGGTTTTGAGCGCATCGCCGGAGAGCCCCGAGGCCCGCGCTCCGCTCGTGAATGCTTTTGCCTTTCAGCCTCCTTCGGAAGGCCCGGGAGAAGGGTCGCCCGAGGCTTTGTCCCCAACGATGCGTATCGAGATCGACACGACGCGCCACCTTTTGAGCGTGCTGGACAACAACGCCATCCGTGCGGTCTATCCTATCGGCCTCGGCGCCCGGGGCAAAACACCGGAAGGGGAATTTGAGATTGTAAACAAAATTGAGGACCCGGCGTGGTACAACCAGGGGAATCCCATACCCTCGGGCGCGCCGGAGAACGAGTTGGGTTCGCGGTGGATAGGTCTCGGCGACGAATCGGGCCCGACGCCCCTGGGCATTCATGCCACGGACGACCTGGGCTCCATCGGTGCGAACGTGAGCCGGGGTTGCATCCGCATGCGCCCGGCGGACGTGGAAGAGCTGTTCACCTTCGTCGAAGTGGGCACGCCCGTGAGTATCCGGGCGCTCTAAGGGACTGCCTTCCGCGCGTATCGCGTCCTGGCCGCGAATGTGGGTCAGCATTTCGTGTAGCGGATGGCTGTCCCCCGGAGAAGCGGTGTATCAGCGATCATTTCTTTGTGAGGACAGTTTCCGATTGGTGCGACGGTCGCTTTGTATGCTTTGGGTCGTGTGCCAATCGGCAACAGTCCCCGTCGGTTTGCCTTCCACCCTCAGTGGGCGATAGCATGAAGCATGAACATTAGATCCTATATTGCGCGCGCCTCTGCGGCGCTGGAGCGGGGCGAGCGCTTTCTTCGCCATGACATCTGGTATATCGGGAAGCCGGGGGAGGCGGTGCCCTCGGGCTTTGTTATCCGGCAGGTGCGCGTGGGCATTCTGCTCTTCCGGGGTATCGTGGAGGAGACGCTGTTGCTCCGCGCTTCCGCCCTCTCCTTCACCACGCTGTTGTTTCTCGTTCCCTTCCTGGTGTTCATGTTTTCCTTCATCCAAACTTTTAATCTGGGCGACCACATCTACGGACAGATCTCCGACTGGGTCAATCACCGCATCGAGCAGGTGGTCCATGTCGTCCGATCATCCGTCGGGGGCGATGAACCCGCCGAGGATGCGGTCAATGAAGAGGGGGCGACGCCCGTCACGGAGGAGGTGGCCACGGCGGCGGTGGAACCGGGTGCGCCGCCCGCAGAGTCCGCTGCCCCACCGCCGGAGTCTCGCGATGCGAGCCAGGAACTCGTGACGGATATCCTGCGAATCTTTTTACCCACGATATCCCAGGAGGCGAATGAGAACGGTCTCGCCGATCCCGTGGACTTCATTGTGGGGCTCGTGGAGTCGAAAGCAACCGATGTGCGCACCCTGGGGCTTACCGGTCTCATGTACATTCTGATCACCGTCCTCGGGCTTATGCGCAACGTGGAGTGGGCCTTCAACCGGATCTGGGGGGTGAAAGAGACCCGCAACATCTTGCACAGCTTGAGCGACTATGTGATGATCACGTTGCTCCTTCCCATCGTGGCGGCGGCGGTTCTGGGCCTGGCGGCGGCGCTGGGCACGAACGATTCCCTCGGTAGCCTGACGGTCGTGTTGCGCGGTTCTCAGGTGCTTATCATATCCTTCACTTTCGCGGCGCTCTACTACTTCGTGCCGAATACGTCGGTGAGCGCGCGTTGTGCTCTGGTCGGGGGGCTCTTTGCGGGCATACTCTGGACCTTGACGTCGTGGGCCTATGTGGCTTTTAATGTGGGCCTCGCCCAGTACACGTTCTTCTTTTCGACCTTTGCCCTGTTTCCCATGCTGCTTGCGTGGATCTATACGAGCTGGGTCATCCTCCTTTTCGGCGCACTCGTTACCTTCGCCTACCAGAACGAGAAGACCTTCGCGCTGGAGCGCCTGGCCGACAAGGCAAGCTACGCCTACCGCGAGACGGTCGCGGTGCGGCTCATGGTGGAGATGGCCCGCCGTTTTTCGAAGGGCAAGCCCGCCCTGTCGGCCGGTGAAGCGGCCAATGACTGGAACGTCCCCCTCCGCCTCATCAACGAGGCACTGGACGTGCTGATTGCATCGCACCTCGCGACAGCCTGTGCCACCCAGCCGGTGACCTATCAGCCGGCGCGCGCGGCGGACACCATTCAGGTGATCGACGTGATGCGGGCCCAGCGCGAGCATGGGGAAGAGCCCTCCCAGTTGCGGGGGGAAGAGTTGTATCGAGAAGTGTATGCGGGACTCGGCTCCGCAGATGGATGCGCGGCGGCCATGAGTCTGGCCGAGCTCGCGGCACGGGAAGGATAGCGTTGTTGCTTCAGGGAAAGAATGCGATTATCACGGGGGCGGGCCGGGGGATAGGCAGGGCCATCGCGGAGGCCTTCGCCGCGCAGGGCTGCAACATAGCCGCTCTGGCGCGCAGCAAGGATGAGATCGACGAGACCGCATCCATCGTCCGGGAACTGGGCGTGCGCGCCGTGGCGGTGGCGTGCGATGTGACCCAGGCCGACTCGGTCGATAGTGCTTTCAATGCGGTGGAAGCCGCGCTTGGTCCCATCGACATCCTCGTGAACAATGCGGGAATGGCCCGATTCAAGCCCTTCGCTACGCTCTCGCTGGACGATTGGAACGAAACTCTGGCGGCGAACCTCACCAGCGTGTTCCTGTGTACCCAGCGGGTGCTGCCGGGCATGATGGCCCGGCGCGCTGGGCGTATCATCAACATCTCCAGCGTGTCCGGCCTCAAACCCATCGACGAGCAGAGCGCCTATTGTGCCGCGAAGCATGCCGTCAACGGATTGACCAAGACCCTCGCGCTCGAACTGAGCGAGTTCGGCATCGGCGTTCACGCCCTCTGTCCCGGCGGTGTGGTCACGCGCCTGGCGGAAGAGGCCATGCCGGAGCGCGACAAGACCGGATGGATGCTGCCCGAGGATATCGCCCACGCGGCCCTGTTCCTCGCGACCCAGAGCCCCCGCGCCGCCACGGATATCGTGCATCTGCGCCGCTTCGACAGTGCGCCGCTCTGAGGGAATTATGAATTATGAATTATGAATGGGCGATTGGCGCAATTTACAGGGGGGAGCCACGCCCCGAAAGCGCTGATCCGCCCCAATCCGTTAATTCGATTTCAGGGTCTCTATGTTGATGTTGGTGTTGGTATAGATGCAGATTTCCGCCGCCGTGAGGAGCGACTCGCGCACCACTTCTTCCGCGCTCATGTTTGTGTGCTTGATCAGGCTGCGGGCTGCCGCGAGGGCAAAGGAGCCCCCTGAACCGATGGCGATGATGCCATCTTCGGGCTCGATGATCTCTCCCGTACCCGCGATGAGGAGCGACTGGTCCTTATCGCAGACCGCGAGGAGGGCGTTGAGCTGGCGCAGGTACTTGTCCGTGCGCCATTCCTTGCCGAGTTCCACGGCGGCGCGCGCGAGATTCTTGTTATACTCCTGCAACTTGCCTTCGAAGCGTTCGAAGAGCGCGAAGGCATCGGAGACGGCCCCGGCGAAGCCCGCGAGCACGGCCCCGTCGGCCAGACGCCGCACTTTCATGGCGTTGCCCTTCATTACGGTGTTGCCGAGGGTGACCTGGCCGTCGCCGCCGATGGCTACGATGCCATTCTTGCGGACGGAGATAACGGTGGTGGCGTGAAATTCATGCATACCTGAGCTCCCGCGGCGAGGTGCCGACCAGTGGTGCGGAGATTGAGATCGTGGGGCCCTGCGGCGTGCGGGCCGCGCCATTGTACAAAAAGCGGGTCATCCCACGCTAAGATTCAGCGCGCTGTGAATACGGCGACGGAGAAAGACGGTAGTACCATGACGGAGTTATTGATCGGCATACTCACCCTGGGCGGATTGGTGGCCTTGCAGATGGGCATGCGTCATCGGTCTCAGCGCCGGATGGCGGAGGCCTGGGAGCAGGCACAGGCGGAGCTCGCCCGCGGCAATCATGAAGCGGGTGTCGCTCACCTGGAGGCCTGTATTCACATCATGCCTCTGTGGCTGCCGCCACGCTTTCTGCTTGGGGCCCTTTTCACCAAGCTGGGCCGCCTGAAGGAGGCCGAGGAACAGCTCAAATTTGCGCAGGCGCTCCAGCCTCGCGAGGCGGAAGG
>JBIJDL010000412.1:0-5813 GCA_044344195.1 Candidatus Hydrogenedentales bacterium
CGAAGAACATACACGCCTATTTTCTCTTGAACTCCATCCACTATCATCTCATAAAAACCAGGAACGCCGATATTCACAAACAAGACAATTGGCATATATGCATAGTAGTAGTATATCTCGAAGCCTATCTGTTTCACTTGCTGCCCATTGTTGAGACTAAAAACGGTGTCTCCCTCCCAGCCTTCAAACTTCCCATTAATATTGGTGCGAAGCGCGACAGTTCCGAGGTAAGTTGCTGACGCCGATTCTCCGTCGTCCAACTCAATCAGGTCATGAAAAATGTACCCACTGTGCTCTGTCTCCAAAATTGCAATCTTGGATAGTGGCAACCAGTCCGCAGTGTCGTGGGTGTCGCTCGCATCCACCATCCACACCGTATTATCTTCCAGGACGAAGAATCTGCCTTGGGAAAGAATCTCGGTGACCGTATGGGCTTCTGACGTGGAATACCGTGGAGCTTTTGGCAGTTCAAACCTGGACGGATCTGTAGGTGGGGGGGCCCAAACCAATTGAGGTCCATACCCTCCGGCGCTCGCTTGAGCATATGACGGTTGAGCGACGCTGTATGTGGTGCAACCAGACATTAGAAGAGTGAAAGCGGTGCTACATGCGCTCACAAGAACTGCAATTACAATAGTGCGATTGCTGACATGGGTAAGTTGTCGTCTGAATCTGGGCTTCTGTGTCGTTCTCATAACGAAGAAACTGGCGCTCCTAGCCTATCTTGTTCACTGTTGACGATACCCTTGTGCTCCGACAGCGCGCCTTGGGCAAGCGAGTCAAGTTTTCCCGCGCTAGCGTCTTGCTCAATCTGACGGTCCCACGCATCCGCATCAAATTCTTCGAACCACGCGCGGAATTGAGCCAATTGGTCTGGCGTGAGGCGGGCAACTTCTTGCTCGATGTCTTCTACCGGTTTACTCATGACAGGTGCCTCTGTTTGGTGCAATTACTGCTTGTAAGAGTCTACTCGGGCGTCGACCCACCCTTCAAGCCAACAACTCCCCAATCACATGCCCATGCACATCCGTCAGCCTGCGTTCTATCCCGTTGTGGTAATAGCTCAAGCGCTCGTGGTCCATCCCGAGCAAATGCAACGATGTGGCGTGGAGGTCGTAGCAGTATGTGGGGTTTTCGGCGACTTTGAATCCTAATTCGTCGCTCTGGCCGTAGCTGGTGCCGCCTCGGGTGCCGCCGCCGGCCATCCAGGCGGTGAAGGCACCGGGGTTGTGGTCGCGGCCGATGCCCGCTTGCGCGCCGGGCTGGCGTCCGAATTCGGTGGTGCAGATGACTAGGGTGTCGTCGAGCATGCCCTGGCTTTTCAGATCGCGCAACAATGCTGCGCTGCCGGTATCGAGGATGGGGCCCCAGTAGCCGTGGTCGCGGGGGAGGTCTTCGTGGCTGTCCCAGTTGGGGCGGATGGCCTTGGACTGGGTGTTTTCCGCGCCACAGTAGATCTGCACGAAGCGGACGCCGCGCTGGACGAGTCGGCGTGCGAGGAGGCATTGGCGGCCGAAGGGGCCGATGTCTTTGTGGTCCAGCGCGTAGAGCCTGCGGATGGCCTCGCTCTCCGAGGCGATGTCGGTGACTTCGGGGGCGCTGAGCTGGAGGCGCGCGGCGAGTTCATAGGCCGTGATGCGCGCTTCGAGTTCGGAGTACTCCGCGCGGGCCTCGGCGTGGCGCTGGTTCAGGAGCGCGAGCACATCCATGGACTGGCGCTCGCCCTCGGGCGTGGCGGCGTAGCCCTCGGGGGGGAATAGATCGGCGATAACGGGTCGGCTCGGGTCGCTGCTGAGCGTGGTGGCCTGGTGGACGGCGGGGAGGAAGCCTGCGCCCCAGTTGATGGGGCCGCCGGGCGGCAGGCCGCGCACGTCGGGCAACACCACGAAGGAGGGCAGGTTGCGCGATTCGGAGCCAAGGCCGTAGGTCACCCACGCGCCCATGGAGGGGAAGCCTGGCAAGGTGTAGCCTGTGTTCATCATGAAGCACGCGGGGCCGTGCAGCGCCGTCTTGCTGGTCATGGAATGAACGAAGGCCATGTCGTCCACGCACCCGGCGAGGTGGGGGAAGAGATCGCTCATCCACTTGCCGCACTCGCCATGCTGGCGGAATTTCCAATAGCTTCCCTGGCAGTTGCCGGGTTTCGACGCGAAGAACTCCAGCTTGCCCGTGGGGTCGAAGGGTTGCCCGTTGCGCCGCTCCAGCTCGGGCTTGTAGTCCCAGGTGTCCACCTGGCTCAGGCCGCCGGGACAGAAGATCTGGATGACGGCTTTCGCTTCCGGGGCATAGTGGGGCGGGCGCGCTCCGAGGGGATCGGCGGGCGCGGCGCTGAGGTAGCCGCCGTCGTTCAGCAATGAGGCCAGCGCGACACCGCCCAGACCGCCGCCGAGTTTCCAGAGGAACTCGCGGCGGGTGCCGTGGTGGATTTGGTGGCCGGGGCAGGGATCAGGTTTGTGCATGGGGTGAGGGTGTTTCCATAGGTAGTGCTACGACGCCGCTGAACGTCAGTCTTGCGGCGACAAGCACGGCCAATACTTCCACAATTACATCAAAAGCAAAGCGCATCGTTGAATCAGCGGGCGCAAGATTCGCGTTCGCCGGAAGATTCAGATTTGCAATGTCATATGCCCAAATATTTGTCAAGTATGAGGTGAGGAGATGATATGCGACGAAGACGAGTAGAATGAAAAACGCGGTCTCTCGAAATTGCCCCCCTAATAGAACAAAGATCGCTATGCCGAGGAGCGACAGGGAGGATACAAGAGCGAGCGCGGGTTCTTCTGACTGTGAGAGTGCACCGGGCAGATTTACGATGGCAAATACTGCGCCCAATCCGAGCAGGACGATTTCCCACAGAGTGAGTTGCTTGAGCGTTGCGATTGCTCGGATCATGGTGTTCCTCGATAGCTGTTTTTTAACCACGAATGGACACGAATTCAGACGAAATTAACACTACACCGCTCGTTCCCAAGCTCCGCTTGGGAATGCCGTCTTCGAAGCTCTGCTTCGCAGGCATTGGACGCCACTCCACGTGAACGAAGAGGCGGGCTGATAATTCCCGTTGCCACGAATCTTGCAGATGTCTGGAAATCGCCTTGGGCGCTTTGGAGCGGAGCTCCGGGGACTGCATTCCCAAGCGGAGCTTGGGAACGAGTATCGATTCTTTGTGCTCTTTGCGTTCTCTGTGGTTTCAAATCTCTTCTTTCAATCTATATGCACAAACTCATTCGCATTGAATAGCACGCGGCACAACGCGGCGAGACCCTGCCTCTCCGCCAATGACCGCAATGCAGCGGATTCACTGTCAACCGGCTCGCGTCCGAAAGCGATTCGAAAGGCATGTCCCACCTGGGCCGATAGATCCGCGTCGGCCTCGCGCTTTACCCGCTCCGCAAAGTAGCCTGCCTGCTTGAGCATGAATTCGTTGTTCAGCAGCGACAGCGATTGCAGCGCCGTGGTGGTGGTCATGCGTGCTGGCGTGAGGACGGCCGGGTTCGGGCAGTCCAGCGTGGTCATGAAGGGCTCGGGCGAACTCCGCACCACGAATCGGTAGATGCTCCTGCGCCACAATTCCGGTGCGTCGGCGGTGTACTTCGGCGCGTAGTCCTCTTCCATGGTGAAATCGCGGTAGCCGGGGCCGAATTGCGCGGGGTTCAAGGTACCCGCCGTCGCCAGGATGGCGTCGCGCAGGGCCTCTGCCGGGAGGCGTCGCGGGTTCATGCGCCACAAGAGTCGGTTGTCCGCGTCCACCTCGCGCGGGTCGACGACGCCGGCGGGATAGTTGTCGCTCATGCGACTTTCCTGTCGATAGGCCTGGCTGGTGAGGATAAGGCGATGCATGGCCTTGGTGGACCAGCCTTCAGCCTGCAGACGCTTCGCCAGCCAGTCGAGCAGCTCGGGGTGGGTCGGGCGCCCGCCGCCGAAGCCAAAGTCGCTGGGCGTGTCCACGATGCCTTTGCCGAAGTGGTAGTGCCACAGGCGATTGACCCAGACCCGGGGCGTGAGGGGATTGTCCGGATCGGTGATCCATTGCGCCAGGCGCACGCGCCGCTCGCCCTCGCTCAATGTGTCGTCACCGAGATCCGGGGTGAGCATGGGCAGGCAGGAGAGGGCGCCGGGCGTGACGGCCTCGCCGGGCGATTCCGTGCTGCCGCGCAGGAGCACGTGGGTGGGGGGCAATTCTTTGGCCAGGGTCGCATAGACGAGATCGGGCTTGGCGTCGGTCGGATACGTCGCGAGGAGCCGGGTGCGCTCTTCGTGAAGGGCCGCACGCTGCGTCCGTAGCTCCGGGCTCAGTTGCGCATCGTCCCCGATGGGGATGAGGCGCGGATTGCCGAAGAAGACCTGATCCGAGCTTAGTCCGTCGCCGCCGTCGGTCGCGATGAGCGTGAGGAACCGTTCGGCGGGCGCAATGTCAAACTCGATGGGGAGCGGGCCGTCCTTCGTGCCGAAGCCACGCCGCACCGCGCGCAACACGCCGTCAATGTAGATGAAAAAGTCCGCCTGCGTAGCGACCGGCCCGCCGCCATAGCCCGCGACAGCGCGGAAGCGAAACACGCCGCCGTGGCCGCCCGCGCGGATCGCGTCGAGATCGAAGGTGATGCCTTTGTTCGCGTGGAAGCCGAGGAGGGTGTTGGGTGCCGCCGCATAGTCCGTTTCACCCAGCGTGCTGGAGGCCTGGAGACTCACTTTACCATTGAGGATGTAGTCCCAGGTCAAAGCGGTGGTGTCGGGCAGATCGTGGATCTGGATTCCCGTGGAGGTTATGGTAACGGATTGCCCCGCGCCGCCATCGGGCACGAAGACCCCGTCCACAGCGGCGATTTCCGGCACGGGCAGGTAGGTGTTGGGCGTGGACTCGACCCCCTGCGCCATCGCCGAGATCGCGGCACCGGTTTGGGTGTTGATACCGGCGGGGTAGGGCTTGCCCGTGCCGTAGCCGTTGCCGCCCGCGATGATATCCGAAAGGTCGATGGGGCTCGCACTCAGGGCATCCAGTTCGCGCTGGATCGCGGCCACGCGCACCTGGGCCGCGTCCCACGCCGGCGCCACGGTGCGATCACCCCGGGCCGTGCCCGCGAAGACGGCCGACAGGCGGTAGTAGTCCTTCTGGGGAATGGGATCCAGCTTGTGATCGTGACAACGCGCGCAATTCGCCGTGAGGCCCATGGTCGCAGAGATGGCCGTGGTGACCATGTCATCCAGATCGTCCGCCCTGGCCATGCGCTTGAGGGCTGCGTTCACGGTTTCGTCCTGGCCCACCATGTCCCAGGGGCCCGCCGCGAGGAAGCCCGTGGCGATGACGGCCTCGGGCGATTCCGGATGGAGCACATCGCCCGCGATCTGTTCGTGCAGGAATTGATCGTAGGGCTTGTCTTCGTTGAAGGCGCGGATGACATAGTCGCGATAGCGCCACGCGTTGTCCCGAGGGCGGTCCCGCTCGAAGCCGTGGGTGTCGGCATAGTGGGCGATGTCGAGCCAGTGGCGCGCCCAGCGCTCGCCGTAGTGGGGCGAGGCGAGAAGCTCGTCCACGAGGCGCGCGTAGGCATCGGGACGCGTGTCGGCGGCGAAGGTGTTGATCGCTTCGATGGTGGGCGGGAGGCCAAGCAGATCGAAGTAGAGGCGGCGAATGAGGGTGCGATGATCCGCCTCCGGCGCGGGGGCGATATTTTTCTCCGCGAGCTTTGCGAAAAGAAAGCGGTCGATGGGGTTCGCTTTCCACGCCCCGGGCGCGTTCGGTACTTCGGGTGGCGAGGCTACCGCAAGGGGCTGCAGGGACCACCACGACGTGTCCGCCTTCGACGGCTCCTTCA
>JBIJDL010000002.1:0-49633 GCA_044344195.1 Candidatus Hydrogenedentales bacterium
ACTTCCTCGGCGGACAGGGCGGCGCCTCTCTTGGGCATTTCGGGGGCTTCGCCATTCGGACCGGGCTGGATGACTTCGAGGAGGCGGCTGGCCGTGGGATCGCCGGGCGTGACGGCGCCACTGGCCAGGAACTCGGCCTGTGTACTCAGGGAGAGGTCGCCCTTGAGAATGTTCGGCTGGTGACATTCGAGGCAATGGGCTTCGAGAATCGGTTTGACGGATTGGAACGAAGGCGGGAGTTCAGCCCCATGGGCCCGTGAGGTGTGGAGCAGGGCCCAACTGAGTAGGACCGCAGCGCCCAAGCTCAGCGAAGTATAGTGGCCCCACCGTTGGGCTCGCTTTTTGGCCCTCACCGCGTCTGGGATGGTCTTTCGCATATTACATTTCGTCCAGCGCTTCAAGACGCCCTTCGAGGATTCCGACCAATGGCTGGGTTACTTCGATGCGTCCGAGGATGATTTTTGCGCTTGCGGTCATGGGGATCGCGAGGAGCATTCCCGCAAAGCCCCATAGAATCCCCCAGAATATAAGGGACATGAGGACAACAACAGGGTGAAGCCCCAGTGTGTCGCCCATCACTTTTGGTTCGAGCACGCTGCCAATCGTGAACTGGATCATGAGGGGGAGCAGGAGGGCCAGGGTCACGGTGACCATGGAGACGTCCGGTGTCAGCAGCACGAAGGGCAAGGGCAAGACTGTGGCCACGATAGAGCCGAGATTTGGGATGAAATTGAGGATAAAGGTGAAGGCTCCGAAGGACATGGCGAAGCGGACGCCCAGAAACTGCAGCACCAGGAATACCAGAAAGCCCGTCAGCATGGATGAGAGAAGCTTGATGACAATGTACTTCTGAACGCGCTTCTCAATTTCGCCGATCACACCACCCCGAGGCTTCGACTGGGCGGTACTGCCCATAAGCAGAAATGCCGCGAAAAGCAGGACCAGAAATCCATTTGAAAGGAGGGACAGTACCCCCGCGGATAGGCGGCGCGCGATACCGTTAATGGCCCCCTCGGGGAGGAGTAAAGAGGTCTGAAATCGACCGGGCTCTCCCTCGGCGAGGGCGGGGTCCACACCTTCAGCGGGCGGGGTCGCCGGAGGCGTGCGGGCTGTATTCGTGCCACCGACGAGATAGACCAGGGCATTCACTGGACCGGAATTCTCCGCCTGGCGCAGCAGGGTCTTGAGTTGGGCCTCGTATTCCCCCGCGCTATTGGCAAACTGGCCTACGGAAACGGAGACAAATGCGGCCACCGCAAACACCGCGAGACAACCCACCAACAGGGTAATGGTCAGGGCGAAGGGACGGCCCACGCGCAACTTACGCATCAGAAAATTGACGACGGGTATAAGCAAAAGGGAGAGGAAGGCTGCAAGGACAAAGGGGACCAATACCACGCGAAGCAGGTAGAGTGCTACCGCTACGGCCAGGATGGTCAGCGTAGCGAGGCAAACGGTTTGAATTCGTGAATCGTATTCGCCTTTGGTCATGATCCGGTAATCCTGTTTGGACGATAGAACAGTGCCGCACACGGTACATCGATGCTTCTCCGCGCACGCCCAGAGTATAACACGACAGGCCGTTGCCTGAACTGTGCCCAATTGCCTACCGCTCTCAATTGTGCTTCCTTGGCCCGCCGGGGCCCACAGCCCTTGAGAGGTATTTCGAAACGTCCCAGACTATTGGTCTCCGGCATCTGGAGGGTCCCGGAAGCACGAGCGGTCGCTTTTACAGATCACTGGCGAAATCCGGACCCTGGGTGTAGAATGGCGTCGTGACAACAGCGCAAAATTGCCAAGGAGATTGATTCGTCTATTGGTAAAGAGGCATTCATGCGAGGGAGCAACGTGATGTCGAATCTGAGTAATCAGGAAAATGAGGCGTCGGACAAGACCCGCCGCCAGTTCATGAAGACCGCGCCCATCATCGGCGCCGTCGCCATTTCGGGCAAGTCTTCGGCGGCGGGGGTCTATAAGTCCATCCTTCCCGCGACCGTGCTGGGTGCGAATGAGAAGATTCGCACAGGCCACATTGGCGAATGGGGCGGAAGCAATAGCGTGTGCGGGATGGGCGTTGCAGACCTCGTTTTCGTCATGAAGCGCATGGATATGCAGCCGATAGCCGTCTGTGATATGTATCCTAAGAATGTGCAACGAATGGGGGCTATGGCGCGAAAGAAGCCAGGCGTCAACCCGACGGAGCACCACGATTTTCGCGAGGTTATCGACAACAAGGACGTGGATGCGGTCATCATCGCCATGCCGGATCACTGGCACGCGCTGTGTACCCTTTACGCGGCCGACGCGGGCAAGGCGATCTATTGTGAATTGCCGGCCGCCACCACGATAGAAGAAGGGCAGGCGATGGTGGATGCCGTGCGGCGTAACACGGTGGTATTCCAAGGGGGGCTGTTGCAGCGCAGCGGGCCGCACTACCGCGAAGCCGTCCAGATGATTCGCTCCGGCTACATTGGCAAGGTCCATCGTGTAGAGACCTGGTTCAACGACAGCGAAACTATCGCCGGGATGGGCCCTGGCGAGGACGATATCGCCAAGCATCCAGACTGCGATTGGGAACTCCAGCAGGGCTGGGTGGGGCATGCGCCGTTCAACACAAATCGGTGGGGACCGTCGTACCGAAATTTCCTGGAATACTCCGGCGGGCGGCTGTCGGGGTGGGGCGCACACCTGCTGGATATCGGGCTGTGGGCAATGGAACTTGAAGATGTGAAGCCGGTGCTCCAGCCTGGATTCGTGGTGGCCAATGGGGGCAAGTGGGTCATCCAGGACAATCGCACCACGCCGGACACGCTCGATGTTTTCTACACCTTCGACGACTTCACCATGAGTTTCTCGAACCGGGCATGGAACGGGCATCGGCGCGAGGGCGACAACGGCACTGGTACGTTGTTTCACGGTACCCTTGGCAGTCTTCAGGTGACACGCGACGGTTATCAAGTCTGGGCGACGGAGAACAATGCGACGGACGGGAAGCCTACGCTGGTGGAGAGGACAGCCGAAGGCTCACCGCTCAATGAGCCTCACTGGCAGAACTTTGCCGACTGTATTCGCTCCGGCCAGGACCCGGCTGCCAGTGTCGAGGTACTGCACAGCACTTCGCGGTTGTGCCACATGGGCACCTGCTCGTATGTGGCCGGGGGCGAGAAGCTGGGCTGGGATGTCGCATCGCAGCGCTTCACGGGGGAGAACACCGAGGCCGTGGAGACGGCCAATGGCTGGGCCTATCGCGCGTACAAAAATGGCTGGAGCCTGAAAGCGCCCTATTGGCGGGGGTGAGCCCGCCCGCTGGTTGATTTCGGGAATGGTCGGTCGTCCGCGCGTTACCGGTGGGAGCGTCCTGTGCTAGACTGTGCCCGCCGTGGGTGCCGCGTCCGGGAGCACGCGCGCCGACGGTCGGTCTAATTCGCGGATCTGAACCTGTGCAATTCAATTCCCTCCAGTACATCCTGTTCCTTCCCCTGATCGCGGTGGGCTTCTTTGCCCTCCCCCAGCGGTGGCGATGGGCCTGGCTTCTGGCGGCGAGCTACTACTTCTACGGCTGCTGGAACCCGGCTTATCTTCTGTTGCTGCTGGCCTCGACGGTGGTGGACTACAGCGTGGGCCTGGCTCTGGGCAGGGTACAGCGTCCGGCGGCGCGAACCGCCGTGTTGCTATGCAGTCTCGCCCTCAATCTGGGACTTCTCTTCACCTTCAAGTACTTCAACTTCTTCAGCGAATCCCTCGCATTTCTCGCGGGGTTGATCGGGAATCGTGAGGTACTGCCCTATCACCTTGATGCGCTCCTGCCCGCGGGTATCTCGTTTTACACCTTCCAAACCCTGGCCTATACCATCGATGTCTATCGTCGGGACTGTCCGCCGGAGAAACACCTGGGGCGCTTCGCGCTTTATGTGGCCTTTTTCCCACAGCTTGTGGCGGGCCCCATTGAGCGCGCGGCGCATCTGCTGCCCCAGTTCTGCGAGCGGCACCGCTGGGACTACGCGCGCACCGTGTCCGGCCTTCGGCTGATCCTGTGGGGACTCTTCAAGAAGATGGTGGTGGCGGATCGCATGGCGCTGATCGCCGGAAGTGTTTATGGAGAGGCCGAAGCGCCGGTCGGCTTGCTCGTCATTATCGGCACTGTCGCCTTCGCTTTTCAGATCTACTGTGACTTCAGCGCGTATTCCGACATTGCCGTGGGCTCGGCGCGCATTCTCGGCGTCGATCTCATGCTCAACTTCAACCGGCCCTATGCCGCCCAGTCCATCCGCGACTTCTGGCGGCGTTGGCACATTTCCTTGTCCATCTGGTTTCGAGACTACGTATACGTGCCCCTGGGTGGGGGGCGAGTCTCGGGAGTCCGGTGGGTGCGCAATATCGCGATTGTATTTCTCCTCAGCGGGCTCTGGCACGGCGCCGAATGGACCTTCGTCTGCTGGGGGGCGCTCCACGCACTCTACTACCTCGTCGGAGAAGCCGTGGCGAAACTGCGCGGACCCGAATGCCCTGGACCGCTAAAGGTACTGATGAAACGTGTCACCATCTTTGGCCTGGTCTGCTTCGCGTGGATATTCTTTCGGGCCACCTCGCTGGAGCATGCGCTGAACCTGGTATCCGCACTTCCCACGGGCTGGTTCGACGCTGAATTATTGGCGCGTCAATGGAGCGAGTTTACCCTCGCCAATCCCGTTTCCAGCCTTTTACTCGGGCTGGCCGTTCTCGCGATCATGCTGCTCCTGGAAGGATCGCAGGCAGCGAATCAGGCCCCGACGCCCTTCCAGAGTCCCGCATGGCACGTCCGCTGGGCTTCCTATGCCGCTACCTTGTTCATCATCTTCGCACTGGGAGGGTATCATGAAATTCCTTTCATCTACTTCCAGTTCTGAGTGGCGCGTTCCCTTGCGCATTCTGGTCCGCATGGTCGCGCTGGTGGGCCTCGTCACGGGCCTGTGGGTCGCCTTCGCGCTGTACGCCGGCCTCGCGGAGCCGGAGCCTTTTCTCGGCGTGCTGGACAAGGCTGTGGCGCAGCAGCCGGACCTGTTGCTCATGGGCGACAGCACCTTCTTCTGGCGCGGGCCGGGTGAAAGGGATACGCTGAGTCTCGAAGATGCGATCACGGCGTCCTACCCGGATTTGCAGGTGTGTTCTATCTCCGAGGCGGCGCTGACGCTGGACATGATGGAGGCGAGCTGGCGCTATCTGCGCGCGCGGGGCACCGCGCCCCGCGTGGCGGTTGTTGTGGTGAATCTTCGTTCGTTCTCGCCCACGTGGTACGAGCGCCCGGACAGCTATACGGAGAAGGTGCTCCACCAGTTGACGTGGGATTCCCGCTTCGTGCGCGCCCTGTATCGCCCGCTGGTGGAGTTTGACGTGTTGAATAAGAAGGCGCTCAAGATCGACGACTATTACCGCACGTTGCACAGCCATCTGCGCGGGGCGCCAGTAGACTTCGGCCTGGGCAAAGATTCATCTACTGACGGGGCCGACGAGAAACTAACGCCACGGGAATCCTACTATCTCTGCTATGGACTGCCGATTAGCAGTGACCACCCCTTGCTGCGCGCCATGGTTGGCCTGGTGGACGAGATGCGGGCCGATGGCGTGAAGGTGCTGCTCTACCTCACGCCGGTGGACCTGGAGCGCGGGGCGTCGGGGTTCGGCCCCAAGTTGACGGCTGACATCGAGCGAAATCGGGAAACGGTCAAGCGGGCACTTGCCACGGAAATAGAGGCTGACGAGGAGCTGCGCCTTGTGGACTTTGCGGGTTCGGCCCCGACGGTGGACTTCCTCGATCACGGCGGCGCGCCCAACGAGCACTTGACGACGGTGGGTCGTCAGCGGCTCATGGAAGTCTTGAAGCCCGAGATCGACGCGTTGCTTTCAGGAAAGGAATAGCCCCGCATCAACGGCCCTGCATTGAGGGGACTTCAGGAAGTCCCATTTCCGTTTCGTGACTTCATCACATTTTCGGGCAGACTGTACTGAACCTGGTTTCCCGCAATAGTGACAATTTTTCGCGATTGCAGCGCCTCAATTAGCGCGTCCACGTCTCCAGACTTCAGTTTTTTTCCGAATAGCGTGTTGATGGTGTTCTGAAGGGTGTCGCGCTTTTTCGGAAGTGAGGGGGAGCGTCGTTGGAGGTCTTCAAGCACCTGACCAAGGCGATCATCGACTGCGGCAGGCTTTGCCTTCGTTGGCGCGCAAATTTGCCCAATGTCCTGATGGCGATAAATTCGTATTTTTGGTGTGCGGCCATTGCGCAGGTGGGCGATCAGCGGATCAAAGCCCGAGTCCTTCGAGATGATGTGGAAATACCCTTCAGGATCGGCGGTAGCCAGTTCACCGGCGTAGAAGGCGATATGAAAGTCGAGGGCGTTGGGGCCATTGCCTTTCATCTTTACATAGCTCGCACGGTCCCCGAGTCTCTGCATCGCATTAGAGAACTCAAAGGTCAGTTTCGTCTGATTTTCCCCCACGAAGACGTAAACCCTCACGGGCAGTTCGGCAAGTTTTTCCAGATTGTCTGGCTGGACATTTTCATAGTCGATAAGCACGTAGTTGGTGGGCAAGGCTTTCGTTCCCCTTCGCGTCGTGTTCCCGACTGCCCGAACCGGGCAATCCCATGGGCGGTTTCGGTGTCGGATTCGACTCCGGGCACCATCCTGCGCATCCCGTCAAAGACGGGCACACTCTCTCCCTTGAACGATACAAACAGACCGGCGATTTATTCTGATGAAGTTTAAGGCACTGCAGGAATTCGGTTCCACCACGATTTGGGCCGTTTCTGCGGCAAGGGCCGCTCCCGCGCCGGAGATTGCGCTAAACAATTGCAATCAAAAGGCTTCAACCCCTACAATACCCGCTTGCGCCATGGGCTTTTCAGGCCCCGCGCCATTTCCCCCAATATCGAGTGAAAACAGGAGTTTATCGTGGACAAGCTGGTCAGCCTTTGCAAGCGTAAGGGATTCATCTTTCAATCGAGCGGTATCTATGGCGGCGTCAATGGCTGCTGGGACTTCGGCCCGCTGGGCGTCGAACTGAAGCGCAACCTGAAGGATGACTGGTGGTATAACTTTGTCCAGACCCGCGATGACATTGTCGGGCTCGATGCGAGTATTATCATGCACCCGGAAGTGTGGGTGGCCTCGGGCCACGTGGAAGCCTTCCACGATGTGGTGGTGGACTGCAAAGAGTGCAAACACCGCTTTCGCGAAGATCACCTGGAAGCGAAGAAGTGTCCGGACTGCGGCGGCGAACTGACCGAGCCGAAAAAGTTCAACAGTATGCTCAAGACTCAGCTCGGCGTAAGCGAGGATACGGCGGTCAATACCTACCTGCGCCCCGAGACCTGCCAGGCGATTTTCGTGGACTTCAAGGAGGTCTATTCCTCCACCCGCTGCCAGATCCCCTTCGGTATCGCGCAGGTGGGCAAGAGCTTCCGCAATGAGGTGAATCCCCGCAACTTCATCTTCCGCAGCCGCGAATTCGAGCAGATGGAAATCGAGTTCTTCTGCAAGGAAGAAGACGAAGAAATCTGGTTCGAGAAGTGGCAGCAGGAAATCTGGAACTGGTACCTGCGCCTGGGCATTCCCGAAGACAAGCTCCGCTGGTACGAACACCCCAAGGAGAGCCTGGCGCATTACTCCAAGCGCACGGTGGACGTGGAATACGAATATCCCTTCGGCTGGGGCGAGCTTCAGGGCCTGGCCAATCGCGGCACCTTCGATTTGAAGGCGCACTCCAAGCATTCGGGCAAAGACCTTTCCTTCTTCGATCAGGTGAAGAACGAGCGCTTCGTGCCCACCGTGCTGGAGCCCTCCGCCGGTGCCGATCGCACCACGCTGGCGGTGCTGTGCTCGGCCTACCACGAGGATGAAGTGGACGGTGAGACCCGCGTGGTCATGCGCCTCGCGCCGAAACTGGCCCCGATCAAGGCGGCGATCCTGCCCCTCGTGAAGAAGGACGGCCTGGCGGAAATCGCGGAAAACCTCGAAAAGAAGCTCCGGCGCAAGTTCAACACCTACTACGATCAGGCGGGTGCCATCGGCCGCCGCTATCGCCGTCAGGATGAAATCGGCACGCCCTTCTGCATCTGCGTGGACTACGACACGAAGGAAGACAACACCGTCACCATCCGCGAGCGCGACAGCATGGAGCAGATTCGCATTCCCATCGACGAAGTCGCGGCCTATATTGCGCCCAAGGTTTCGTTTGACCACGAGGCGTAGAATGTTTGTCAATCGCTAGTTTTAACGGCCTCCGGAATGGCGTATTTGCCAGAGAGGAGGCCGTTTTGTTCTTTGTGCTTGCGATGGATTTACCTTTGGGGTAAAATGTGGGTGGCAGCTAAGGAGGCGTCACATTGGAAGTGCGATTCCGAAACCGAAGACTGGAGCGCCAGTACCTGGAGTCGCGCGAGGCCGAAAGGGCGTATGGTGTTGAGGTGGCCCGGAAATATATCCAGCGGGTCAATATCATCCGGGCATGCTTGGATTTCGAGGAGTTGATGGCGCAGAGGCCCCTGGCCTGTCATCCATTACGGGGTGATCGGGCTGGCCAGTATGCCATCAAGTTGACGGGTTTTATGCGGCTGATTGTAACGCTGGAACGTGGCGAATTGAGCGTGGTTTGTATTGAAGAGGTGAGCAAGCACTATGGCGACTAACTTGATGCCCATGTCCGATCTGGCCATTCCCCCCGGGGAATACCTGGAAGAAGTCCTTGATTCCCTCGGGATGAGCAAGGATGAATTGGCCCAGCGCATGGGACGTCCCTCTCCGAAGCTGAGCGCCATATTCAACGGAACCAAGGCCATCACCCCGGAGACGGCCCTTCAATTGGAGCGGGCGACGGGCGTCGCAGCCCGCATTTGGTCGTCCCTTGAATCAGAGTATCGTCTCATACGCGCGCGTCAGAAATGGGAAGACGAGCGGGCCGCCCTGAAAGGGGAGGAGCGTCAAGTCAACGACTATGGATTTGCGTCTCTAGTCGCGTTGGGGATGGTGTCCGATCTTCAAACCCCAAGAGAGCGGGCTGAGGAATTGAGGCGCTACTTTGGCGTTTCAGCCCTGTCGAATATTGCCACGCTCAGGCGCTACGAGCCCATTTTCCGATCGCGGCGGGGCCGCACTGCGGCAGACGCCCGCGCGACGGCCGCCTGGCTACGGTACGCCGAACTAAAGGGCCAGCAAATTGAGTGTGCTCCCCTCGACCGGCGGGCACTCCTGGCCAGCCTGGCGGACCTGCGCGCCCTTTCGTGCGGCCAGCCGCAGGATTATCTTCCTGCACTCAAGTCTGCCCTGGCAGCGCTTGGTGTTGCCTTCGTTTTTATTCCGCCAGGCGTACCCCAAGGCGCCCGAGGGGCCGTCTTCTGGTTGGGACCGGAAAAGGCCGTCATATTATTGGAAGATATTGACCTCTGCACCGACAGTTTCTGGATCTTCGTCTTTCATGCGCTTGGACACGTTTTGTTGCATGCGAAGGAGGGGACCATCGTCGAATGGGATAAGCCCGAACCTCAGGAGACCCAGCGGGAATTCGAGGCGGGCCGCTTTGCCCTTGATACGCTCATTGAGCTTCGGATTTATCAGCGTTTCGTTGCCCGTGGCGTATTCACCAAGCCTTCCATATTCCAGTGCGCCGCCGAATTGACCGTCCATCCGGCCTTGGTTTTGTGCAGGCTGCAAATGGAGGGCTTTGTGGGCAGAGATACACCGTTAAATCGGTTACTTCATCGAGTCAGCGCGCCAGTCTATGGACAGGGAGCTCTGTGAAAAAAAAGCTCGTCAAAAAAAAGAAGCGCTCCCAGGTCCGTACCCGTAATTGGGACGAGGCCCACGAAACCGCCTTCACGCATGATCGCGCGCGGCACCGACGCGCCCAATCGGCCATCTCGGATTCCGCCGTGGACTTGAATCCGCTTGTCACGGATTTCGTTCCGAATGCTCTGGTCATCTCCCACTCGAAGAAATGGGCCTTTGTGCTCAAGGATGGCGACGAGGAGCTCTGCCTCATCGACGAGCGCCTCAAGGAAGACCGCGCCACGCTACTGGCGCCGGGCGACAAGGTCTTTGTCGAGCGCGATGAGGAGAAGTGGGTCGTCCGGGGCGTGGGGCCTCGGCGGACGCGCCTGAGCCGTCCCGGCCACGAGCACGACCGGCTGGACGAGCAGATCTTCGCGGCGAACATCGACCTGCTGGTTATCGTCACCGCCGCCGCCGATCCGCCCTTTCGACCAGGCCTGGTGGATCGCTATCTCATTGCCGCCGAAGTGGGTGGCGTGGAGTGCGTGATCTGTGTGAACAAGATGGACCTTATCGAAGACGAAGAGCCCCCGGAACTCGCGGACTACGAGCGCCTGGGCTTCCGCGTGGTCCGCACCAGTTGCGAATCGGGTCGGGGTCTGGATGATCTCCGGGCGCTATTGTCCGGCAAGCTGAGCATCCTATCCGGCCACAGTGGCGTGGGGAAGTCGTCCCTGCTTAATGCGCTGGACAGCGATCTCGAAGTGCACACCCAGCAGGTGAGCGGCGTGTCTCATCGCGGCCGCCATACGACCACGGCCTCGCGCCTCTACGAGCTCGAAGGCGATGTCCGCATCATCGACACCCCGGGTATCCGCGCGCTGGGCGTCTGGGGTGTGACCCCGCAGGAAGTGTCGTGGTTTTATCCCGACCTCGCCGCCCTCGGCATGCAATGCCGCTTCCGCGATTGCAGCCACACCCACGAGCCCGACTGCGCCGTGGCCGCCGCCGTGAACGCCGGCGAACTCCTGCCCTGGCGTTATGAATCCTACCTCCGCATCAGGATGAGCATGGAAGAGGAGCAGAACGGCCCCTTCGGCGACAAGTACAGCAGCAAGCCTTCGGATTACTGACGGGGACTGTTGCCGATTGGCACATGTCTTCGATATTGCGACGAACCGTCTTCCCAATCGGAAACTGTCCCCGCCTGAGAATCCACGTTTCCTCATGGCTACAGCCACCCGCTTCACAGGTCGCTGGAGCGCGTGCGCGGTGGAGTCACCTTGGGCGCGGGAGGCAGTCCCCGGGGACTGTTGCCGATGGGCGCACGATTTCGACCTCGCGTCTTGTCGTCCACCCAATCGGAAAAGCCCCCCTGAAGAACCGTGGGGATAGAGACGTTTCCTCATGGGTACAGCCACCCGCTTCGCAGGTCGCTGGAGCGCGTGCGCGGCATAATCACTCAAGGCGCGGGAGGCAGTCCCCGAACTTCCCGACTGACACGTACTGAGTGCATTTCATTGAAAACTATTCCAAAATAAGTAGAATACAAATATTGTGTTCCAATACGGACCATTCTCTGTACTTTCTGTCCGAAAATACGACTATATAGGCAGAAGTCAACAGTGAGGCTTCGAAGGTAGTCGGATTGGGTACTTCGGAGAACGCGTAACATGGCTGTATTTGAGTTTTCCGCCAAGTCGGCGGATAGTCTTGAAGACAAGGCGCAAGGGACGATTATCGCCCGGGACAAATTGGACGCCTTCGACAAGTTGATGCGACTTCATTACACGAACATTAAGTTGAAGCCCGTTCGAGGAATTCAGGCCTTCTTCAAGCAATGGAGCGCCGACGTTAACTGAACCTGCACGATCCAGACCGCCGTAGCGGCTGGGCTGTCAAAAATCTTCGCACACCACTGTAGGCTGAATCGCGGCACCCCGTGTCGCGCCAAGGCGCTACAGCGCAACACTCCCCGCTAAACCCCCGGGGAGTGTTTGTGATTTTAGGAGGGCTTTTGGGGAAAGAGCCGTTGCGGAGGACCGCAAATGAATCTTCGTCGGTCACAGGGACGGCAGCGACATCAGGGACAACAGGCAACAATCAATTTACCGAACCCGAACACCCGAAAATATTCTGTCCCGAGTACACTGGCCCTCAGGCCATCAATTCGGGCCGGACTACCCCGTGCACGTCGGTCAAGCGGAAATCCCGGCCTTGATAGTGGTACGTCAGCTTTTCATGGTTGAAGCCCATGAGATGCATGATCGTGGCCTGAAGATCGTGGATGTGGACCGGGTTTTCCGCAATCCGATAGCCGAGTTCGTCCGTCTGGCCGATTTGCGCGCCCGCGTTGCAGCCGCCGCCCGCCATGAAGATGGTGAAGGCGTGGGGGTGGTGATCGCGGCCCAGGAACTTGGAGCCGTCGCGCGCTTCGTTCATGGCCGTGCGCCCGAACTCTCCGGTCCAGATGACCAAGGTGTCTTCCAGCAGGCCACGTTGCTTCAAATCGCGGATAAGCGCGCCCGCCGCCTGGTCGGTCAGTTTACACTTCTGCGGAAGGTACTCGACGATATCGTTTCCGGGGCCGGCACCGTGGGTGTCCCAGCCCCAGTCG
This sequence comes from Candidatus Hydrogenedentales bacterium, assembly GCA_044344195.1. Taxonomy (GTDB): domain Bacteria; phylum Hydrogenedentota; class Hydrogenedentia; order Hydrogenedentales; family JAEUWI01; genus JAEUWI01. The sequence goes on from JBIJDL010000002.1 coordinate 12,361, forward strand.
AAAAGCTGTACGAAGCGCACGCCCTTCTCGACCAGCCGTCGGGCCAGTAGGCAATTGTTGGCGAAAGACGTTGTGCCTGGTTTGGTGCCGTACATTTCATGGATGTAGTCTGGCTCCGCGCCAATGTCCATCACTTCCGGGACGGAAAGCTGCATGCGGTAGGCCAGTTCGAACTGGGAAATGCGCGTCTTCGTCTCCGGGTCCGCGTCTTTCTCGAAGTGGAGTTCGTTCAGGTCGTTCAGCGTGTCCAGTGAACGCCGACGGGTCTCCCGCGAGATGCCTTTGGGGTCGGAGACGTACAGCACAGGATCGCCGCTCGTGCGGCATTGCACGCCCTGGTGTATGGTGGGGAGGAAGCCGCTGCCCCACACGCTCTGGCCCGCGTCGGGCGTTTTGTCGCCCGACACAAGCACGACAAAACCCGGCAGGTTCTGGTTCTCCGAGCCGAGGCCGTAGGTAAGCCAGGAGCCCATGGAGGGACGGCCCGGTCGGGGGGCGCCGGTGTAGAGAAAGAGCTGGGCCGGGGCATGGTTGAACTGGTCGGTCTTCATGGAGCGCACCATGCACAATTCATCGGCCACACCGGACAGGTGAGGCAGGAGTTCCGAAATCCAGGCACCGCTCTGGCCGTGCTGCGCGAATTTGTGGGGCGAGCCCAACATGGTGGGGTGGCCCTTGATGAAGGCGAAGCGTTCGTTCGCCAGGAACTCATCGGGACACTTCTGGCCATTCAACTCATTGAGCTTGGGCTTGTAGTCGAAGAGGTCAAGCTGGGACGGCGAACCGGCCATGTGGAGACAGATGACGCGCTTGGCGCGGGGCGTGAACTGGGCACCGCGCGGACCTTCCGGCGTAAGCACTGCGCTGGCGGGGTTCTGGCCCATAAGGCAGCTCAAGGCCGCCGCACCAATGCCCGCGCCGGCGCGCTCAAGGAAGTGGCGGCGGGTGAGGGCGTGCATGTGGTCCATGTAAGGATTCATAGGGCTTTTCTCTTTTTATTTTGGGCCGTCACGGCTATCGTTTGGTCAACACTTCATCCAGATTCAACAATACATTGCTCACCAGGGTCCACGAGGCCAACTCCGCGTTGTCGGTGTTTCCCGTGGGCGGCCCGAGCGGGTTTGTGGCCATGGCCAATGCGATTTCGCCATCGGCGGAGTACTGAGCCACGCCATCATTGTACAAGGCCTTTACGGATTCCATCTCGGCCGCTTCCGGCGGGCGCGATGCTGCAAGCAGATAGGCATAGCGGATCCGGCTTTCCAGGTCGGGCGCAGGGGCCTCCTGGAGCACGCGGCGGGCCATGGCCTGAGCGGCTTCAATATAGGCCGGGTCATTCAACGTAACGAGCGCCTGCAGGGGCGTGTTCGTGCGAATACGCCGGACGGTGCAGACCTCGCGTGAGGGGGCGTCGAAAGCGACCATGGAGGGATAGGGCATGGTGCGCCGCCAGTAGGTGTACAGCGCGCGACGGTACTTGTCCTCGCCGGTGCTTTCTTTCCATTGGTCGCCGCTGTAGACCACCTGCCAGATGCCTTCTGGTTGGGGCGGCATGACCGAGGGGCCGTGGAGCTTCGCGCTCAGCAAACCTGCCGAGGCCAGCGCCTGATCGCGCACCATCTCGGCTTCCAGGCGGAAGCGGGGTCCCCGAGCGAGGAGTCGGTTGTAGGGGTCCTTTTCCAGGCGGTCCTGGGTCACGGTGGGGGCTTGACGGTAGGTGGCCGAGGTGACGATGGTTCGGCAGAGGTTCTTCATGGACCAGCCCTGCTCCATAAAATCCACGGCGAGCCAGTCGAGGAGGGCCTGGTTGGAGGGCATTTCGCCCTGAGTGCCGAAGTCTTCGGCCGTCTCGACCAGACCGACGCCGAAGAACTGGCCCCAGAAGCGGTTGACCAGTACACGGGCGGCGAGGGGGTTGTTCTCGTCGACCAACCATTTCGCCAGGCCCAGCCGATTGCGGGGGGCGTCATAGGGCAGGGAGTGCAAGGCGGCAGGGGTGCCGGGTATCACTTCCTCACCGGGGCTCAGAAAGCTGCCCTTTTCAAACATGCGGGTAAGGCGCCGCTCCGTGGGACTCAGCTCGCGCAGCACGGGGATTTTGGGCACGGCCGTATTGACCCGATCAATCTCGGCCTTCATCTGGGCAATCTGATCGCGGAACATTGAAAGTTCCGGTGCGATGTTCTCTCTGTAGTAGTTGAGCAGCTCCACCGCCTGCTCCGGCGTGCGCTGATTGGCGGGCATCTTCGCGAGGTTCACGATGTTCTCGGGCAGTCCCTGGTAGGGGCTCTCATAGGAGAAGGCATATTCTCCGCCCGCGTTCACCACTTTCATCAGCAGCAGGTTCTCGCCGGGCTGAAGGCTCAACTGGACGGCGTCGGAGCCTTGGGTGATGGCGCGGGCAATTTTGTTGCCATGGACCAGCACGCCGTTCAGCCAGATCATGATGGCGTCGTTGCTGCCGACCTTGATGGGATAGGGGAGCGCCGATTCGCTGCGGATCGTGCGGCGCAGGTAGGTGATGGCCGGGCCACCGCCCTCCAGTTTCTGGATTGCGCCGTCGGCCCAATCAGGACGCGTCTGCCAGGCGTAGCCCTCGGGTGCGACCAGATCCTTCGAAGCCGGATCGATTCCGCCCGTTGCGTCATAGGCGATTTCAAAATTCTCCTCGGGAATTGGGCCGAGGGATTCCCAGCCGGATACCACTGGCGCGCCGTTGCCTTCCGTCACCAGTTTCTGTTCCCAGGCTTCCTGACCTGCACTGCGGGCGGGCAGGGCCGTCTGGAGCATTGCAGTCACCTGCTGGAGCCGCGCATTCAGGAAGTCCAGTTCCTGCTGCTGCTCCGGCGTCGGCGAAGGTAGCACGGGGGATTCTTCCGGATAGAGGTCCGCGTCCTGGGTCTGGTTGAAGAAGGCGTAGAACTGGTAGAACTCTTTATTCGTGAGAGGGTCGTATTTATGGGTATGACACTGGGCACAGGCCATCGTGAGGCCCATCCACGCCGACATGGTCGTGTCGACGCGATCGATGATGGCCGCCGTCCGGAATTCCTCGTTGTCCGTGCCACCCTCGTCGTTCGTCATCGTGTTGCGGTGAAACGCCGTGGCAAGCTGCTGCTCCATCGTGGGCTCGGGCAGCATGTCGCCCGCGATCTGCTCGATGGTGAACTGGTCGAAGGGCTTGTCCTGATTGAAGGCGTCGATGATCCAGTCGCGGTAACGCCACATGTCCCGGTGGCGGTCGGCCTCATAGCCTTTGGTGTCCGCGTAGCGCGCGAGGTCGAGCCAGACCCGGGCCCAGCGTTCGCCATAGCGCGGCGAGGCCAGCAGCTTCTCCACCAGCTTCTCATAGGCCACGGGGCTCGTGTCGGCGGCGAAGCCCTCCACCTCCGCCGGGGTGGGCGGGAGGCCCGTCAGGTCGAGGTAGACACGGCGGACAAGCGTATACTTGTCGGCTTCGGCGGTCGGCGCCAGTCCGGCTTCGTCCAGTCCCTTCGCGATGAAAAAATCGATGGCGTTGCGGAGCCAGGCCTGCTGGGACGACGCGGGAAGGGGGGCCTTGGCGGGCTTCACGAAGGCCCAATGGGGTTCGTAGACCGCGCCCTCGGCAACCCACTGCTGCAACGTGGCGACGGTGGCCTCGTCCAGAGCGGGCCCCACCTGAATCGGTGGCATTCGGTCATCTTCGTCGTGGGTCAGGATGCGCTTGAAGAATTCGCCCTGGGTCGCGTCGCCGGGGACGATGGCCTTCAGGCCGGTCTTGTATTCCGCCGTCGCCCCTTCAAAAGTGTCCAGGCGCAGGCCACCCTGCCGGGCCGCATCATCCGGGCCGTGGCACTTGAAGCATTTGCTCGACAGGATGGGCCTGATGTCGCGGCCGTAGGACAGTGGTGCGGCAATGGCGGGGAGGGAGAATCCGACCGCGAGGGATGCGACAAGGATACAACGAATTTGATACGACATGACAAGAATACCTCACTGAGGGGGGGGACGGCACACTTGGTCCCCGGAGGCTCAAGAGTACACCAAGGGGCGCGAAATTGCAAAAGCGGTGCGGGGCCACACAACAGCACTGAGCCGCGAGCGAAGGCCAATATACGCGAATTCCGGGTGGGGCCGTGATTGACCATGGAAGGGCACGGAAATTCACGGAAACGTACATATTCAATACGCTTTAGGAAGACCGAACTCGTAAACGCAAACTGGAACTTTGCGTTTATTCGCGGTTCAAATTACTTTTGGTTTCTTTTCAATTGATTCGCGAGAATCTGCGTAAATTTTCTGGCCCGCTCTCTTGGTTGCGACCAGCGGCTGCTCCAGGTTCATTCATGGTTAAAAGTTTCAGTCTTGGACAGTTTCTTCGCTAACGCTCGCGCGCGCTATGACCAGATACATTTGTCCTGTTTCTCCAGGGGTCTTAAGACCAGTCCGTTTCCGCTCAGATCAGGCTCGGCGCTTGAAATCGGAGAGGTGCCAATCTACTATTGATAGTGGGGGGTAGGACCGCACTTTTCAGCAGCGGCATGCAACCGACCGACTTTGGCCTTGTCCCGGCGACGGCCTGAGCCGGATATACTGCAGACAGGAGGAATCGTGAGTAAGCTAACAGGTGTCTTCATAGCTCCACTGCTGGGCGCAATCGCGCTGGTGGGCGCAATGCCTCAGGCGATGGCCGAATCAGGAAGCTCGTCACCGCGTTGGATTCGATACCCTGCGATTTCCCCGGACGGGCAATTGATCGCCTTTGCCATGGGTGGCCAGCTTTGGCTGGTGGACGCAAGAGGTGGTGACGCCACGCCGCTGACCAGCGGTGAGTTCTACTCGACACGCCCCGTATGGTCGCCCGACGGAAAAAGTATTGCCTTTGCGTGCAAGCGCAACGGGAATTACGACGTGTTTGCTGTCGGGCTCGAAGGCGAAACTCCGCAACGCCTGACCTTTCACTCGGCCAATGATCTGCCCTATGCGTTCTCCACCGACGGTGCTACGGTCTATTTCAGCTCGATCCGGATCGGCAGCCCGGAAACCGAACTGGTGGGGGCCTACCACGAAAGCTCCCAGCTTTACAGCGTGCCAGCGAAGGGGGGCGCGGTAGACTTGGTCCTGCCTACGCCCGCTCTGGATGTGGCGATGAGCCCGGATGGTAAAGCGCTGGTCTACGACAATTGTCCGGTGTTCGAAAACGAGTGGCGCAAGGGTGGCGTTTCGGATGGCACCCGCGACCTCTGGATCTACGACCTTTCCACCGGAAAGCACCGACAACTGACGGACAACCGGGGCGAGGATCGCGACGGTGTCTTTGCGCCCGATGGTCAGAGCATTTTCTATGTAAGCGAAGGGGCCGGTGGAAGCTTCAATGTCTGGCAGGTGGGGCTGGAGGACGGTGCTGAGCCCCGGGCGATCACCCACCACGAGGGACGCCCCGTGCGCTTCGTGAGCGTCGCGCACGACGGCACATTGGTCTATGGCTATGACGGCGCGATCTGGCGGCGGGAGGCCGCGGGCGGCGAGGCTCGACCTCTTGAATTGAACATCCATCAGGCGCCGCTGGTCTCCGGGGCCTTTTCCACGAGCGCCAATTCTTATGTATCCGAAATTGTGACCCGGCCCGACGGTTCAGAGGTTGCTATAGTTGCCCGCGGTGAAATCTTTGTCGCTTCCACCACCAGTGGGCGGGCTCGGCGAGTCACAAGTACTCCGGCCTTTGAGCAGCATGTCAGTTTCAGCCCCGACGGTCGCCGTCTGCTTTATTGCAGCGAACGTGAAGGCGTTTCCGAAATCTACGAGGTGGCGTTGCCGGAGGGACGGGCCGGATTTACCGCGCCCGGCGGACTGGAGGAAAGTAGAATCATCGCGAGCGAGGTAGACCTGCTTTTTCCGGCCTACTCGCCGGATGGCGGGCGCATCGCCTATTTCGAGAACCGGAACAGCATCCGAGTCTGGGATCGCGAAAAGGGCACTACCGCCACCGCGCTTCCGCCCGGACAGGTGTACAGTTATATCGACGGGGATTTGAGCTTCGATTGGTCGCCCGATGGACGCTTCATTGTGTCCACCGTGGGCTCCCTGGCCGGGGACCTTGATATTGCGCTCTGTGACGCCACGGGCCAGACGCCACCGGTGAATCTATCCAGGAGCGGCTATGCCAACATCATTCCCACCTTTCTGCCGGACGGGCAGGCCATACTCTGGTCCGGTGACCGGCAGGGATTCCGCAGTCCCGACGGTTCCGAAGGCCAGATGGACTTATACATCGCCCACCTGACCCAGGAGGCTTATGCCGCCTTTAAGCTGGCCCGATCGGGGGCCGACCATGTGGTCAAGGCGAATGTGGACGATACGGCCAAAAGCGGCGGGTCCTGGGCGCCGCAGACCGACGGTATCCAGCATCGTATAACCCGCCTCACGCCTGTCTCGCTCGCCTCGATTCTCTACACGAAGGCCTTGCCCGGCGGCCAGGACCTGTTGCTGGTCGGCGTGAACAACGCCATGCAATTGGTGGGGTATCGCGTTGGTCTCGTCCGTGAGTCCTTTGAGCAGATCTTCGCCGAGCAGCCTTCCGTCGCCGCCCTCAGCTTGGCGCCAGGCGGTGACGCCCTCTACGGCGTTGGTCCGGCGGGGATGGTGCGCATCTCCCTGGCCGACGGCACTTCGAGTCCGATTCCCTTTGAAGCGCAACTGGACTACGACCCGCGGGGCGAAATGGCCTGGTTGTTCCAGCACTGCTGGCAGATGACCAGACTCAAGTTCTATCAGCCCGACATGCATGGCCGCGACTGGGAGGCGCTCCGCGCCGACTACAGTCGGTACCTTCCCGATCTTCAGCAGTGGGAGGATTTCTGCGATCTGATGGGCGAAATGGCCGGTGAGCTGAACGCCTCCCATATGGGCTGCTATTGGAATTATGTTCCGGGCCTGGCGGACGATACGGCCGCGCTGGGTATCTACGAAGACAGCGACTATTCGGGGCCGGGGGTGAAGGTTAAAGAGATCCTGCCTGGCGGTCCGTGCGACCTCGCCATGCAGCCCATTCCGCTGGGGGCGGTTATTGCCGAGATCGATGGCGTCCCGATCCACCACAACGAGCACTTAAGCAACCTGCTCAACCGGAAGGCCGGCACCCCTGTTGAGTTGGCCGTGACCGATGGCGCGGGGGCGGCTCCGTCCCGCGTTGTCGTCGTGCCGGTCAGCGCAATAGCGGAGAAGGAGCTTGCCGTTGACTATTGGGTGGCGCGCCGCGAGGCCATGACTGAAAAACTGTCCGGCGGGCGGCTGGGCTATCTCTACATTTCGGAAATGGATGGGGAAAATTACCAGCGCGCTGTGGATTACTCCTTCGGCGAAGGTCGCGACAAGGAAGCGTTGGTGATCGATATTCGCTATAACCGAGGCGGCAATCTCCACGACCAGTTGGTCACCTTGTTCACGGGGGAAGTAACGGCTGACTTCTACTCGCGGGATGGCTACCACACCAGCCGTATCCCCAAGGACCGCTGGGGCAAGCCGAGTATTTTGCTGACCAATGCTTCCAGCTACTCGGACGGCAGCATATTTCCCCACCTTTATCAGCGCCTGAAGATCGGCCCCATTGTCGGGGCCCGCGTTCCAGGTACCGGCACCGCCGTGTGGTGGATGGACCTGTTGAATGCTAACATCAAATATGGTATCCCCCAATTGGGTGCGAAAGACCGCGAGACGGGATGGTATGAGAACAGCGAGACCGTGCCGGATATTCTGGTCTATAACACACCGGACGACGTGGCCGCTGGTCGCGATACCCAACTGGAAGCGGCCATCAAGCGCCTACTGAGCGATCTGTAGGGTTGCGGCAGGGGCCTGCCACCTTGCCGAGCCTGCGGGATAGCGGATAGGCGGTACTTCCCCTGCGACGCGAAGGGGCGGATTCTGCAGGGATTTGGCATTCTGGTGTGAGGCGAATAGTCCGCCATCCAAGGTGTATTTTACGGCGAAATAAACGCTGCGGCAGCGAACACGAAAGGATGGCCGGACCATGCACTATCTCATCAGGGAGGAATTCTGGGCGCTCGGCGATGACTTCAATATTTTGGACGAAAATAAGCAGCCGGTCTTTCACATCGACGGCGCGGCTTTTTCGTGGGGCGACAAGCTCTCTTTTCAGGATATGCGCGGGAACGAACTGGCCTGCATAGACCAGAAACTCCTTTCCTTCATGCCCCGTTACGGTATCTACCGCAACGGCCAGCTCTTCGCCGAAGTGCATAAAGAGTTTTCCTGGTTCAGCAAGCAGTTTTCATTGGACGTACCCGGACCCAACGACTACACCATCGAAGGCAGTTTCTGGGATCATGAATATGTGTTCATTCGCGGGGGGCGGAACGTCGCAATTGTCACGCGCCGCCTTTTTTCGTTGACCCACACGTACAGCGTGGAAATCCTGGAGGGCGAAGACGCCGTTTCGATCCTGGCAACTTGTATCGTGATCGACCAGGTGTTGCACGATGAGAGAAAGTGACGGGGCGGTGGCCGGGCGGTCGGTTTTTCCCACTCGCAAAACTTCGCGCTGGTATGATGCGGCTCTGGCGCTATACTTCACTTTGGGGCTGGTTTTGGTGTTGTGTCCATTCATAATCGTTTACATGATTGATGATGCCCAGCCCTCGCCGATCTCATTCTTGTTCCGGCAGTCCTTGATCATATTCCTCTTCGTGTTCTCGATATCAGCCCCATCACTGATCTGGCGCTGGCAGACCTTCAGGTTTGAACGCATAGCGATTGATGAATCTGGCTGTGGTTTTGTCGATATGCTTGGGAGAAGGCACCAGCTACCCTGGGAGCAGGTGACAGGGGTGCGCTATAACGTATTCCTGGATGCGCTGATACTTGAGACCGGTGGTCGACGAGTTTCTGTGCCGAATTCTTTCGTGGAACCTGACCTTGTCGTGAAGTTTGTGCTGAAAAGAATTCCGGACTGCGCAACGCGTAGCGCCGTTGTGGAATTTCTTGACGGCGCTTTTTTACACGGCAGGATTGAAGCGACGGGGCCGTGGACGCACAGGTTCGTCTGCCATATTGCATACGTAAGATGGGGTGGAGAGACCCGGGTTCCGAGACTTTGACACGAGTGCGGAGGAGACTCGGTGGCGTGTTTGTGTCGTTGCTTCTTGGGGCGGTCAGTTCGATCCTGATGTTTTTTGTTGCATCTCGGAAGGCCGCTGGCGCGCAAAAGGAGCAGGTCTTCGTCGCGCCACGTAGAGAGAGACGCGGACTCGGGCCATTAGTTGGACGGAACGCCGCTGAATTGAAGAAGGACGTATCTGATCAATATTGACTGCGAAGTCCCTGGCTTTCCCGTCGTGGCGTGGGCGAATCCGACGCAATCTCAGAGTCCGTCTCACGGCTATGCGAGGTAATATTCTCGGGTATAATTCCAACAGGATGCGATGTGTATTGACCCGGCGAACGAATGCGATACAAACGTTTGGGAGCACCGTAATTTGTTCCATTACAATTACTATAGTCATTGGCACCGATGGAAAAAGCAACCGGTGGACCACCTGGGCTGCATTGCCGCCCGTTCGTTCCACACGGGTCGTCTTCCCGATACGGTCGTAGCCAGCGCCCCGTGCATGGGTAGCAACCGGTTCATTTCGGCAATCAAGTTCCAGGGGACTCAGATCACGCTGGCCATGTTGGATCGCCGCTACCGCGATTACCTGGCGTGTCGGTTCGAAGAGCGGGACAACGGGAAAGTGTTTCTCGGTTCCGCGACCTACCGGGATTATCGGGGCGATTGCGATTCAATTGCGATAACCGAGGAATACGTTTTTCAGGAAAACGGCGCGGTCCACTTTGAGAAGCATGACTTCCAGGAGGGCGTCCTGGCCTCGCGCACCGGCAAAATGGATATCATCTGGAACTGGGAACCCTACCCAACCTTCGGGGACTACGATAGCATGCTGGAGATCAAGTGGGTTTGCGGCCTGGGGGGAATCTGAGGCTGCGCGGGCCGCTCCCGTTCGGGCGGACGATCCGCTTCTCACCCGCTTCGGTGTTGGGCGGCGAGCCATTTTTCCAGTTGGTAGGTGAACAGGTCCCTGCTCCACAGGTCGAGTGAGGGCAGTTCGCTGGCGGGTAGAAAGCGTTCGACGTCTTTTACGGCCTTTTCGCAATCGAGCCGCGCGATGGCCTCGCTGAGTTCCTTCGCGAGCCAATCGATGTTGACCGTTTCCCCTTTGGACTTCCACGGGCCTACCTGTTCAAGTGCAGCGGAGAGGAATGGGTAATTGACCAGTGTTCCGCGGCCTGTGTACCAGAGGAAGTCGAACCAGTCGCGCCCTTTGATATATTCCCTGCACAGCAGCGCGTGTAGTTTGCCTGCGAAGAGGGTCGGCTCGTCCTGAATGGAGACGGCGGAGAGGAACGGAAAGTCTAGGTACGCCAGCGCCACACCACTGGCCGCGGGTGGGTTGGTGTCAATCTCAAACTTGATCCGAATTTTTGCCAGAGGCCCCCTCCGGAACGCGAATTGTAGCTCCAGGACCTTGCCGAGCGAGTCATCCTTGAGGAACGCTTTTTTTACGGCCGCATCAGCGCTACTGCGGTCCACGATTTCGAATCGGTACCCATAGGCGCGCAGTTCCTGCTCGACGCGGCCCAGGTGATCGCCCCATTGAAAGGTGGGATCGGGTTCGCGGAGGATAAAATACAGATCCTCGGAAAATCGGTTCAGGCCATGGAAGATGCGCAGGCACGTCCCGCCCTGGAAGAGTGCGTTGGTGAAGAAGTTACCGCGACCGAGCGCCGCGAGTACGACCTCCTGCGTAATCTCCCGCAGCGCCTGATCTTCTTCGTCTTCCGATCGGTATTTGCGTGCGTCGAGTCGTTGCTGAATGGCCTTTACGCTCATGATGAAAGTTCCATCCGCCAGGACCGCAGAAATGCCTGGACGCGCTTGTTGGTGTAGTTTTCCTCAAGCTCCGCTAGATCATCGGGTGCTACGGCGAGCAAGTCCTCCATTTCAACGCGGAGACTGCTCGAGGCGCCCTCGATGGAGTTCCACGGCGGATCATGGAGGTAAACGTAGTCCGCAAGGGCCTTGGCGGGCATTGCGATAAACGCCACATTGCCGCTCTCGTCGACATCGCGTTCGACGCCCAAATAGAATACGTTTTGCGGCACGTGCTTGTAGTCGAAGCGTCCCAACGGCGTCTTGAATACCTTTGCTTTTCCAAAGCTGGCGCAGGTGCAGGTGTAGACCGCCTCGGGAATCCAGCCGTGATAGCTCAGGGCCGACTCGAAACTGACATAGCTCGGACCGTAGATCTGTTGTGCGAGGGCATGGATACGCAGTGGCCGCTTCTGATAGGGTCGAGGAAGGCAGTAGAGCCCCCGCCGGATGCCAAGAATCTCCCCGCTGGCCAGCGCCCGCTTGACTAGGCCGTGGCGACGGTTCGGGGATCCAGATAGTACGGTCGCCACCTCCGATTGGGTGAAAACGGTGGTCCCGCGCCGTAGAAAATAGTCGGTTACAGTGTTCATGGCATTATTCTACCAGAAACTGTCAAAAAATGACAGTTTCTGGAAAATAAAGCGGGTGGCCGACCTCGCTTTTCAGGCATGCGGATCCCCCGGACGGGGGATTGGCAATAAACGCGCCGGGTCCACAAGAGACCGGCTCCGCGAACTAGCGCGAATATACTCAAATCCCCAACGGGCCCACGGTACTCATGACACACGGCGAAAACATTGGTGACCAGCGGGTTTTGCAGGGAGGTACAACCTGCAGCGGCACGCACCTATGGTGCCACGGGGCAGATGCCGTCCTCGCTGCCGTCGCATAGCTCGTAGCCGCCGATGTTGTAGACCTGGATGAGGCGAAGTACCTCGTTGAGGTTCAGGCGCCAGTCCTGGGGGGCGTAGTCGCTCTTGTGGGGGTTACAGGTTTCGCTGGTGCCGTTGGGCTGGAATCCATCTTCGGTGCCCTCCTGACAGCCCAGGCGGTCGCTGTTGTAGAACTGGACGATGCGGAGGAGTTCGGAGAGCGAGATGGCGTTGTCTTCGTCGGTATCGGCCGAGTGGTAGAGCAGTTCGCCCTCGCCCTCACCTTCTCCCTCGCCCTCACCTTCTCCCTCGCCACCGCCCCCAAAGCTTTCGGGATCGGCCGGGTCGGTGCCGGCGAGCACTTCGTCATAGTCGTAGTAGGTGTCCTGGTCCCGATCCAGGGCGATTCGGTTGGCGGTGCCCGCAGCCACGATCGTGAAGATGGCGGAACCACCATCGTCCACCGATGCGAGGAGCGCTTCGGTCGTGATGGCCGTGCCAGCTGCGTCGCGCTCAAAGGAATCGCTCCCCTGATAGCGCGCGCCGCGCTGGATGCCGTTCACCGGGAAGTGGGCGACCAGTTCGACGCGGTTTGATGCTTCGACGATGTTGATGAACTGGGCAAGCTCGCCGAGGTCTTTGGCCGCTGGATCCACTTCCGTCTGTTGTCCTACGGCGGCGTGTACGTCTTTGCTGGGTTCACCGGGGATGTCGAGGAAGGGGATCGCGGGCGGGGTGGCATCGGCCTCAAAGTCGGAGCCAGAGAAGGAAAGCATGAGAGCGACCAGGTTGGCCAGTTCCTGGGCGGTGGCCGTATTGAAGGCGTTCTCCGACAGGAAACGCTCCAGCGTGTCCACGCTGCCGTCGTGGAGGAAGCCAAAGCCCGCACGGCTCGGGCTGTTCAGCATGGTCATGCCCACTTTGTCGTAGAGATTACGGAGCTGGGCTACTTTGAGGGAGCGGTTGGTGGAACCATCGATGCTGACCAGCATGAGGTGCTTCTCGTCCCGTGGGCCGTCGGGCAGGGTTTCGATCGAGGTCCCAGTAAAGCGGGCATTGGGACCATTGCCACTGGGGAGGCTGTGGCAGGTGACGCAGGCCATGGTATCGCCATCAATGCGCCGGACGTGGTCGCGATAGAGGTCCAGCCCCGCCCGGGCGTTGCCGTTGGGCAGGGGCGTGCCGGCGGGCACATCCATTTGGTGGGGCACAAAATGGTCCGGCAGGGGAAGGCTGGTGGGCAGGGTGTTGTCTTGGTTCCGGAAGGGATTCGGGGGAAAGTGGATGGTCGCGAGGAAGTCCTCATACTCCTGCATTTCCGTCGGCGTCAGCTCGGTATCGTCACTCTGCAGGCCCCGGAAGGCCGGGTTGAAATCTTCCAGCCCAAGTCGGTCCCCGCGCCAGTGAAAGGGCTCCTGGCCAATGATACCCTGAAAGGTCTGGGTGCTCATGGGACCCTTCATGGGGTGGAAGGGCTCGAAGTCCTCATTCAGGCCGGGGATATCGGCACCAAGATTGCGGTTCGTCAGTTGAAGCACATCGCCGGCGGGATCCCCCAGGTCCCAGGCCAGGCGGTCCATGCGTCCGTCCACGTGGCACGATGCGCAGGAGAGATGGCCCAGCCCGGAAGTCTTGTGCGTGTCATAGAGGTGCTTGCGCCCGATGCGGATCGCGTCGGGCGTGGGGTCGAAGACGGGCAGGCGGCTGATCTCGGTTTCGGTATCCGTGCTTATGACCGAGAGGGAACCCGCGAAGCGGTTCCAGACGTAGAGCTGCTGTCGGGTTTCATCGAGGGCGAGACCGGTCGGTCCTTCACCCAGCTCGATAGTGTCCGTCTGACCGGCGCGGGCGCCCTGGGTGTTGATGACCACGAGGTTGTTCGAGCCCATGCCGGTCACATAAGCCTTGGTGCCCGCGCCGTTCCACATGATACCCCGGGGATCGCCGAGGGAGCGGTTGCGCTGGGCCTGTGGAATGCGCCGGTTTACATAGCCGTTGACATGGGCGGCATTGAGGTCGGTAATGGCGGTGGATTGCCCTGTTTCGGGATCGGCCGCGGCGTAGAGGACCCGGAGAAAGGTTCCATTGACCACGGGTTCAAAGCGGATTTCATTGGTGGCATCGGTGCCCACCATCGTCACCGCGCCGGTGCTTGGATTCACGGCCATGGCCATGCCGATGTTCATCAGGTGGTCGATATAGTCCACGGAAAGGTCATTGGCGTCAATCACGGCGATATCATGGTCGAGCAGTTCCCAACCCACCGGACGACCGGATTGGGCGGCTAGATTGCCGCTGACCAGGGCAGTCCAGTCCGCCCCGGTGTCATCGCGCCAGAGACCCTCGCTGTCCTGCTTGACGATGAGGCCCACAGGCGGCGGCGTGCCGTTGGCCGGATTCTTCGGGGGAAAGAACTGGGCCCCGTCATTGGGGGCAGGATTCACCACGCCGTGGGGGGCGTTGGCGTCGTCTACGACATTGGGCGGGAAGCTGATGGTGCCGGGGCCGTCGGAGCCGCCGCCCAGGAGGGTGCTGCGATTGCCCGACTCGAAAATAGCCGCGTAGACCGTGTTCCCATCGGGGCTGACGGCCAGGGCGCGGGGATCTTCCGCATCCACGACGATTTCGTCGACGGACGCACGGGTGACGGCGTCGAAAACCTGGATCGTGTTTACCTGCGAGCAGGTCACGAAGGCCCGTGCCGGGTCGCCGGCAAAGACGACGTCCGCCGGCTCATCGAGGGTCTGGATTAAGCCCGTGACGGCGCCACTGGAAGCGTCGACGATGGTGATCGTATCCGAGATATGGTTCACCACCCAGAGTTCCGTGTCGGTGCGAAAACGTGCGGATACCGGGTCAATGCCAACCGGGATGGAGCGGCTTAGGACTGGGGATCCATCGCTCAGGTCAAAAATCAGGGCGCGGCTATCCGCCATGTGGGCCACGGCAAGGAACTGGGCAGAAGGATTCAGATCGACGGGATGTACCGGGGCCGTTTCGAAATTGACGAAGTGTTCGTCTTGCGCCTGGGCCCACGGTGCGAGTATTAAAAGGGTGAGCACGGCTGCAGCCGCAGGGATTGCATAGGGCCAAGGCTGATGCACGACTGAGGTTCCTCCCGGTGGCTCCGACTGCTGTTGCCGAGAATACACGCTCAAATAACACGCCCAATTGAAGTTGCCCGTCCAGCGGGATCTCAATTGGGCGCCAAGCGTGGTGCTAGGATACTGGAAATGCGCAGAATTTACAACCGACTATTTCTTCAAGATGCCGCCCCGTCCGCTGCTGATGAAAATGCCCTGGAGGTTCATCCGGAGTTCTTCGGGATTGTCGGAGAAGGCATAGGCCTGGTCTTCCTTGATCAGGCCCGTCTTGATGAGGGCGGCGAGGCTCATGTTGAAGGTCTGCATGCCGTCTTCCTTGCCGCCCACGATTGCCGTGGGAATCTGTTTGATGTTGTTTTCGCGGATAAGCGACGCGATACCGGGGTTGTTGAACATCAATTCGATGGCGGGAATACGCCCCTTGGCATCGGCGGAAGGCAGCAGCCGCTGGGAGACGCAGGCGCGCAACTGCATGGAGAGCTGCGAGCGGATCTGGTCGTGCATGTTGGAGGAGAACATGTCCATGATGCGATCGATGGTCAACATGACGTTGGTGGTGTGGAGCGTGCTGAACACCAGGTGGCCCGTTTCCGCCGCCGAGATAGCGGCCTGGAAGGTTTCGGCGTCGCGCATTTCGCCGATGAGGATCACATCCGGGTCTTCGCGCATGGCGGCGCGCAAGGCAGAGTAGAAGTCCTTGGTGTCGATGTTAATTTCCCGCTGGGTGATGATGCTTTTCTTGTTGTGGTGCAGGAATTCAATGGGGTCTTCCAGCGTGACGATGTGAAAGCGATTGCGCTGATTGATGTAGTCGATGATGGAAGCGAGGGTGGTGGATTTACCGCTGCCGGTCGTGCCGGTGACCAGCACCAGCCCGCGGTGCAACTCGGCAATCTTGTTGAGCGCAGGAGGGAGGTTCAGCTCAGTAAATTCGAGGATTTTTCCCTTTACATGGCGCATGACAATGCCCACGGAGCCGCGCTGCTTCAGCACGTTTACACGAAAGCGGCCCAGACCGGCCACGCCGTAGGCGAGGTCCGCGTCGCCCTTTTCCTGGAAGGCGGCGAGCTCTTTTTCGCTCATGATTTCAGTCGCAAACTCAAGCGTGTCCGAGGGGGCCAGAGGCTCGGTCTCCAGGAAACGAATCTTACCGTCGATGCGGACCGCAGGCGGGCTGGCCACGGTCAGGTGGATGTCCGACGCCCCGTTCTTTACCGCATAACTCAAGATCTTATTCAGTTCGATCATGCCGCACTCCCGATTGGTCCCACGGCGAGCAGCTCGCCTAGTGGGAGTATACCAGAAGAGAATTGAAGGATGAAGGATGAAGGATGAAGGATGAAGGATGAAGGATGAAGGATGAAGGATGAAGGATGAAGCAATGGAAAACCGTCAACTATCAACTATCAACTATCAACTATCAACTATCAACTATCAACTATCAACCATCAACCATCAACCATCAACTATCAACTATCAACTATCAACTATCCCGTGGCCGCCGATTTCCCGTACGCCTTTGATCAGTTCCGCCATGTGGGCCTCCGTGTGCAGGAGCATGTGCTGGGTCAGCCAGACGCCTTCACTCGCGCACAGGGCTTCTGTGACCGGGCAGTGGCAGGTGCTGTAGTCGAAGCGGTCCTTGAATTTTTTGAACAGGGGCTGCTTGTAGAGGGGCAGGGGGTAGCCCGCGACGAAGGGCAGGCCCCGCTCTTTGGCGGCGGCCAGGAAGTCCGCCCGGCTCATGCCATAGGCGGCGCTGTCCAGGCGGAGGCAATAGAGGTGGTAGGAGCGTCGCGTCATACCGGGAGCCACGGGCTGGGGAGTGATGCCCGGAATTCCGGTAAGTCCTGCATCCAGCAGGGCGGCATTCGCACAGCGGCGTTCGAGTTGTTCGGGGTAGCGCTCAAGTTGGGCCTGAAGTATGGCCGCGCCGAATTCCGTGATTCTGGCATTCGTGCCCAGGTTGATGTGGTGATACCAGGGGGCCCCTTCTTCCCGTCCGCAGTTGACGATGCTGCGGCAGCGTTCGGCGACGGCCGTATCGTCGGTCACGATGACACCCCCTTCACCGGCCGTAAGGTTTTTCGATTCCTGGAAGCTGAAGACACCGGAGCAGCCGATTGTTCCCGCGCCGCGCCCCTGCCAGGCGCTGCCCCAGGCATGGCAGGCGTCTTCGATCAGCTTTAGCCCGTGGCTTTCCGCCAGCTCGGCCAGTGTGTCGCAGTGGGCCATGGACCCGCCGAAGTACACGGGCATGATGGCCTTCGTCCTCGGCGTGATGGCGGCGGCTGCGGCCTTGGGACTCATGCACCAGGTCTCGTCCACATCGACGAAGATGGGCGTGGCCCCGACGCGGAGTACGGCGGTCGCCGTGGCCACGAAGGTGTAGGGCGGAACAATGACTTCGTCGCCGGGCCCGATTTCGAGGGCTTCCAGGACCACTTCCAGTCCCGTGGTGCCGCTCGTGCACGCCACGCCATGGCGCGCGCCCTGAAAGGAGGCATAGGCCTTTTCAAAAGCTACGGTCTCCCCGCCGTTGAACCACTTCCTGCGTTGAAGGACGCGCATGAGGGCGTCCTGGTCGGAACTGTCGAAAACGGGCCAGGCAAAGTCGAAATTCATGTGATGGGCCTTTGGGGTGTTAGCAGTATGAATAATGCGGGTGCTTGGAGCGAAAATTGGGGTATCCTAATGGACGCCCCTGTGTTAGACTAATCAATAGAGACAGGAGATTGCAACTGAATTCTCGTTCCCGCATCACGCCCGCTCCGGGCGCGTTTGCAGCCATTCCAGCCAGGCAGATGTGGCGCGTTGCAGCATTCGTCACAGAAGGAGGTAGGGTCCATGCAAATGATCAGTGATGTCATCAAGCCCCGGGATATTTACTGGGTAAGTGCCGATGACTCAGTCCGACAGGCAGTACATTATCTGTGCGAACGAAAAACGGGGGCCGTGGCAGTAAAGGAAGGGGAACATGTGGTCGGGATCTTCTCCGAACGGGATCTGATGCATCGCGTGGTCAATGTGTCGCTGGATATAGACGCGGTTCGAGTACGCCAGGTGATGACCCCGGATCCCATCTCGGTGCGTTTGGATGACGAGATGCGCCACGCGAAGTCTGTCATGTTCAAGTGTGGCGTGCGGCATCTGGTGGTCGTGGGCAATGGCGGCGTCTATAAAGGGCTGATCTCCATGCGCGACCTGATTGAGGCGGACATGGCTGAGTCCTCGGAGCTCATCGAGCGCCTGAACGATGCCTACTATGAAAAAGCGTACCGCGCGCGCTGGCGCATGTCGTCCAACCGCGTGATCGTTGAGCAGTATACCCCCCAATAAGCTTGCGGCCACACGGCCCACGGACATAAATCCCCCTGCGGTAGCGGGGGGATTTTTTTGTGTCTTACCGGATGCGTGCGCCCGACGACGGGGAGATTCTGGAACGCTTCGGCGGGTTATATTGCGTGCAGGGCGGGGGCATAGTTTGCAAAATCGGGCCGGGAACGGCGATACTACACGTGCCCACCACAGGTAGTGCGCCTTCAACGGATCGGTCAGCCACGATGGCCCGAGGTCTTCGGACACGGTCGCTTTTCGTGGTGTTTCCGACAGGTGATATCACACCGGCAGGTGCCACCTGTACCGGGAAGGCCCACCTCCGCCATCCAATTCGAATTACCACTCGTTGAATCGGGGTATGCATGGCGGCAAGGCAAATGTAAATCGTACACGGTAGCCACCAGGAAAGGCTGGTGGTTGGAGAAAAATTCATGGCAACAATGCATCCAGGCTCGACGGCGTACTTCGAAGGCGCGTACATGAACTCCGCTGACGCGAAGCTCAGCGTGATGACCCACGCCTTCAACTACGGCACGGCGCTCTTTGAAGGGATCCGCGGCTACTACAGCAAAGACGAAGACAATCTCTTCATCTTCCGCCTCCACGAGCACATCGATCGTTTCGTGCGGAACTTCAATATTCTGTGCATGGATATCCCGGAGAATGCCGGCGACATCGTGGAGATCTGCCTGGAGGTGTCCCGTCGTTGCGCCCTTCGGGAAGATGTCTATCTGCGGCCCCTCTGCTACAAGAGCGAACTATCCCTGGGCCCCGCGGTGCGCGGCGTTTCCAGCGCCCTGTGCTGCTATCTCATCAAGCTCGGCGACTATGTCGACACGAGCGAGGGTCTGGACGTGGCCGTTTCCTCCTGGCGCCGCCTTTCGGATAACGCCATTCCCACGCGCGCCAAAACCACGGGCAGCTACATTAACTCGTCTCTGGCCGCGTCGGAAGCGAAGCAGTCTGGATTCCACGAGGCGATTTTCCTCCGGGAAGATGGCACCGTGGCCGAAGGCAGCGCCATGAATATTTTCGTGCTGCAAGGGGACACGCTGATAACGCCGCCCCCGAATGCGGACATCCTGGTGGGGATCACGCGCAACACGATCATTCAGCTTGCCGAAGAGCAACTGGGCATGAAAGTGATCGAGCGTCCCATCGCACGCACGGAGCTTTACGTCAGCGACGAGATCTTTTTCTGCGGGACGGGTGCCCAGGTGGCCCCGATCCGTTCGGTTGACCGGCGTCCCGTGGGCGCGGGAAAGCCGGGGCCAGTGACCCGCAGCCTTCAGGACATCTACTTCAATGTGGTCACCGGCAAAGTGGACGCCTACCGTCACTGGTGTACGCCGGTGTATTGATGAGTAGTTATGGGGGGCGGCTCTTAGCCCCCCTTTTTTATACAACTTGGTTGCAGGTCTCTGGGGCTGGAAAGCCCCCGCTCCATGGGCCAGAAAATTTCTAAAGTATCAGCAATCTCTTTGCAGCTTCGATCACTTATCGTTTCTGACGTTTTGATATAGCTCGGCAGTATACACAGGGCCGGTGGTACCATAGGGCGCGCGGGTGGCCAGGACGCGCTCCACTTCCGCCGCACCCAGCAGTGAAACCCCGCCCAACTGGCGCGCGGCGAGCAATACCGTAGCGGAATGCTCGATCTTCTCCAACTTAAAGTAGGCGCTTTCCAGGGTTGCGCCCACGGTCACCGATCCGTGGCGGTCCAGCATGACCCCGTCACAGAGGCGAATGAGGGGGCGGATGACTTCGTTGCCCTCGGGCGTGCCGGGCGTCGCATAGGCGGTCACCGGGATGCCGCCGAGGGCGGCCACCAGCTCGGGGAGCACAGGCTCGGCGAGGGAAATGCCCGCCAGCGTGAAGGCCGTGGCGATGGGGGGATGGGCGTGGACCACCGCGTTAATATCGGGACGCTCCTCGAAGCAAGCAAGGTGGGTGAAAAACTCCGAGGTGACCTTGCCCGTGCCGCTGACTTTGTTTCCCGCCCCATCGGCCACGATGAGGTCCTCGGGCTTCATGTAGCCTTTGGACACGCCGCTGGGCGTGCACAGGAAGTGGCCATCGCTCAGGCGCACGCTCAAGTTTCCATCGGTTCCGCCCACGAGGTTGCGGGCATACATTCGACGCCCCAGTTCACAGATGGTTTCGCGAAGTTCCTGTTCATCCAGCATGTGTTTCCTCCGCGTGCATGACACGCACTTTTTCTGGTCCACTGAACCACAGCCACCAGGCGTGTTCCAGGGAGGCGCTGAGCCGGTCGTAGGTCACCACATCGGCCGGTGCAAAGGCCGAGGTCCATGCCTCCCGTTGGTCGCCGCTGTCACAGCCGGTCAGGTAGACAAATTTCAGCGAGGGGTTCTTTGGGAGCGCCGCGATGTCCTTGGGGAGTAGCCAGTCGTTGTGCAACATCAGGCCCTTTCGGGTGCCGTGGGAGCCCACAAAGACCACATTGCCCTCCGCCAGGGCTTTGGCTACCGTCGCCCGGGAGATTTTGATCAGGACCGCGCTGCCTTCACCGTAGGTGCTCTCCGCCGCACGGGCCATGGGGTAGAAGGCCAGGGCAAAGAGCCAGCGGGGAAAGATGCCGTTGTCCTCGTAGACCATGTACACCGCGCCGGCGTCACGGCTGGCCGGGACGAGCCGGGAGGCGTGGATTGCCACAGGGGTCAGGGCCAGCAGGACGACATAGAGCGCGCCGAGCCCGAGGCAGGCCCATCGCACCGCACGGTCGCGGGCGGCCATTCGTTGGACCAGCGGCATGGGGCGCGTAGCCCCGAGGAGGGCCATGCCGAGGGCGAAAGCCCAGAACACGCTCCAGGCGAGGAAGAGTTTTCGGATTATTCCAAAGACGTGAACCTCGATACGGGTGCTTTCGTAGAATTCACGGTGGCGGACCAACAAATATGATAGAATCAGGAGCGCGACGGCTAAAAGGCCCAACAAGGCCAGTAGTGTCCCAAATAGAATGGCCGCCTGGCGGTAATGATGTTGCCCGTAGGGCGTAGAGCGCCCTTGCGGAGCAAAGTGCAGGAACGGCAGGAGCCCGAGGTAACACCCGGCCGCCATGGCGCGCTCCCTCCAGCGAATGGAACCGTTCGTCATAGTCGGGTATTGGATTTCATGGTGTGATAAACTTCAGCATCAGATTTCGCAGGGTATGGGATCAAATACAAGGGTGGCGCCGGGAAACGCCGAAAATGTGCCCGTCGGCGATGGTAGCAGATTTACCCTGTCGATGGCGATTCGTCCGGGAGGGTGAATCTCGATCGTCCTCCAAATCAAACTTGATTTACTGAGAGCACCTCTTTACTGTAGAAAGATAATAAAGCTACGATTGCCCGAGATGGGCAGGCCGTAGATTGGAAAGTGGATCTTAAGAAAAACCGAATGGGGCGGAGACCCGGTCAGTGGATCGGGTCCTCCAATTCGGATGACGGCAGAATTGTACAGGAAAGGAGCTGGAGTCGTGTCCCAAGAACAGAACAACAAGGGTAGTTATGGCGAGCCGACGGAAGAAATGCGGCTGTGTCCCACCTGCCGCATGAAGGTGAGCGTCTGGGCAACCAAGTGCCACCATTGCGGAGAGGAAGTGGGGCGCCCGCGCCGTGAAGAATTGAAGCTGACGCTCAAGGATCTGGGCGGCGAATCAAAAACCAGTTACGCGCCTTCCGGCAACGTTACGGGCGCCTTGGAATCCTTTCGCGTAGAGGAGGCTTCAACGGTAGAAGCGATGCTTGCGAGCCGGCGAAAGGTAAGTTTTCTGGACCGTCTGCTGGGGCGAACGCCTCCACCTCCGCCTCCGAAACGCACGTCTAAAGGGGCGGAAAGTTTGGATGAATACAGTAGAAACCTGACCGCGTCGCTGCTGGACGACATGCCCTCTTCCTCGTCGATGAGTATATCGCGCGCCCAGTTGCCCCAATCGTCCGGGCTGGGATTGTCGGGTCGTCTTGGTCCCATCATCATGGTCATTGGGGCACTGTTGGTGCTCTATTTTGGCGGAAACTTCGCCTGGGGCAAGGTGAGCGGTTTTATCGAAGCCCGCAAGCATGCCAATGACGTTATCTATAACAACCAGGCGCTGAGCATGCTGGCGCGGAACGAAGAGTCCATCGTGGCTTTTGAAGAGGCCATGACGGCGCTCCGGATCAACGATACCGACGAGAACCGGCAAATTGCCAGCGATGTCCGGGCTGTCCTGCTGAAGGATGTAGACGCGCTCATGTCCGCAAATCCCTGGCGCCGCTCCGATCAGGACAAGGCCTACGATATGATGCAGCGTGCGATGAAGGTTGATTCCAAGCCGGAGGTCCGCACGAAATATGAGTCCGTCTCGCGGGATATCAGTCAGTTCAAGTTCGTGTTGAAGTCGGTGGACTCCACCGGCACCAAGGCCACGTTTCGGCTCAATAATCCTGATTTCGAGCAGGAAGTAACGGTGGGGCAGTCGGATCGCATCATGGACCGCTTCATTGTGGCCGCGATTTCGAGCCGCGAGGTACACCTGAATGACGACCGCGTGAACGGCCGCCGGCTTGCGATTGGGGTCAACGAAGGGGTGCGCTCGGCCTACTGAGGGGCTCCCTGACTTTGGGTGGCGCGTTGTTACGTGCATTTGTGCTATGATGCGCGGAATTTTCATGTCGTGTTGGACATCCGTGCAATTCGAGAGGGGGATCGGGCCTGCGAAAGTGCCCGAACGATGAATTAGCGCGCGGGTGCTTAAGGCTGTGTTTTGATGGAAGAAGGATCCGGTGCATGCATATCGCTAAGGGAGTGTCAATTCTTGGGTTGGTCTTGCTGAGTTCCTGCGCGAGTCTTCGCGGCGGCGATAAGGCGGACGCTGGAAGCGAGCCACGGGTGGAGGAGGCGCTGGCGGTCACGGCGACCGAGTCGGAATCCCGGGCCGAGCTGCTCCGGCAAGTCCAGCTCCATATCGACCAGACCGAAGCGAAGGGCCGGGGTGATGAGGATCGCGTCATTCGCAAGCGCCCCTATTTCTTCAAGGAATACAGCGACTACGCCGCCGGTGCCAGCGATGCCGATGTAACGCTGACGGAAACCGAATCCCGCACGTCGCCGTATGTTGCCGATGTTAAGCTGGATCGTACGCGGTACGCCACGCGCCTTCACCGCAGCCGAGACGAAGCGCGCATAGACGACAGCTATCTCCGGGACACCGGTACGGAAACCCTCACCTACGAGTTGCGCAACGGACGCTGGGTTCGTGTTGGCAGCTTCTTCCTCTCGGAACTCACCGAGGAAGAAGTCAACGGCCAGTGGACCCTCGTGCAGCGTGTGGTCGAGCGGACCGTGCAGGCGGAGGAGCCGCAGAAGGGCTGGTTTGGCCGGACCATGTCGGCGATTACCGGACGGGATTGATAGAAGTATTTTCCGCGGTCGCCCGCACGCTCGCGGGCGGCCCGGTATTCAGGATCCAGCATGGCTGACAGGCTTGAAGGGGAAATGGGAGCGCACGGCGTTTCCGAGCGCAAGTCACGCATCGCAGCGTGGGCGATTATGATCGTGTCTTTCGCGATGGTTCTGTATGGGCTGCATTCGGTGGAGACGGGGGATTCCTCGAACAGCCGACTGGCCACGGTGTACAGCCTGGTACACGAGGGCACGTGGTACATTGACAGACCGCTGGATCAAGCGCCCAATCCCTTCGAACAGGGCACCATCGACAAGATCGAATTGAATGGGCACATCCTGTCGACCAAGCCGCCCCTCCTTCCCCTCGCGATGACGGCGGAGTATGTGGGTCTGCGGCAGGTCTTTGGCTGGGATCTGGAGGTGCGCGACGAGCTCCGCCAGATCATGCGAACCATGATCCTGACGCTCGTGATGATTCCCCACGCCATCGGTATCTTCTTTTTCTTACTTCTCCTGCAATTGCTGATCGACAATCCCTGGCAGCGTCTGCTGCCGCTGTTCGCCCTGACCTTCGCCTCGCAACTGCCCGGTTTCGCCACGGAATTGAACAACCACAGCCCGGCGATAGGCGCCCTCCTGGCGGCCCTGTACTTCGCCATCGGCGTGAGCTCGGGCAAGCTGGCCCCGGCGCCCTGGCGCTTCGCCGCCTACGGCTTTGCGGGAGCGCTGGTCTTCGCGCTGGACATGCCCCTGACGATCTTCGTGGCCGCTGCGGGTTGCGGATTGTTGTGGAAGTTTCCGAAGCCGGCGGTCTTGTGGGGCGGTGTTGGCCTGCTCGGACCCCTCGCCATTCATTTTGGTGCGAACTATCAGGTCACGGGCAGTCTGCTGCCGGTCCAGTCCCACCGGGAACTCTATCTCTTCGAATCCAGCGCCTGGCGGCACCCGGGGCAAATCGACGCACTGAACGAGCCCAAGGGGACGTATCTCTTTCACATGACCTTCGGGCGATTCGGCATCTTTTTGTTGTATCCCATACTGCTGATGGGCTTCGCGGGTTGTTATGGCGCCTGGCGGGATGGAATGCGGGAGTGGAGGAACTACTATCTGGCCGGCCTGGCCTGCTTTGCCGCACTCGGCTACTACTACGTCTCCGGCACGAACAATTACGGCGGCGCGGCCTACGGATTTCGCTGGGGCATGGGGGCTATGCCTATCCTGCTGCTCATGGGCATCCCGGCCTTCAACCGCGTGCGGGGGCCCCTTGCCTGGACCGTTGTGTCGGTACTGATGGTGGTGTCGATGTACAGCGCCTGGGAATGCTACTGGGCACCCTGGGGCGCGTGTCACGAGTGGACCTGCCGCTGGATTTATGGTGCGCCTTACTTGGATTTGACGGCGGGGGTGGTGGCGAAGTAGCGGGGTGAAGTCGCAATGTCGTCGCACTCGATTCAAGCGAGGCGGACTAGAGCCCTTCCATTCAATTGGAAATAAAGAGGCGGACCAACGTGGCTTAGCCTTCCAGGCGGAGACAAAGGGTGCCTGGTTGGCCTGGGTAAACGTCGAATTCAGGGAGCGATCCCGGTGGCCAGAGCCTACCGTTCCCATAGCTTCGGTAGAAGCTTATCCAGCGAAAGATCTGCGACGGTGCATGAGGTACAAGTGCCAGCTTGTACCCAAGTCGTGTCTCGTCTCAGCCTGGAAGGCTAAGCCACGTTGGCGCGCTGCCCAAGAACAAGTGACCAATCATTCCCCGCCTACACTGGAGACGGAACCGGGCGATTGCTCTGCTCCAATTCATCCTTGACGGATTCCAAGCTGCGGCCTATACTGAGCTATAACACTCTGGGCAAGTTCACAACGGGCGGGCTATCCGAACGAGGAGGAAAAGGGCATGAAAGTGCGGTTCGTGATTCTGTGGGCAATCTTGGCGGTCGGGCTGTTGGCGTCAGTTCCGATGTTCTTTTTCATAACGGTGCAAGGCAGCTACGCCCCGCCCCCATCAGGTTCCGCCGAAGCGCGCGTTCCTCCGCTACCTGCGGTGTCGCCGGCCGGGGGCACTCCCAACGAGGATGGTGTCACGATATCAACAGAGACACCCGTGGGTGTGTCGGTTGAACAGTCGGCGGCTGCCGCGGAAGCATGGATGGCGGCAAGGATGAAAGCCTTCTATCTACGCCATCCCGTTTTGCCGGAGAAGAGCATGCCGAACTGGCCGGAGAATGTTCCCGAAGGTTTGTTTGATATGGGGTTCGCGGTGCTGAAAGAGATCGAATCGGACCAGGTTTTCCTCGAGTTTGTGCGGCACTCTGATCCCGCGGTGCGAGCGGCGGCCATCCGCGCCCTGTCTGCCTCGCAAGGCGCCATGTCGGCGGACGGCGCCCAAGCCATGGTTGGGTTTCTCTCGCGCCAATCGCAGGATGATCTGGAGTGGTTGGTGCTCGCCGCGGCTGAAGTGCTCATCGAGGACACGCAAGCGGGTAAACAGGGTGCCAGTTACTCGTTATTGATGTTCATGGGGGACTATGCCCATTCGGCATTGCCGCATCTCATCTGGGCATCGAACAATCATCCAGATCCCGGCATGCGCGAATGGATCATGAACGCTGCGGCGATGCTGGATCCCGAGGCACCGGAAGTTCAAAGTCTACTCGGGAGGCGGCTTTTCGATTCAGACCCAGGTTTGCGCAGGAACGCACTTTTTATGTCGCTGCTTAGCCCAATTGCAAGTTATCAATATCAACAGCACCAATACCCAGCCTGGTATCTGCAATTGCGGCCGGGTGATGAAGTGCAGGATGAGGAGGGGATTGGCACCGCGCAGGTGGAAGAGAAGCGGCTGGCAGCCAGTGGCGTTTGACATGTAGCGTCATAGGATGGAATGTATAGAGGATGAGGTTTATTAGAGAGCCGCCGCATTCGAACTATGCGAGCCAGACTTGGGCGATCCCAATCCACTTGAAGTAGAGAAGGCGTACGAACGTGGCCTCACAGTCCGCCGTAGGAGGATTAGCCTTTCCGCCCTGGCGGATCTTCGACCAGGCTGAGGCAAAGCACTATCCGATTACCATGGGGCCATTCTCTTCGTAAAAGGACTGAAGTCGTGAGAATAGTTACCAGTGCCATTTGAGTATCATCATGCGCTTGTCTCAGCCTGGAAGGCCAAGCCACCTTCGGCGGACTTAAAATGCACGTGGCTGTTTACTCGACTCGAATACACTGGAGGCGGCATGGGCGATTCCTTTGTTTTAGGGGGCACCCCCATTCGACGACAACCTTAGCGGTCTCTGTACACTTCTTTGCGATGGCCTACCGCAATGATTTCAACCACTTGATTATCATCGTCAATGGTGTACAAAATACGATAGTCCCCTGTCCGTATCCTGTAGTGGTTCGAGCCCCTCAATTTCTTACTCCCCGGTTTGCGTGGGTCGAATTCCAAGCCGACGATGGATTCCGCAATGCGCTCAAATATCTTGTCGGGAAGTGCGGTCATTTCCCGCTCGGCGGGTCGTTTGATGGTGATGGTGTACGGCATCGATCACCCGCGTTTTTCCTTGAGGAATTCACGAAATGGACGGGCTGGCTCGTCGCGGCGATCAGCGATAATAGCCAAGTCAATGAGATCGCGTCCCAGATCTTCGTCCCGCGCTATTCGCGCAATGACAGCGTCCCGCTCCTGTCGGGGGAGCGCTTTCAAAACGGCCAGAAATCCTTCCGCCGTGGTTTCCGCTTTTGTCATGGCAACATCTCCTGTTGCGAGCATTTTACCACAGATCACATTTCGTGATTCGACCGATCCAAATAGTTGATCGCGACGCTGGCCAGCGTCTCGATGCCGACGGGAATGGCTTCATCGTTAACGACAAAGCGGGGGCTGTGGCGCGAGGGGGGATCGACGGCGTCCGGGGTGTCGTTGCCGAGGAAGATGAAAGCACCGGGGACTGCCCGAAGGTAGTAGGCGAAATCTTCGGCGGTCATGTAGGGGTGGGTCACGGGGATAACATGCTCTTCGCCGAACTGAGTGCGGGCGCATTCCTGGGCAAATTCGCCCATGGCGATGTCGTTGCTGAGGGGGGGATACCCCGCGCCTTCACTTTCCATGACGGCCTCGGCGCGGAAGGCCTTCGCGATCTGGGCCGCGATGCGTTCAATGGCTTCGGCGGTGCGTGTGCGAGACTCGGGATTCAAGGCCCTATAGGTGCCTTCCATGATCGCCGTTTCCGGGATAATGTTGGAGGCGAAGCCCGCTTCGATGCGGGCCACACTCACGACGACGGAATCCCAGGGATGGGTCTCGCGGCTGACGATGCTCTGGAGGGCGGTGACAATGTGGGCCGCGACCACGATGGGATCGATGGCCGCGCCGGGGTTTGCCCCGTGGCCGCCCTTGCCCTTGACGACGATACGGAAGAAATCTGCGCTGGCCATGACGGGGCCAGTGCCGATGGCCACGCTCCCGCAGGGGAGGCCGGGCCAGCAGTGGAGGGCGAAGACCGCGTTGACATTGTCGAGCAAGCCTTCTTCCACGATGAAACGACCGCCGGCGGCAATCTCTTCCGCAGGCTGGAAGATGCACTTCACCGTACCCTTGAGTTCACTCCGCTTGTTCCACAGCAAGCGCGCCGTGCCGCAGAGAATGGCGCTGTGACCGTCGTGGCCGCAGGCATGCATTCGATCGGGGATCCTGGAGCTGTAGGACAGGCCCGTATCTTCCTGGATCTCCAAGGCGTCCATGTCGGCGCGCAATGCGACGCACCGATCACCTTCACCCGCAATCGTCGCCATGATCCCGGTACCCTTGGCGTGGCCACGGGTGAAGGGGATGCCGGATTCGCTCAGGAAGCGGGCGATCCGATCCGAGGTCCAGCGCTCTTCGAAGCGTATTTCCGGGTGCTGGTGTAGTTCGTGCCGTAGTTCGGCGATGGTCGGTACAAGCTGGGCAATCTCGGAACGTTTGACGGGCATAAAGTCCTGTATTAGAGTTTCAGGCGGCTGCCTGGGAATGCCTTGATGTTGAATTCGAGGTTGATGTCGAAGCCGGATTCCCGATCGCGGAAACGGATGGCCGTCTCCCAGCAGTGGAGGCTGCGGCGCAACTCGTAGGTCTGGGATCGGAGATCGCGCTCCTCGAAATCGTAGGTGTGCTCGAAACCGAAGCCCCACTTGTCGCTGAATTTGTAGCCGAGACCGTAGAGGGCTTCCCGGTTGAAGACTTCGTCCTGGGTCTTGGTGTAGGCGAAACCGACGCGTCCGCTGACTTTTTCGCCGCGGGGTTCGCCGTCGTAGTACAACTGGGCCAGCATGCGGTTGTAGTCGCCGAAGCGACCGCTGTAGTCCTGGGCATCGTCGAAGCCAAAGGCCTCCCCAACGACTTCCTGGTAGAAGCGGGGGAAATTGCGGGCGATGGAGTAGCGGCTCAGGCTCTGGTCCTCATCAGAGGTCTTCTGACGTTCGCCGACGACCTGAAGGCCCCACCAGGGGCGGGGGCGCACGTCGAGCTCGACTTCGTAGTCCTCGGTCTTGCTGCGCTCGTTGCGGAGGTCGTTGCCCTGATAGAAGGTGAGGCGCCCGACCTGCCAGACTTCGCCGGTCTCCGCATCGCGACCGTAGAGCACGTTGGAGAGTTTGGTTTCGATCCGGCTGCGGCCGAAGATGCTGTCGAGGGGGTCGTACTGGGGAATTTCCAGGGGATCCACGCTAGTATCGGGCCGGTAAGAGTAGGTAATCGACGGCACGATCATGTGCTTGAAGGCGGAGAAGCCCCAGCGGCCGCCGTAGGTGCGGTGAAGGCGCGTCTGGGCCGTGACGCCCACATTCGTGGAGAGCAGGCCGGCGGAGGTGTCGCTCTGGCGCTCGCGGGAGTAGAAGTAGCCGTCGGCTTCCCAGAATGGGGTGATGGCGAGTCCGGGCGTGGGATCCCAGCTATAGGTCAAGCGTGCGGTGTTGGCCGTGCGCGCACCGTCCACGCCATAGGGCTCGCGATTGTAGTAGCCGTTGGCCGTGTCGAAACTGAAATACAGGTTTTCAGCCAGCGGCCGTTCCAGGTAGTGGAAAGTCGCTTCGGGGGTCTGCTCCGTTTCGCTGAACCAATTGTGGGTCTGGGCCCGGACCGTTCCGGTGGCGATATAGCCCGGCTGGCGGTAGGTGATGTTGGCGAAGGTGCGCGGTTGCGAGCGGCTGCGGAACATGTCGTAGTAGAAGTCCTTGTAGAACTCCTCGTCGCCCCAGTGCTCGACCTGGGCGCGCACCACGAGGTCATTGCTGTACTCGTAGCGGTGGTACCAGTGGACGTAGCCCCGGTCCTCGGTCGTGTAGAGGGCGTGGGCTTCGCCCTGGGTGCGGTAGAAGCGGGACGCCGGATTGTTCATGAAGTCGTAGGTGAGATCGGTGCCGAAGCCAACGCCTTCCTTCTCGGTCACGAAGAGCCGGGGTCCGAGGGTCACGTCGGGGTTGACCTCGTAGGCCTGGCCCACATTGACGAAGTAGCCGATATCGGCCTGGCGTCCGCTGTCGAAATCGAGGGTCCAGGGCGAACCACCCACGCCGCCTCGGCGCCAGCGGGGCAGATAGAGGGGGGTGTCGGCTTTGCCCAGTTGCAGGCGGGCATTGGAACCGGCCACGGGCTGTCCATCCACCATCTCCAGTTCGCTCAGGCGAATCTTGTAGTGGGGATGGGGGCGATCGCAGGTAGTGACCCACACGTTTTCGCCGCTCAGGGTCTGGGGGCCGTGGAGGTGGAGCTTCTCGGCGGAGAAATAGTAGATGCCCGCCTGTCCAGTCGCGTTGTTGAGCTCGCCCTTGCCCGACTTGAAGTCATAGTCCATGTAATCGGCGGTCATCTCACGGGTCGGCTCGACCACGTGGGCGTTGTGGAGCGTCAGGTGGCCCTTGTCGAGAGCGGGGCCTTCCTCTTCAGGGCCCTTGAGGATTTTGGGTGCTTCGGGGGTCGCTTCGGCCTCGGGATCCAGGCGGAAGTGGATTTCGTCGGCGGTGATGGTGGAAGACTGCTGGACAATTTCCACGTTGCCCTTCGCATGGAGATCCACGGGTTCCTGCACGTGGGTGAGTTCGTCGGCGGACATGGTCATGTCGCCGAGCTGGGCACGGAACTCATTAAAGATCGTGGGGGCGCCGCGACCCGCGCTGGAGATGTTGGACGCGGTCACGTTTTCCAGATCTTTGCTCAGGTCGGGGGCCTGAAAACCGCCCGTGGTCGAGCCGAATTCCGTGGGTTGCACGAGGGCGTCGGTAATCGTCTTGCGATCAAGCTGCTGCATGGGCGAGGCCGAGGGCCGTCCGGTGGAAGGCGCGCGAACGCTTTCCGTGACAATCGGATTGCGACGAACCGACGCCGAAGAGGGCGGGGTCGTACCGGTGGGGCGAGCAGGCGCCGGGGCAGGCTCCACGGCGGGTTCCGCAGCCATCTTCACCGGTTCCTGCTCGGGCGCGGCCTCGACGGCGGGTGAAGCTTCGGGTGCCGGTGTCACTTCGGGAGCTGGTTCCGGCTCTGTCACCACCGCCGGAGCGGGCTCGCTCACAGAGGCGGGCGCTGGCGTTTCGGTGGTTGCCGTTACGACCGGGGCCGCTTCGACGATAACCAGATCGCCGTCCTTCTCTCGTTTGGCCTTTCGCTCGGGCTCGGGCTCGGGGGCCGGCTGCGGGGCCTCGGGCTGCGCGGCAACCTGAACCGGAACGGCGCTCGCCAGGGTATTCAGATTCTCGACCTGCGCCCGGGAGGATTTTGGATCAAGCAACGCAACGACGCCGCCGCTTGCGGCAACGGCAGTGGCCGGTTGGGAGATGGTTTCCGTATGGATGGTCTTGAGGCCGGCGTCGAGGGTTTCGAGGGAGCCCGCTTTCAGGGTATAGAGGACCCCGCCGTCGCTACTCAAATCATCCACGGCCATATCGCGGGTCGCGGTCACGACCGCGCTCGCCGGATTCACGACGAACAACTTGTCCGTGCTCGCCAGGACGAAGGTTTCGCCCGTGTGGGCCACGACGCGGGTAGCCATGGCGCTCAGGGTGACGGAATTGCCCGGCGCGAGGGAATCGCGATCGTAGAGTTGTACGCGGGCTTCGGCGCGCCCGACCACCGCGAGGTTCTGGCCTGATACCGCCAGATCGACGGGCACGCTGGGGCATTCCGTGATGGTTTCGACGCTGTTGGTCGCCGCATTGATCACCGAAAGCGAGTCGGAAAAGGTGTTGGCCGTGACGAAGCGTCCACCGCCAATGGACACAATGGCGCTGGGGCTTTCGCCGGTCGCCAGGGTGCCGCTGACTTCGAGGGTGTCCAGCCGAACGATGGTCACGGAATTGCCCAGCCGGTTGGCCACGGCGAGATACGCGCCATCCAGCGCGAGGGCGCCGGGGCCATCGCCCACGTTGATGCGTGTAGCGATATCGCCATTGGCCGGGTTGATGGTCCACACCGCGTCGCGATCATAGACCGCGACGAAGAACTGGCCAAGGTCCGGGTTGACGGCGGCATCGCGGAATTGTCCCTGGGCCTTCAAGGGCTCCGGCGTGGACTGGCCGTAAGACAAGGGGGCACCTGCGAGCAGGGCGAGCGTGGCGGCCGCTAGGGCGGGTAAAACGCGTTTGCGCAGAGTCACAGATCTACTTTCCCGTTGTGATGAACCAGAACGCGGCGACTTTCTTGCCGCTCTGATCCTTCTTTTCCGTGGGGCGAACCAACTCTTCGAGGGGGGCTTCGGTTGCGGGCACTTCGCTGACCGTGGTGGTTGTCGGGACCGTCTCCGAACTCGCCTCCGCCTTCAGTTCTCCGAGGGTCTGGGGGGGGGCGGGATCGCCCTGCGTGGTTTGCGCGGGCAGATCCACATTCGGCAGCGCGCCAGGCTCGGAGGCCGGAGGTGCGGGCGCCGCA
This sequence comes from Candidatus Hydrogenedentales bacterium, assembly GCA_044344195.1. GTDB lineage: Bacteria > Hydrogenedentota > Hydrogenedentia > Hydrogenedentales > JAEUWI01 > JAEUWI01. Next base: position 44,890 of record JBIJDL010000002.1, read on the forward strand.
GGCGTCTCCACCGGTGCCGCTTCCGTGGTGACCGGAGCTTCGGCGACCGGTTCGGCTCCCTGGAGCAGGGCCAGTCCGGCCAGGGTGGCGGCTAGGAAGAAACTAGACATGGTTGCTTCTCCATCAGATGGGTGGCGGCATCCAGGTTGATGTTGGGTCCCGCGCTGCCGGTGGTCTGGACGGTCAACGCGCCAATCGCATTGGCCAGGGCGCCGCAGCGCGCCAGGGGCCATTTCTTGGTCAGTCCGTAGATGAAGCCGGCGCACGCGGCATCGCCCGCTCCCGTGCCATCCACCACCTTCACGTCGTGGGCTTTGAATTCAACAGTCTCATTGTTGTCGCGCACCAGCAAACCATCGCCACCCATTTTCAGCAGGATGTGCTCTATGCCGAAACCCGCGAAGAAATCGAGGATTTCGCCGGGCTCGGTTTTGCCTGAATAGTGGGGGGCTTCGCTCATGCTTGTGCAGAGGATATTCGTATGGGGCAGGGCCGCTTCCATCAGGGGAAGCCAGGTCCCGGAACCATCGAAGCAGGTGTCGATGGAGGTGCGCACCCCGAAGGATTGAATACGCTTGAAGACCCGGCCGATGGGCTCGCCATGGAGTTTCGGCGTCAGGCCGGGACCGCCCCAGTGAAAGACCTTCGTGCGCTGGCACATGTCAAAGTCGATATCATCCTCGGAAAGGATGCCCACGGTGCCCACATGGTGAAGGAAGGTGCGCTCGCCATCGCTGCCGATGAGCACGACCGTCGCGGCGGAACCGCAGTTTTCCACTCGGCGGATACCCTGGGTGTTTACCCCGGCTTCCTGGAAGGCTTCAATGAGGAAATTTCCAAAGGGATCACTGCCCAGGCAGCCGGCAAAGGCCGCCTTGCCGCCGAGGCGGCTGAATACGGCGGCGGTGACGCCGGCGAGACCACCCATGGTCATTTCCAGGGAGGGGATGAGGCCGAGGGTTCCCCGCGCGGGGAGTTCGTCTACAGGTTGTGCTTTCACATCGGCACATACACAACCGATGGTAACAAGATCAAACGCCATGCAATGCGCCCTTTATTGGAAAATGGTTTGGTTTGCAGCACTTGGAGTATAGCAAGTTGGGTATCGGGGCGCAATGTTGCGGGCGGCTATCGGACGGATCGGACCTATCAGACGAATCGGTATCCGAACGGTCTGATTGGTCCAATCCGTCTGGTAGGTCAGCGCGGTCTGATCGGCGTCACTTTTCCAATCGGAAATCGTCCATCAAATCCCCCAATCGCCCATTCGGCAATACATCCTGGGCCTTGACGTCGAACTCTTAGAGAACCACACCTGTCTAAATGGAGCCCACCTCGAAGGACGATAATCTCTTGCAACTTCGCGGCGGGTCAGAACCTCCCGTTCAAACTGTGGTCAATGTCCCGCGAAGAACTTAAGATTTGGATACTGGAGCATAGTTTCGTCTACCGTGAGGATGGTGAGATCATGTTCAATCGCCTGGCAGATCAAGATCCGGTCGAAGGGATCGCGATGTATGTCGGGTAGTTGCTCAAGGTGCCGTATACTGGCTTCGTCAAGTGATAGTGCTCCGATGGAATGCTGTTGACGTTTCGACACAAGGTATGCCGCTGATGCGTCGGGCAGAGGCAACTTGCCGAGACGGTGCTTTACAAGACACTCCCACAGCGAAACGGCGCTTAGCAGGACGCAATTTTCGGGCTCACGGATGGCATTTTCCATGCTCGCGGCGAGTCGTCCGTCGCCCGTGACGTACCAGAGGAAAATGTGGGTATCAAGCAAAAGATTCACGCGTCAAAATCACGCAGGATCGATTCAGGTAGCGGGGCGTCGAAATCATCCGGCACGCTGAACTCACCTTTGCAGAGTCCCACTGGACGAAGATCGGATGGCGATACGGAGCGCAATCGTATGAACTCGGCGAAATCAAGCACCTCCACTTGCCGGTCCGGTGACAGTGCCCTTACGGTTAGGAGAAGCTGAGTTTCGATGTTCATATTGATTCCTCCGACTGGTAATTCGGATTTGCTCGAAGTGCAGGGTTCGTCCGGGTGTCCCGTTCAATATCAATAATCAAAATTGTAACACAGCAACCTTTGAACGGCCCAAATCCCTTTTGCAGTGTTAGTGGAGTTTATTTCTCCAGCCGGAAATCATCCATCAAGCCGCCCAATCGCCCATTGGGCAACACCTCCTGGGCCTTGAAGTCGAGCTTCTTTCCGTCGATGGCGATGTTGAGGTAGTGGTGGCGGTAATAGGCCCCTTCGTCGGGCTCGTCGCTGTCGGGGCGGGCGGGGTGATCGGGGAGGTCGATCTGGTCCCATTCCTTGTACTTGTGGTTATCCAGGCTGCCGCCTCCGCCGCCGTTGATGATGTGGATGACGTTGTTCGGGCCGTCCGCCGGGTGGGGGAAGCCGCGCTCGTAGGCGTGGGTGTGGCCGCTGAAGGTGAAGTCCACGTCGTAAGCCTCCAACATGGGCGTGATGCCGTTGCGGATGAAATCTTCACCGTCGTAGTAGCCGCCGCTCCAGGTCTCGGCATAGGCGGGCTCATGGAAGAACACAAAGGTCCAGTCGTACTTGCCCTGATTGTCTTTGAGCTCTTTTTCCAGCCAGATGATCTGCGGGTCGGTGGGGTCCACCGTGTTGCCCAGCGCGGGGTCGGCGTGGGGGAGTTGCTTGATGCGCAGGGGCTCCAGGACGATGAAATGGGCGTTGGCGTGTACGAATGAATAGTAATAGTTCGTACTGCCCGGCGAAGTGTCCGGGTGCTTGAAATAATGGTCAAACGCGGGCACGTCGGGATTGCCGTCGAAGCCGCCGTACTCGTGGTTGCCCATGGCGATGTAGCTGGGGAACTTGTGCTGGAAGTAGCGCGCGGGGATCAGGTATTGGTAGGACCACTCGTCCCAGTTGATGCCCCGATTCACCACGTCGCCCACGCTGATGACGAAGCTGGCGGAGTCGCGACCAATGGCCCGCGCCACGCGCTCGGTCATGCGGTAGCCCCCCTGATGATCCGCCCACACGATGAAGTTGAAGGGCGCGGGGCCATCGGGGGCCGTGGTGAAGGTGTAGGTCTTCGTCTCCTGGCGTCCGACGGCCACCTGATACTGGTAGGTCGTGGCGGGCTTCAGGTCGCTGAGCACGACCTTGTGGATCGTGCTCTCAGTGCTTTCTTCGGTGACTTTTTTGTTCAGTCTATCGACGCCATAGCGCACGGTGGAGGGCAGGGGGGCGCTGGTCTCGAAGACTACCGTGATCTCGTCGGGCCGCAGATCCTGAAGGTACGGCTGGAGCAGCAGCACGGGGTCGGACTGCACCTCGGCCTTCAACGCGGCCACGGCGGTCTGGGTCGCTTGCAGGGTCGCCGTGAAGGTCGTCATGTCCGCGCTGGCCGTCGTTAAGGGTGTGGTCAGGGCCTCAATCGCCGCCACCCATTCCGTGCGCGGCTGGTCGTTGCTCCGGATCCACGTGGCGAGGCGGTTGAGCTCTTCCTGAAGCTCCAATTTGATCTTGTAGCCCGCGTCGATGGCCGCAACGCGCCACGCGGCCTGGCGCAGCTTACCGGAGCCCCAGCGGTTCAAGATTCGCGCCGCCACGAAAATTTCATCGCCCGGCTTTACGCCCTCGGGCAACGCAAAGATGCTGCCGCGCGTGTCCTTGCCCACGGGCTCGACTTTCACGCCGTTGATGTAGCACTCGCCCGGATCGTCGAAGTCCAGCGCGAGTAAGGGCGCAAACTGGGCCGTGTCCAGGTCCGCGATGGCCGTGGGAACGGTCAGTCGCGCGCGATACCACGCGGGGACCTGATCGCCCTCCCAGGGATCGTTCACCTTGACCACTTCCCAGGCCGCATCGTCGAATTCAGGCTTGAAGGCGCTGTCGTCGGGGCCTTTTACCATGCGCTTCCACGGACCCAGCGACACCGCGTAATCCTTCAGGCCGTCGAAGGCGACATTGGCGGCGCTCATGGCCTCGGTGAGTCCTCGGGGTTCGCCCTGGAGCTTCACTTTGGTCAACTGTGCCGGTTTGTCGCCATGGCGCATGCCCAGCGCCAGCACAATGGGATCGCCGCCCTGGATATCGGGCGGAAGCAGCAGCGAAAGCTCATTCGTGCCCATGCCGGGGATCTCCTGCACGAGCGCGCCGTTGGCCATCACGGTGACGGGCCCTTCGGCCTCCAGCGACAGCACCACCTGTTTGCCACCCCAGACTTCGGGAATCGTCAGCTCCGCGATGAACCACGCCCCGGCCCGGGTCCGCTCGGGACTCCAGGGCAAGGTGACGATGGGCAACTCCGTGAGCGGCACTTCCGGTGGCGTGGCCGCGGCGGCCTTCGTGGCGACATAGCGCCAGTCCTGGACCAGGAGCTGGACGGTGGAATCGAAGTCCCACTCGGCGCGGGCCGGGAGAACGGAAAAGGTGGCCAGAGTCAAAAGGAGGGCAAGGCGCTTCACGGGGTACTCCTTGGGGTTAAGCGTCGGGGCTCGGTCGAGCCGGGGGTAGTATAGACGCGGGAGCGGGAGGCAGTCTAGGGAGTGAGTCTGGAGACTGGAGTCCAGAGTCTGGAGACTGGAGACTGGAGAGTGGAGACTGGAGACCGGAGTCTGGAGTCAGGACGGGAATGGGTCGTATGGGTCGTATGACATAGGGCTCTCATTCCGACCCATACGACCCATTTCCACCAGACTCCAGACTCTCCCCTCCAGACTCTTTCCGAACCCATTCCCCTTTTTGGGGT
>JBIJDL010000423.1:0-5601 GCA_044344195.1 Candidatus Hydrogenedentales bacterium
GCCTTGGAAGCGGTGGCCCCCGGCACAACAGTCAAACTTTATTTCGACCGAATCAAGGACGCTCCTGTATTCTCCGTCTGGAATCCAGGTAAGATCTCCGACGATGTGGCAAAGCAGATTTTTCAGCGATCGTTCACCACCAAGGGCGAACTGGGCCGCGGCGTGGGGACCTACAGCATGCGGCTGCTCGGTGGTCAGTACTTGGGAGGCCACGTCCATTTCACCACCTCCGAGGAGGAGGGCACCGAGTTTTCCATCCGCCTGCCTTTGGAAAGCTGAGCCGCCTGGTCGCACCCCGCCGGGCACCGCCGCAAATGGAAATATGACCCCTCTCGCACACGAGCCTGCCTTTCCTCACGGACAATCCCCTCCCCAAGGTTCCCCGCCCCGTTTCGAGGATCCCCCGCCATGTTAGTCGCCTGATTATTTCTTGTCGAGGTAGTGGCGGGCACCCTGCTGGTCCTGATATCATTGAGGCGATGGGAGTAGTTGGGGGGAGTCAGGCGCTGCCTGGGCAGTTGCCTTGTGTTTAGAGAGCCAGAAATCAATCGATATGATTCGAGATACAAACTGTCTGCACATGCGGTTCGAAACACAAGCGGCGGAGGCGCCCGGGGCGCCCGCGCTGACGTTTTCTGGGGACACCCTTTCTTATGGCGATCTGAACGCTCGCGCGAACCGCCTGGCTCATTATTTGCACCGATGCGGGGCCTGTGTGGGGCAACGGGTAGGTCTGTGCCTCGACCGAAATTTCGACCCCGTCATCGCGATCCTGGCGGTTCTCAAGACGGGCGCGGCCTATGTTCCCATGGACCCGATGTACCCGGCGGATCGCGTGCGCATGATCGTCGAGGACGCCCAGTGCCCTCTGGTTATCGTCCACCAGGACCATCGGGAACGTTTCGCGGGCGGCGTGGCCAGTTTAATCGTCCTGGACGGCGATGACCGCCCCTGGGAGGAGGATTCCGCCGAAAACCTCGATGTGCCCGGCTCTCCCTCCGACCTGGCCTATGTGATCTACACCTCGGGGTCCACCGGCAAGCCAAAGGGCGCCCTGGTGTCCCATTGGAATGTCTATCGTCTCTTTACGGAAATGCAACCCGATTTTGGCTTTGGCCCGGACGATGTCTGGAGCCTTTTCCACTCCTACGCCTTTGACTTTTCCGTCTCGGAGATGTGGGGGGCCCTTTTCTTCGGCGGGCGCATTGTGATGGTCCCCCATCTCGTGAGCCGGTCGCCGGAAGAATTCTACCAGCTATTGCTGGTTGAGAGGGTCACGGTGCTGAACCAGACCCCGTCGGCCTTCAAGCAGCTTCAGCACCACGACGAATCCCTCCCCCTCGAAACGTCCCGGCGCCTGGCGCTGCGCTACGTGCTGGTGGGCGGCGAATACATGGCCCTGTCGAGCTTGGCCCCCTGGTTTGAGCGGCACGGCGACGAAAAACCCCGAGTCGTCCACGTGTATGGCATTACCGAAACTACGGTCTTCGTCACCTATCGCCCGCTGAACGTGGCCGACACCGTGCCGGGCACCCCGAGCTTCATCGGCGGGGCGATTCGCGACTTGTACCTTCGGGTCCTGGACGAAAAACGGCGACCCGTGGCGGTCGGCGAAGTGGGCGAACTTTACGTGGGCGGGCCCGGTGTGTGTATGGGCTACCTGAACCGGCCGGAGCTCACGGCGGAACGCTTCATCCCCGACCCGCTGGATACCAGCGCCTTTCCGCCCCTCCTTTATAAATCGGGCGATCTCGTGCGGTTATTCGAAAACGATCTGGAGTATGTTGGCCGGAATGATAACCAAGTGCAGTTGCGGGGCTACCGCGTGGAGCTTGGCGAGATTGAGGCCGAACTCAGTGAGGCGCCCGGCATCCTCAGCGCGATTGTCCGGATGCGGGAGGACGTTCCCGGCGATCCGCGTCTGGTCGCCTATTACCTCGCCCATGCCCCGCTCGCCTTGAGGTTGCTGCGGGCGCACTTGCTCGAGACCCTGCCAACCTATATGATTCCGTCGGCCTTTGTTCATCTCGACTGCTTTCCCCTGAATAACAACGGCAAAGTCGACAATGATGCCCTGCCCGCGCCGAGCTATGGCGGGGCGGACTACATCGCGCCCGGCGAGGGCATCGAGTCCGAACTGGCCGGCATCTGGAAGACCGTGTTGGCAGCGGAACGTGTCGGCGCGACCGACAACTTTTTCTCCCTCGGCGGGCACTCGCTGCTGGCGACCCGGATACTTCTCCATATTCGCGAGCGATTCGGCGTCCGGCTGCCCTTGCGCGCGCTCTACGATGCGCCGACCGTTGCCGAATTGTCTCCAGTGGTGCAAGCGGCCATGGCCGAGGGGAGTACCGTTCCCGAGCGCTCGCTGCCCCGTGCCGATCGGGATGCGCCCCTGCCGCTCTCTTACGCCCAGGAACAGATGTGGATCCTGTCGCAGCTTCAGCCCGGTCTCTGGGCCTACAATATCCCCCTCCGTATTGAACTGCGCGGCGCCGTCTGCCACGAGAGCCTTGGTCGGGCCCTCGACCTTGTCGTCGAGCGCCACGAGGCCCTGCGCACCGTGTTCGCCATGTTGGATGGCCACCCGGTGGCGCGTATCCTGCTCCGCGTGGAAGTGCCGATCGCGTTCAAGTCGCTGTCCGGCGCCGCGGAACCAGCCCGTGACGAGGCCCTGTCCCAGGAGGCGATGGCCATGGCGAAGATCCCCATGAACCTCGCCGAAGGGCCCTTGCTGCGGGCCACCCTGTTTAAGTTTTCCACCGATCATTTTGGCCTGGCCCTGGTCGTGCATCATGCTGTCTTCGACGGCTGGTCCATCAGTGTGATGCTCGGCGATCTTGCGGACGCGTATCACGCTATCGCTTCCGGTACCGCTTGGGCTCCCCCCGGGCTCGCGTACCAGTATGCGGACTATGCGCTCTGGCAGCGCGCCTTTACCGAGTCTTCCGCCTTCGCCACAGACCTCGCCTATTGGAAGAAACAATTGGAAGGGCCGCTGCCCGTTCTTGAAATGCCCCTCGATTTCCCGCGGCCCAAGGTGCAGACCTGGGAAGGCGCCCGGATCCGGCGCACCGTCGATCCGGCGCTGTTCGGCCTCATATGCTCCCTGGCGCGGCAGCTCAACGTCACGCCTTTCGTCGTGCTACTGGCGGGGTGGCAGGCCCTGCTCTATCGCTATACGGGCCAGGAAGACAGCATCATCGGCGCCGCCCTCGCGGGGCGCGACCGCCTGGACTGGGAAGTCCTGATCGGGTTCTTCGTCAACACGGTGGCGCTCCGGGCCCGCGTAGGCAGCGATCTGCCCTTCCAGCGTCTGGTGGATCGGGTTCAGATGACCGCCCTCGCCGCACAGGACCATCAGGAAGCGCCCTTCGAACGAATCGTCGCCGAGGTACAGCACGACCGCGACCCCGCTCGGCCCCCGGTTTTCCAAACCATGATCGTGCTTCACAATACGCCCAGCTATCGCATCGAACGGCCGGGAATGGTGATGACGGCGGAGGAGCTGGACAACGGCGGGGCGAAGTTCGAGTTGACGCTGGCCATGCAGCCGGCAGAGGGCGCGCTGGACCTCGATCTGGAATACAACACGGCGCTCTATAAACGGGAAACCGCAGAGCTCTTGCTCGCGCGATTCGAGGCGCTCCTTTCGGATGCCGCGGCCGATCCGGCCCGCGCCATCGGGCGCCTCAATTTATCGGTAAAGCTTCCCGCCGCGCCGAGGGAAAAATCCGCACGGGAAGAGCCCACCGCAGGGGGAGAGGAGGCCTGCCTCCACAAAGTCTTCCAGGCGCGCGTGGACCTTAACCCCGACGCTCCCGCGGTGACCTGCGAAGGCACCACGTTGAGCTATCGAGAGTTGAACGCCCGGTCGAACCGGCTGGCCCACTACCTTCAATCCCGCGGCATCGGGCGGGAGATTCTGGTCGGCTTGTGCCTAGATCGTAGCATTGACATTGTGGTGTCCATACTCGCCGTGCTGAAGGCCGGCGGGGCCTATGTACCCATGGACCCGGTGTACCCCGCCGAGCGGGTTCGCATGATAGTCGAAGACGCCCGGTGCCCCGTGGTGATCGCCCACCGTGCCCACACCGGCCGCTTCACCGGCAGTGGCGCCGAAGTGATCGAACTGAACGGCTTCGAGACGCCCTGGGATGACTGTCCCGATACCAATCTGGCCTGCGCCACAAACGAATCCAGCCTGGCCTACGTGATCTACACTTCCGGCTCCACGGGCAAGCCAAAGGGGGCGCTGATCACCCATTGGAATGTCTACCGCCTGATCGAGGAGATGGACCCCTGGTTCAACTTTTCCAGCGATGAAGTCTGGACGCTCTTTCACTCCTATGCCTTCGACTTCTCCGTCTGGGAAATCTGGGGCGCCTTCTTCCATGGCGGGCGCGTCGTGGTGGTGCCCCACCTTGTCAGCCGTTCGCCCGAGGCGTTCTACCAACTCTTGCTCGACGAAAAAGTCACCGTACTGAACCAGACCCCCTCGGCCTTCAAGCAGTTGCAGCGCTTCGACGAGACCGTGCCCCTGGAGACCGCCCGAAAGCTCTCCCTCAGCTATGTCATCTTCGGCGGCGAGACCCTGGACCTGCCCGGCCTGTCCGGGTGGTTTGACCGGCACGGGGACGCGACGCCGCGACTCATCAACATGTATGGCATCACCGAGACCACGGTCTTCGTGACCTACCGGCCCGTCTCCATCGCCGACACCAAGGCGGGCACCCCGAACTTCATCGGCATTCCTATCCCCGATTTGACCCTCCACGTGCTGGATGAGCGCCGCCAGCCCGTCAAGGTCGGGGAAGTCGGCGAACTTTATGTTGGCGGCGACGGCGTGGGGCTCGGCTATCTGCGACGCCCCGAACTGACCGCGGAACGCTTCATTCCCGATCCCCTGGACGCCGATAGCGCCGTGCGGAACTTCTACAAAACGGGCGACCTGGTGCGGCTCTGGGAAAAGGACCTGGAGTTTCTGGGCCGAAACGACATGCAGGTTCAATTGCGTGGCTTCCGGGTGGAGCTCGGGGAAATCGAAGCGACACTTAACGCCCACGAGGCCGTCGAGGGCTCCATCGTGCGCATGCGCGAGGACGTGCCGGGGGACCAGCGTCTGGCCGCGTATTACCTGGCCAAGGTCCCCGTGGACATCGAGGACCTGCGCGAGCACCTGTTGAAAAGTCTGCCGCCATATATGGTGCCATCGAATTTCGTTCACCTGGACGCCTTTCCCTTGAACAACAATGGCAAGATCGACGCGGCCGCACTGCCAGCGCCGGGCGGTATGACCGTCGGGCCCGGGGCCCAGGAAGCACCGCAGACCGATATGGAAATCCGGATAGAGTACCTTTGGAATGAGGTCCTCCGTATCGACTCGGCGGGCCGGCGCGACAATTTCTTCGCTTCCGGCGGCCATTCTCTCCTGGCGATCCAATTGCTGGTCCGGATCAATGAAGCCTTGGGCTGCGATCTGGCCTTGGTCGACTTTTTCGACGAGCCCACAATCGCGGGACTCGCGGCAAAACTCGACCCCGAACAAGCCCGTGCGCGTTCGGGATCGCGCAGACGGCTGCTTGAGATTAAAGCCGGAAC
>JBIJDL010000424.1:0-5598 GCA_044344195.1 Candidatus Hydrogenedentales bacterium
AGTCCCGCTTGCGATTGCTCGAATGCAGTCCCACCGTCACCCAGGCAATTCGCGCGAGGGTCCGAATCGGCAGCGTGGGGTTGATGAGCTCATCCAGCGCGCTGCGGAGGGGCTTCCGATCAAAGACGACCCAGAAGTTCGCCAGGGCGGCGACAAGTCCCCCGAATCCTGCGACCGAGAAGGCGATCCGGTAGCCCGTCAGGTGCAGGTGCTCGATGATATACCCCGCGAGAATGGGCGTCAGCCCGAGGGAGAGGGCCGTACCGAGGATCCAGATGTTCGTGTAGCCCACTTTGTGCTCTTCATCCACGATCTGGATCATGTGACGGTGGGTGAGGGTCCAATAGGCGGAATTCAACACGCTCGAAATCACGAAGGCCACCGGGATGAGCCAGGCGGTCCAGGGTGCGCCGGGCGGGAGCAGCAGATAGCCCAGGGCTGCGCAGGAATGGCCCACCATGGCCAGCACGGCGGCCTGGCCCGTGCCACTTTGCTCCGCGAAACGTCCCCAGAAGTGAATGGTGAACAGCACGCAGAGGTTCCCGGCGGACATGATGAGCATGATGCGCAGGTCATTGAAGTGGAGGGCGTCACGCATGTAGAGCACGAGGCTGCTGTTGATCCATGCGAGGCACGAAAAGCAGATGCCCGTGGTAAATACGAAGCGGATGTAGGGCTTGTCTTTCCAGGCAACGCCGTAGGACGTGAAGCTGTTCTGGGGGAACTCCGGGTTATAGGTGGACTTCCCGCCGGGCACCCGGGAAAGCCAGAGGGCGCTCATCAAGCCCGCGACAATGCCGAAGGCGTAGATCACCATGAAATGGGACACGCCCGGATCTTTGCCGAGGATGGCCGCCTGCGACAACGTCACCACGACAATGCAGAACTGGGCCAGTGCTGTCTCGGTGCTGAAAAAGGTGTTCTGCTCTTTTTCCGGCACGACTTCGTGCAGCCAGGGGAACCACCCCCCCACGCCGGCCGCGCGCACGAGGCAGAAACTGAGCACGGCGGTGAGCAGCACAATCCACGAGGCGCGCGCGCCATGGGCATGGAGCGCCCAGGGAATAAAGAAGACCAGCGACGCGGCAAGGTTGCGCCCGATCCAGGTAACGATCATGAGCTTCTTCGGGCCGAAGCGGGTCACCAGGGGAATGGTGATCATGACCAGCAGCATGGACAGTGGCATGAAGGACAGGAGAAAACCTATCCACGAAGCGGGCATGTCGATGGTGCGGCCAAAGAGCACCACCACCGGCCCCACCAGAGAAAACCAGGAGAAGACGTTGAACGTGCTGAAGACCAGGAAGCTCTTGGGCGCCTGGCTTAGCTTTTGGAAATCGCTGATGAGGGGGAGGGGCATGGGGAAGTCTGGAGTCTGGAGTCCGTAGTCTGGAGGTTATAGGCACATTGATTTTGACAGGCTCACGCTCAATCCCGAACCTCGCTCTGGGCAACCACCTCGGGACTTCTTCCTCCAGACTCTCCCCTCCAGACTCCGGACTCGCCGCGTCGGTTACTCGAATGAAGTCCCACGGTCACCCAGGCGATACGCCCGACGGTCCGCAGGGGAAGCATGGGGTTGACGAGTTCATCGAGGGCGTGGCGGAGGGGGCGGCGGTTGTGCACAACCCAGAAGTTGGCCAGGCCCGCCAGGATCCCGCCGAAGCCGGAGATGGCGAAGGCGGCGCGGAAGCCCAGCATGCCGTAGTGTTCGATAATATAGCCGGTGATGACGGGCGTGACGCCCATGGCGAGAGCCGTGCCCACGATCCACAGGTTGGTGTAGCCCACTTTGTGCTCCTTGTCCACCAGGCTGATCATGTAGCGGTGATTGATCGTCCAATAGGCCGCGCCCAGGAGGGTGGTGCAGACGAGGGTGGGCGGCAGGAGCCACGCGGACCACGGCGCGCCCGGGGGCAGAAAGAGGTAGGCGATGGCGCCGAAGGAGTGGCCCAGCATGGCGAGCAGTCCGGCGTAGCCCGTGCCACTGTGCTCTGCAAAGCGCCCCCAGAAGGCGATGGTGAGCAGCACGCCAAAATTGCCCGCCGCGAGGAAGATCATGATATTCATGTCCGTAAAATGCATGGCGTCGCGCATGTACAGCACGATGCTCGTGTTAATCCAGGCGAAGCCCGAAAAGCACGTGACGGTGGTGAGCACGAAGAGGAGGTAGCTCTTGTCCTTGAGGGCCGCCGTGTAGGCCTCAATGCTGCCGCTGCCATTGATCGGGATGCGCTTTTGCTCGGCGACGGGGATACGCTTCAGCCACAGGGCGCTGAGCAGGCCGCAGGTAATGCCAAAACCATTGATAAACAGAAAGCGGCCGATGGTGGGATCGCTGCCGAGGATGAAGGCCTGGACGAGCGTCGCCAGGACCGTGCATCCTTGGAGCAGGGCCATTTCCGTGCTGAAGAAGGCGCCCTGTTCCGCTTTCGGCACCACATCGTGGATCAGGGGAAACCAGCCGCCGATGCCCGTGGCGCGGACGAGGCAGAAGCCGAGGACGGCGGCCAGCATGACGCACCAGCCCACGTGGGGACCGTAGGCCTTGAGAAACCAGGGCACGAGAAACAGCAGGGATGCCGCGATACTCTGGAGCGACCAGGTGATGAGCAGCAGGCGCTTCGATCCGAGCTTCAACACCAGGGGTATGGTGACAATGACGAGGAGGGTGGCCAGTTGAAGGAAGGAATTGAGCACGCCGATCCACGAGGCGGGCATTTCGATGTGACGGGCAAATAGCACCATCACGGGTCCGCCGATGGAGAACCAGGTGAACAGATTCAGGGCACTGAATACGAGGAACTGGCGCGGTGGCTGGCTGAGCTTCTGAAATTCACTGAGCACCGGTACTCCCACCGGGAATCCTCCATACTTCGACTGTCAAGGGCGGGCGCTAAAATAAGGGAGCGCCCCGAGTTGATGTGGACGCCCGGAGGGATTATAGCAGATTGGAGAGATAAAGTATGAAGGCTGGAGGATGAAGGTTGAAGTGTGTCTCATGTGAAGGCTGGAGACTGGAGACGCCTCGATACTTCAGTTCAATCCGTCTTACCCGTCTTCTTCGTTGTCAACTGTCAACTGTCAACTGTCAATTGTCAACTGCCAACGGGCCTTGGCGCTGTGCGATAATAGGACCCCATGAATAGATTCTCGTTAAACGTGCGCTGGCACGACGTAAGCATACCCATTCACGACGGTACCACCGTGTGGCCCGGCGACGATCCCGTGCGCCTGGTGGCGGCCAGCCGCATTGCCGAGGGTGCGAGCTGCAACACCTCCACGATCACATTGCCCACCCACACGGGCACCCATTGCGATGCCCCGTGGCACTTTGAAGACGGCGGCCGAAAGCTCCATGAAATTGACCCCGAGATCTACTTCGGCGACGCCACGGTGATTCACCTGCCCGACGTGGGCTGCATCACGGCGGGCGATCTCGGGCCCGACCCCCTCCCCCGCCGTATTCTGTTCAAGACGCGGAACAGCGATTACCCGGTGAACGACCCTTTCAATACCGCCTTTGTGGCGATTGCGCCCGATGCGGCTCAACGGTTGGTGCAGGAAGGTGTGAGGCTGGTCGGTATCGACTACCTGTCCATCGCGCCCTACAAGAATTCCGGACCGACCCACCACACCCTGCTCGAGAATGACGTTTTTGTGGTGGAGGGGCTCTGCCTGCGCGATGTGCCCGCCGGAACCTACCCGTTTGTTGTGCTGCCCATGCCGATTCACGATGCGGACGGCGCACCCTGCCGGGCATTTGTGGGTCTGCCTAGATAAGGAAAACTCCCTTGTTCAGAATTGTCTGTCTCGCCGGATTGTTTCTGGTCCTCTTGCTCGCCGGCTGTCCCAGCGCGGATAACGATGCCGTTCATGTGACGGGCGAAATCGAATCGCGCCACACCACGGCGGGCTCCCGGATCGGCGGCCGGGTCATGGCCGTGCTGGCGGAGGAAGGCGATACGGTGGCGAAGGATGCCGTGGTGGTCCAGTTGGACGATGCCGAGGCCCGTGCGCTGGTTTCCGCAGCCGAGGCCCAGCTTTCCAGCCGGGATGCCCTGCTGGCAAAGCTCGAAGCGGGCGCCACGCCGGAGCAACTGCGCCAGGGGGAGGCCGCAGCCGCGGCCGCCGCGGCCCAGCTCGCCATGGCGCTGAAGGGGGCGCGCAACGAGGAAATTCGGGCCGCGGGCGCCGCGCTGGATGCGGCCCAGGCCCAGCGCGACGTGGCCGTGAAGGAATTTGAGCGGGTCAAGAACCTTCTGAGCCAGGAGGTGGCCTCGCAGCGCCAGTTTGATCAGGCCCAGGCCGCCCTGGACGCCGCCGAGGCCCAGTTCAAGGGTGCGAAGGAGCAACGCGACCTCGTGCTCAGCGGCGCGCGGGTGGAAGAGATCGACATGGCCCGCGCGGCGAGCGATCAGGCCCAGGCCGCACTGGAAGAACTGAATATCGGCCCCCGTGTGGAGGATATTGCGGCCGCCCGAGCCGCGCGGGACGCCGCCGCCGCCGATCTGGAGCGCACGCGGGTGGGGCTGCGCGAAATGGTCATTATCTCGCCCCAGAACGGCGTGATCGAGTCGCTCGATGTGCGCCCCGGCGATCTGGTGAAGCCCGGCCCGGTGGTGCGGATTGTGGATCCGGAAGATCTCGAAGTGACCCTGTTCGTGGGCGCGAAGATGCTCGGCCACCTCGAGCTCCAGCAGGAAATCACCTTTAGCGCCGATGCCTTCGGTGCCGAAACCTTTGCGGGCAAGATCAAGCAGATCGCGGCGGAAGGTGAATATACCCCGCGCAACTTGCAGACCGAGGAAGAGCGCGTGCAGCAGGTCTTCGGCGTGACCGTAGGCCTCGACTCCCATGGCGGCAAACTCCGACCCGGCATGGCCGTGACCGCGCGCCTGCCCAAAATCAACGGGGCCAACTGATGGCCAGTGTCATCGAGGTCAACAATCTCACGCGGCGCTTCGGCAGCATGACCGCTGTGGACAGCGTCAGCATGGAGATTGTGGAGGGCGATATCTACGGCTTCCTCGGCCCCAACGGCTCGGGCAAGACCACGCTGATTCGCATGCTCTGCGGCCTGCTCCACCCCACTTCGGGCACGGGCTCGGTGCTGGGCTACCAGCTTGTGCGCGACAGCGAGGCGATCAAGCGCAGCATTGGCTACATGTCCCAGCAGTTCAGCCTCTACGCCGATCTGTCGGTCATGGAAAATCTGAAATTCTATGCGGGTATCTACGGCATCCCCCGCCGGGAACGTGTGCCTCGCATCGATGAAGTAATCGACATTGTGGGCATTGGCGATTTCCGAAAGCAGCTCGCGGGCCGCCTCTCGGGCGGCTGGAAGCAGCGCCTCGCTCTGGCCTGCGCCCTCGTGCACAAACCCCGCCTCATGTTCCTCGACGAACCCACGGCGGGCATCGACCCTGTGGCGCGCCGCGACCTCTGGAATCTGCTCTTCGATCTGGCGGGACAGGGCGTGACCTTTTTCGTCACCACCCACTACATGGATGAGGCCGAGCGCTGCAGCCACCTGGGCTACATTTACTATTCGAAGCTCATGGTCCATGGCACGCCCGGCGAATAGTAAATGTAGCC
>JBIJDL010000425.1:0-5587 GCA_044344195.1 Candidatus Hydrogenedentales bacterium
GAATTTTAAGGCTGACTTCACCGACGAAGTGTCCGTGTTCATCGAATTCGACTCCTATGAAAACTGGGGCGACAACTTCCGCTCCAACTACGTAACCGGTGTTGACGGCTTCGGTGGCGACGATGTGGAACTTTACCAGTCCTACATCGAAGTCAACAATGCCTGGGGTCTTCCGATCCGCACGCGCATGGGTCGCATGGAACTGGAACTCGGCAGCGAGTGGCTCGTCGGTAACCAGGACACAGCGTCCGCGTTCACCGGCCTGTCCTTCGACGGTATCCGCACGACCTATATGGCCGACAGCTTCACCGTCGACTTCCTGTCCCTGAAGCTCAGCGAAACCTTCAACGACTTCGCTGAAGGCGACGCGAACCTTTACGGCATCTATGGTAGCTACATCGGCCTGGAAGACTGGCAGTTCGACGCTTACTGGATGTACGTGATGGAAGACGAAGGCGACAACGGTGCTCTTACCGTCGCCGAAGGCGTCTTTGGCGCTGCTGCTGAAGACACCGACCTGCACACCATCGGCCTCCGCGGAGCTGGCACTTATGGTGCATTTGACCTTGAATCTGAAGTCGCTTACCAGTTTGGCGAAATTAACATCGACAACGGCGGCTTCTCCTTCTTCGGTAACGACGACGACCTCGACTACGACGCGCTGGCCTTCAACCTTGAAGCCGGTTACACCTTCGACATGACTTGGACGCCCCGCGTGTACTTGGGCGCTGCCTACTTTGAAGGCGGCGATCAGGACAACGGCAACTTCTTCTTCGGCAACGACAACAACGACCTGTCGTTCAACCGTCTGTTCAGCAACTGGGAATACAGCGAGTTCCTTGAGAACACCGACCTGTCCAACAGCATCATCTACCGCGCCGGTATCAGCGCCATGCCCACGGAGAAGATCTCCCTGCTGCTGGCCGCTGCTTACTTCCAGGCGGATGAAGAAGTCGACCTCGGCTTCGGCGGCTTTGGCATCTTCGACTGGTTCGACAACGAAGCTGACGACGAAACCGGTATCGAAGTTGGCCTGTATGGTGACTACCAGTACAGCGAAGACCTGGTCTTCCGCGCTGGCTTCGCCCACTTCTTCGGCGATGACGGCCTTGAAGACGGCAACTTCATCATCAACAACGGCCTTGGCATCTTCGCTGACAGCGAAAATGGCGGCGGCGACTACAACTACCTGTTCTGGGAAGCTGAGATCAGCTTCTAATTTACAGGCTCATTTAGTCTGACTGAAGCCCTTGCAGGCGAACCTGCAAGGGCTTTTTGCTGTCCCTGGGGAACGATACGGGTTGAAAGCTAGGCAACAGCGCCACAACTGTTCTATACTATAGACACCAATCCACCCCATAACCGCCCTCCGGCCGAGAGACCGCCTTGGAACGCGCATACGCCAGAATCGAAAAAGGGACCATCCAGCTCGCCAACCCGTGGCTGGAGCGGCGCTGGAATGCCTTCATGGGCACCACGACGGAGCTGCTGCGCCTACCGGGCGGTCACGACTGTCTAGCCCGGAAATCACCCGAGTTTCACCTCGACTATGACGGGCGGGCGTTGGCGGCGCAGGACTTGGGAGATATCGGCTGGAGCGACACGAGCGACTCCCACGGGGCCTCCGTGGTCCTGTCTCTCTCCGGCCCCGGCATCGCCCTGCAACTGGAGACCGTCCTGCTGCATCGCTACCCCGGCATGATTCGAACGATGTCCATAGCCAATACCAGCGGAACGGCCGTCACCGTGACCCGTGCCGCCGTGGATGTGTTGCCGCTGGTCCCTTCCGAATATGGCGAGCGGGCGAAGAGTGCGCTGCGGTTTACCGCCCAGAGCCAGGGGGAGAGCATTCATTACGCCGCCCTGCGCGGCGATGCTCACCTGATGCTGCTGGGAGCCTATCGCAAGGCGCGCTTCGTGCTCTTTGACCCGAATCCGGCCTATTGCGCGCCCGTCTGGGAGGGATCGGCCCTGGTCCCGCCCGGAAAGACGTGGCGCGCCCCCTCGACGTTACTCTACCTTCCCCGTTCAACCAGCGAAACCAGTATTCACACCGAACTCGTGTCCTTCCATCAGGCCTGGGAAGCCCGGAAGGCGGCCGAGGGTGGACTCCACCCCTCGCGCAACTAGAGTCATTTCTTCTGTACCCCATGCGCTTCGGACGCCACACCCCGCGACCCGGAGCAACCAGGAAAGCACCCCACGTGATCAAGAACATCGAAATTACCTCCGTTGGCCATGGCGGCGCGGGCATCGGGCGGCTGGATGGCCAGGTTTGCTTCGTGCCCTACGGCCTGCCGGGCGACCACCTCGAAATAAAAATTACCCGTGCAAACAAGAAGATGCTCTGGGGCGAACTCGTCAAGGTTGTCCAGCCTTCGCCGGACCGGGTGGAGCCCGACTTTCCCGACTGGCGCCGCAGCGGCGTGAGCACCTGGCTCCACTTTGCCTATCCCGCCCAGGCGGAGTGGAAACAGCGCATCGTAAACGACTGTCTTCAGCGCATCGCCGGCCTGCGGATCCCGCAACTCGAATGGCAGGAAGACGCCAACCTGCGCCTGGGCTACCGCACACGTGCCGAGTTCCACGGGGACGGCAAAGACTTTGGCTTTTATGCCCTAGGTAGCCACGACATCGTGGACACGCCCCAGTGCCCCCTGTGCCATCCGGCGATGAACCGGGCCCTGACCCGCCTTCGCGAACTGGAGTTGAAGGGCTCGGTCACCGTCACGATCAATCCCGAAGGCGAAGACGTGCTGGTGTGGACCAATTTCAACAACCGTAAGCTCCGCGATCGCTTCCCCCAATCGGGAACGCCCGACGACGAGCGGCCTCTGGCGGTATTCGAGTTCGATGGCGTGCCGATCATTAATGGCGGCTTTTCCCAGTCCAGCCTGCTGCTTAATCGCCTGCTGGTGGCCACGGTGAAAGAGTTCGCCGGGGCGCCCAGGACCGTGCTCGATCTCTACTGCGGCAATGGCAACCTGAGTCTGGGCCTGCCGGACCGTACTGAGGTGACCGGGCTGGACCACAACAAAATCGCGGTGAAGGCGGCGAGTCGCATGGGCCGTGGCACCTACCAGGCGGGCCAGGAAACCAAGATGATCAAGAAGATCGAAGAGAATGCCTGGGAGTGCATTGTGCTCGATCCGCCACGGGCGGGCGCGAAGCCCCTGGTGCCCGCGCTCGCGAAGTCGAAGGCGGAGACCATCGTGTATGTGTCCTGCGACCCCGCCACCCTCGCACGAGATCTGAAGGGTCTGAGCGACGGCGGCTGGAAGCTGGATCGGGTGCGGGCGCTGGATTTGTTTCCAAATACGCCCCATGTGGAGACGGTCTGCCGCTTGACGCGGGGGTAGGACGGATAGGACCGATTGGATCGATTGGATCGATCCGATTCGTTTACTCCTCGGTCCTATCCGACTTATCCGTCGAATTTCCGAACCTTGACAGGCCGCTCGCCTTTGCAATTGCGAGGCTCGGCCATTACTATAATTTTCCTGGCGAGGCAGCCGCGAACGGGTCGTGTGTGCCTTGCCCTTAAAATCACAGGAGCCCCCAACCGTGCTGGAACGCGTTTGTGTCTTTGCCGCCTCGAGCGATGCGGCCGTGCCCGTCTTTGGCGAGGTGGCGTGCGCGCTCGGGCGTCTCATGGGCCGGGCCGGGATGACCTTGGTTTACGGCGCGGGCAAGGTGGGGCTGATGGGTTCGGTCGCGCGGGGCGTTCACGAGGCGGGCGGTCGGGTGGTGGGGGTGATCCCGGTCAAGTTGAATGTAGACGCGCTGACGTATCGCGAGTGCGATGAATTGATCGTTACCAAGACCATGTCGGAGCGGAAGGCCATCATGACCGAGCGGGCCGAAGGCTTCGTCGTGCTGCCGGGCGGCTTCGGCACGCTGGAAGAACTCTTTGAGGTGCTGGTGCTCAAGCAGCTCGGCTACCACAGCAAGCCCATCGTCTTTCTGAATACCGGCGGGGCTTTTGACGGGCTCATGGGCTATTTCGCCGAGATGGTTGACCTGGACCTCGTCAAAGAGGACCAGTGCGACCTTTTTATGGTGGCGGAGACGGCGGAAGCGGTCATGGAGGCGCTCCAGCATTATGAACCATCGGCAGTGTCGGGGAAATGGACGGAACCGGCCCCGGCCGGACAAGCATAGAAAGCGTATGCCGTGACCGAATCGCGCAGTCCCTTCAAGTTCACGTTCCCCGCCGCCCTGTTTATCCTCGTGTTGGCGTTTTTCTTTGTTTCGGGGGCCTGTGGCCTGCTCTATCAGGTCGTGTGGACGCGAAAGCTCGTGCTCCTCTTCGGGACGACCTCCTACGCCGTGAGCACCGTGCTGAGCATCTTTTTCCTCGGGCTTGGCGTGGGCGGCGTGTGGGGCGGGCGGCTGGCGGACCGCACGTCGCGGCCCCTCTGGTGGTATGGCGTTTTTGAATGCATCATCGGCGTCTGGGCGTTGTTTTTCATAGCGGCGGTGACCTATGGCGAGGGGCTGGTGGTGGCGCTGCTGAAGGCCTTTCAGTTCTCCCATGGCATCGGGGTGGGGCTCCGCGGCCTCCTGGCGCTGGTATTGCTCTTCGTGCCCGTGACGCTCATGGGCGCGACGCTGCCCCTGCTGGCCAAGTTCGTCTCGCGCGAGGCGCAGGTGCGCGGCATGCGCGTGGGCGCGCTTTATACCCTGAACACCCTCGGCGCAGTGACCGGCTGCTTTATTGCGGGCTTCTTCCTCATTGCGAATTTCGGCTACAGCCGCACAACGCTGATCGGCGCGGCGGCCAACGTGATCGTGGGCGTGGTGGCGTGGGCCGTATCGCGACGGCGCGAAGGCGGGCTGGACGATACGGCGGGGGCGACGACGGCCGCAACGGCGGAGGGGATGTCCGGCGCGCAAAAACTGATTCTGGCGGCCTTTTTCCTTTCCGGTTTCTGCTCACTTGGTCTGGAGGTGATGTGGACGCGCCTGCTGGCCATCATTTTCCTGGGCACGACCTACGCCTACACGACCATGCTCACGACGCTGCTCCTTGGCATTGCTCTGGGCAGCGCTGCGGCCTCCGCCGTCGTTGATCGCGTGCGTGTGCCGGCGCTGCTGCTGGGCGGCGCGCTCCTGGCGACCGGCGTGGGCTGCGTGCACATGCTCTCTGTGCTGGCCGCGCTCCCCGATCAGGTGCAGGAGCTGCAGGTGCAGAGTGGGGGAAACTGGGATGCCGTGGTCTGGGGCAAGTTCTGGCTCTCCTTCAAGGCGCTCTTTGTGCCCACCTTCTTCCTGGGCATGACCTTTCCCCTGGTGGTCAAGTCGATCAGCCAAACGCGGAAGACCGTGGGCCGCGATGTGGGTCGCCTCTACTTCGCCAATACCATCGGCGGCGTCCTCGGTTCGCTCGCGGGCGGCTTTCTGGCTATCCCGCTGCTGGGAACGCACAACGGCATTCTCGCCTTTTCGCTGCTCCTCGTGGCGGCGGGTGTGGCGGTGGTGCTGGGGATCACAGACGTCCGCTTTGCGACGCGCGGCGCGGTGCTGGCCGCGGGCGCGGTGCTGCTGGTCCTGAGCTACGCGCGGGCACCGGAAGACGTGAATCGTT
>JBIJDL010000426.1:0-5586 GCA_044344195.1 Candidatus Hydrogenedentales bacterium
ACTCGGCAATCCCGAAAGCGTGCTGCTCCTTTCCCGCGATCGCCTCGGCGATGCCGGAAAACTGCGGCTGGCCCGCGTGGCGGTGGCGGATGGAAAGATTCTCTGGGATGCGAGCCTTCCCCTGACCCAGATTCAATCCGTACGGCAACTGGAGAACGCTGTAGTGCTCTTTGGAATCGAGCATATCGAGGGCGATCCGGAAATCCGAGATTCCCTGCGCGATTCTCCCGGGAGACTCGTGGCGCTCGATCTGGCAAACGGAACGCCGCGCGTCTTCAGCCTTTCGGCGCTGGAGACCCACCTGAAACCCGTAAAGATCAATGTAGGACGCTGAAGCCATGCAAACGAATGCTTGCGCAGCCCGGTCAAACAACTTCGGTGGTGTATTAAAGCCGCTTGCAATATTTATCGTGCTGGTGTCGTTGCCCCTCGTGATTTATCTGATCGCGAAGCGCGCCGAAGTGACCAGCTACAGTCCATTTGGACTTTTTGGCGCGCCCGTGTTCGCAAAAGTCGCTGTAGGCGAGCGGGTTTACCTCCTCACGGGACAATGGCGCAGGATCCGCCCGCCAGGTCGCTATAACAGCGGGTACGACTACACCGAATTCTATGTGGATATGTGGGCGGTGGACGTCGCCTCCGCAAAGACCCTGTGGCGCAAGCGACTGGAGACGGAGCGCGGCGGCGGATATATGGACCGCGAATTCCTCGGCGTCGACGGCAACGTCATCTGGCTAGTGCTCCATAAGAAACTAGTGGCGATTTCCGCATCGGACGGGTCCGTACTTGCGCCCGTAGGCCGGGTGGAGGAGCTCAACCCGGAATTGAAGGGGCTGATGCCGACGGATTCGCGTTACATCGTCTTCGACAGCCGGGGACTATGCATCACGGCCGCGGATGCGCGTCAGTGGCGTGTCGATCTAGCCACCTTCAAAGTTGCCGAGGTCGTCCCGGTTTCCCAACCTGCGAAAGAGGGAGCGTTCCCGCCGGAGTTTATCAGTCCGGGCAGTTCGGGGCTTCATTTGGTGCGGGGCCTCGACATGACAACTTCCTGGATGGGGTTGCTGACCGACGAGGAGGCCAAAGTCTTCGACGAGAACAACACGCCGCCCAGCTTCCCGCCAGAGACGCGCAGGCGGATCTGGGGTGCGCGGGTGGGCGTGACAAAGGGCGAGTTCTCCGAAACGCGTGACTACATGGAGTTCAGGTCGCTGCCGGAGTCCCCGGAGTTTCTCGACAGTGGTCTGTTGCGCGAATATACGACGGCGCAGCAGCTTCCCGCCCTCTGGGTGACCGATCCCCCCAGCGTGTTTGTGTTGCACCGCGAGCGTCTCGGCCAGGCCGGAAAGCTACGCCTCGCACGCGTATCCGGACCCTTGGGCAAAGTGGAGTGGGAAGCAGCCTTGCCGCTGACGAACGTGCAATCGGTGAAGAAAATGGAAAAGCACATCGTGATCTTTGGCCACGAATACATCGAAGGTGATCCCGACATCAGCGAAGCCCTGCGCGATTCACCCCAGCGCCTGGTGTCGATAGAGCTGGCCACCGGCGCGGTCCATTTTCACACCCACTCCGTGTCGGAAACGCACCCCGAAGCGGTGAAAGTCGATGTGGGTTTGGAGTAAGTTCATGGGCGAAGTGGAGAAGTTGGACAGAGTGGACAAGTTGGACCAAGTGGACACTACGAGAAAGTTCTGGCAAAAGGACTGAAGGGGTTTCCAAGTAAGATAATGCTTTCGAGTGGTCAACTCCGTCCACTCAGTCCACTTCGTCCAAGGCGTGTGGTCGTGTTCAGACCGGACAGTCAGTTAAAGACCACCATTTTCTTGGCCTTTTTCGAGGTGCCGCAACCCTTGCAGTTGCCGCAGGATTTAATCTTTTCCGTAATAAGGTCGACGGAGATACGCGCCAGTATAACGGTGTCGTTTCCTTCGCAGCCGATTTCCGCAGCCGCGCACATTTCGCCCGGCCCGCCACTGGCGCGTCCGAGGAGGACTTCCAGCGCCGATTGAACCGCAATGAGGTGCTTCAGTCCGAGAAATTCCTCCAGCGGATCCTCCACCGGCCAGGTCTCCAGAAAGAACTCGGGCGTCATGGCCAGCAACGCATCCGCGGACATTCCACCGAGTACCCCCATGAGCAGATTTCCCGAGCCCACGCCCTGGCCGCAGGTGCGCTTTCGGAAGGTGTACTCCTTCAGCCGATCCTGCTCGTCCAGGATCACTTCGATCACTTCGGTAATATCGCTACAGGGCATCTTCGTACGCTTTTTCTACCTTGGCAGCAAACACGAAATCGCTCTCGGTCAGGCCATCGATCTTGTGGGTCCAGATGGTCACATCCACCTTACCCCAGGTTAAGAGGATGTCGGGGTGGTGGTTCTCCGCCTCGGCAACATAGCCGACGGCATTGGTGAAGTCGAGGGCCTCCTGGAAGTCCTTGAACTTATACTGTTTGGTCAGGTGGTGTTCCTCGACCAAGTGCCAGTCGCTTCCGAGTTGAGCGAGAAAGGTGTGCAGTTCGTGCCCCGCAAGGGGTGGGACGCCCCCCTTGCAGGGAATACATTCCTTCGCGGCTAAAACTTCGCAGCCTTCGAGCATGGCGCACCTCCTTGGTTCGTTAAACGTCAAATACTTTCGGAGGCCGCGCGTACCACAGATTGAGGTCCGCGTGGTCGTCGAGTGTTACCGCGCCGAGTTTCACGGTATAGGGGGCTTCCCCATCGCAGCGGTACTCGATCTCGCCGCCGGCGATATCCCAGTTACCCGCATCCGGGCCGCTGAGCAAGAGGGTGTGGGGGAAGCTCTGTGGATGGCCCACCGCTTCCAGGGTCTCTCCCGGCGCAGTACCGCCCGTGCATTCATCAAACTCCAGCGGGAATCCGTTGATGGTGTACCTGGGCACGCCGCCGGGGCCTTCGTTGCCCGTAATCAGGGTAATTTGAAAGGTGTCGAGTCGCGGCATGGTTACATTCCCATTCCTGCGGGCATCTCCCTGAAGAAGGGGTTGACACCCGAGGTGTGATCGGTTTCATCGAGCACGGCGCCGAGCTGGGGCACTTCCTTGCGGAAGGTGCCTTCGACGCCCGAGCGCAACGTTATGCTGGAGGCTGCGCAGCCCTGGCAGCCGCCGCCCATGGTGATGTAGATGGTATTGCCCACGACGCGATTCAGAATGATTACGCCGGAGTGGGAGGCGATGCCGGGATTGATCTCTTCATCGATCACGCGCTGGAGCCGCTCGCGAATCTCATCTTCTTCGGGAATGCTCTCCTGGTAACTCGGATCGAGTATCGGAATGCCGCTCTTCAAATGGGCCCGGATCTGCTCGCCGACGCGCTTCGCGAATTCCTCCCAGGGACTGAAATCGGAGCCGTCGCGCATGACAGTGATCGTGGTGTCGTGGATTAGCACCGATCCCACGCCGCCCAGATCGAAGAGGGACGCCGCCAGCGGAGAATACGCATACGCCACATCGGCCTCGGGCGCCCAGAAGGACAGGCCCTGAAGCAGAGGGCGATTCACCAGAAGCACACATGTGGGAACGTTGGCCTCTTTCCGCGCCTTGATGGCAATATCATCGCCGAGGTCCGATTGCCCGTCATCCCCAAAGGACACGGGCGCATGGACGACCCGTCGTGTCCGGGGCATAGGCTCATCATCATCGTCATCGTCGAAGGTCGCGGTGGCCGCCTGCGGCGCAGCCACAGGTTTCACTTGTTCGTCGTCAGTCTTGAATACTTTTGAAAACCATGAAGGCACGGCTTGTAATTCCTCTTCGTCGGTTTAATTCAGCGCAATTCACCTGTACCCCAAGACAAATTCGGCGCTCTTTTCATTCCCCGGGGCCTGAGCGCAAGGGTAAATGCGCGGTCTATCCCGGAACTCTCTATCCATTATACACCCATTCGATTGTTGCGGACGCGAATGTTTTCTGGCCCGGTATTTGGCGACATGGCAGGGGAAACGGGAATCAGACGTTGGCGGCGCACCAGGCGAAGAGATTGGCCCACTCTTCTCGCTGCAGGCGCACGACGGCCTCCGGATTCTGTGGATAGGCCGCTTCGGCTGCATCCACCAACCCGTGGCCGTCGTAGCCCTTCAGGCGTGCCATGGCCGGGTGTTTACCCGCCTTGTGGAACCAATAGTGGCTATTGGAAAAATCGCCTTCCCGGCGGTGCATGATGCCGTGCCAGTAGGATCCGGTCGGGTCCTTCAAGTCCTGGCTGATGGTATGACTTCGGTCCAGCTCGTCTACGTAGAGCCAAAGTCCTGCATGCAGCGCCAGATTGGAGCGAAACGGAGCCTGCTGTAGCACAGACTCGACCAGGGACCGCAGTTCCTCGTTTCCCCCCTGTTTCGGGCATAATTCGGGCATGGCCCGTTCGAGGGGAAGGTCGTCAAACAGTGGCTGGAGCAAGAGATGGAGCGCTTCGGGAAGGTTCATGGATCGTCCTTGGAATAGAGGGCTTTTGCGGTAGTTTATCGGAGGAACGGGCGGATGTTAAAGGGCGAGCGGGGCATGGATTCACGCACCTCCGGACCTGCGATTCTTTCGCCATTCGCGCCTCCGACATGCTCGTGGCCCCGATCCTTAAGCCCCCGCAAAACTTGCGCCACCTCACCCAATCGTGCTATCTTCTTAGCTCCGTGGCCGATGCGCCGCGGGCCTCAACGGAGAGGTGACCGAGTGGCCGAAGGTGGCGCCCTGCTAAGGCGTTGTACGTCAAAAGCGTACCGAGGGTTCGAATCCCTCCCTCTCCGCCATTCAATTATTCAGCGCCGGATACATTCGCAAGAATCGTTTCCGGCGCTTTTTTTGTTTTGGCCGGGTTCACGGTGAAATAATTCGCGGGCGCTACCGCGTTCGCAGCGTGGGACCGGGGGGCACGGTCCGGGTTGCACATCGAAATGGACGCCGCGCCATATCAATCTTTTCCACGGGAGATAGAGCCTTGGTATCCCTTCGCATTTTCCAATACGGCACGATTCTTCTTTTGCTCGCCGGGCGGGTCGCGAGCGCGGAGTTTTTCGAACCCCTTCAACCGCCCCGTTCCTTTCAGGTGATGGTGCATCGGGGCGCGATGCTGCAGGCCCCCGAGAACACCGCGCCCGCGCTGGAGCGCTGCATCGAAGAGGGCTTCGAGTGGGCGGAAGTCGATGTTCGCCTGACCCGCGACGGGAAACACGTGCTGTTTCATGACGACAGCGTGGACGGCAAAACCAACGGCACCGGCGCCGTAAAGGATTTGACCCTGGCGGAGTTGAAGGCCATGGATGCGGGTAGTTGGTTCTCGGCACGATTTGCAGGGCAGCGACTTCTCACGCTCGGCGAGTGTCTCACCCTCTGCCGGGGGAGATTGAACCTCTACCTGGACTGCAAAGATATTGAGCCGGTGCTTCTCGCGGACGAGGTGCTCGCTGCGGGGATGGAGAAGCAGGTTGTGGTTTTTGATGCGCCCGAAGTGCTGGCGAAGATTCGCGAACGCTCGCAGGGACGTGTGCCCATCATGCCCAAGTGGCACCCGGAATACGGCACCGAAGATTGGGTGGAGCAATGGCGCCCCGACGCGGTGGAAATCAACGC
>JBIJDL010000074.1:0-18258 GCA_044344195.1 Candidatus Hydrogenedentales bacterium
GAACCAGTTTTGCTGGAGGAACATTGGCGAAATGGCGCAAAGGCATTTAGTAAATCCTTGGCTAGTATTGCCGATCGAAGAGTCCGAAAAGCCGCCGACATGGAGGTGTCGCAGTTTTCGGAATGTATTGAAGAGTCCTTGGAAACAGCAATCTGGCATAAAACTCTAGACAAAGCCGTTGATGTTATTGAGATACGTGTATTCAAACTTTCAAAACAGAAACCGATATTCTTCAACTGGATTGAACAATGTCGTGCGAAGAGTGACGATTCCTTCGAGCGTGCGCTTAATTGGCGGGGCCTGGAGATTTTGATCGCAAGAAAACTGGGAAAAAAGCAAATCGAATTTGATTTTGACCTAGATGCTTCCGAGTACAACAAGCAAGAGGATTCCTCGTTACGTACAGCCGCAGAAGTTTTTTTGTCCAATGAGTTTGGCATTCCATACTACTATGGAAGAGATCGCCTGCATACCCTTGCATCGTCAAACGTCGAGCAGTTCCTCATGTTGGCTGGCGACTTATTTGAAGAGTCTATTTCTCAAGCATTGATTCAAAATCGGAGTTCCCTATCCACAGCCCAACAACACAGAATCGTCATGCAGGCGTCTGTGCGACTTTGGGAGGAAATTCCTCGCCGCGCAGGCGTGGAAGTTCATCGATTTCTTCACGCAATTGGCTCATTTTCCCAGTGGTACACATTTCGCGCAACAGCCCCCAATGACCCGGGAGTCAACGGAATCGCGATCCTAATGGAGGACAGAGAAAAGCTAATGGACCTGCCATATCTTTCGCGAAGACCAGAACTTCAGGCCGTTGCTGGCGCAATTGCAAAAGCCATCCAATTCAATTTGCTAGACGCCAGCCATGGGTATAGGTGCAAAGGTAAAGACTTCATGGTTCTCAATCTAAACCGGCTCTTGTGCGCAAAGTTTGGCCTGCCACTTAACCGCGGTCAATTCAAAGAGCAGAACTTGGAAACATTATCCCGATGGCTCTCTTCGGGATATTTGAAACCCACTGAACCGAATGATTTGTGGTGATCGATGCCATAGGGAGGCAATCATGCGATGGCAACATTACTCCCTTCTTAAGGGAGATTCTTTGGTAGACTTCTGGAAGACTCACTTAACGGACAAAACTCGGAATGTGTTGTATGTGCTTGGCATGGGATTCGATCCCCGTATGTGTTTGGGATTGGAAGCATTGGTCCAAGAAGCAGGGCTTACCAACTTTGACGTGTGGTTACTAGAATTCGATGAGGGGGAAGACTCTCCGTCTCAGCGCCACAAAAGGGAGGTACAAGAGAACAGGACGAAACTTTCAGCTATACTCCCCGAAGGACAATCACCGATTGTAAAGAGAGTGGAGACTTTGTCGTCTGACGGCAAGCGTCGTGTACGCCCTCGAAATGCCGCCAAGATATTTCAGAAAGGCGAAGACTTTGCCGATTACACAGACGTGATAGTGGATATTAGCGCGCTTCCTCGTGGGTTATATTTTCCAGCAATTGCCGCACTGCTGTACCTTTGCGATGACACCAAGGCGGCTGTGAGGATTAATCTACATGTTTTTGCTTGGGATGACACAGATCTGGATAAGAGCATCCGCGATGTAGGAATCGAGGACCGGGCAGAATACCTGTTCCCATTTGCCGGAGACGACAAGGAGGCCGAAGCACACGTCCCAACGATTTGGATTCCATTGTTGGGCGAGGGACAAAAGGACCAACTCAGCTTAATCGACGAGTTCTTCAGCAACACTAAGGAGATCGTACCGATACTTCCCTTTCCATCCCGAGTCCCAAGGCGGGCCGATGATCTTTTTTTGGAATACAGAGAGTTGTTGCTCGAAAAGCTGCTGGTTGAGCCTGCAAATTTTTGCTACGCATCGGAGCAGAACCCGTTTGCGGTATATCGTCAGATTATGCGGATTGTGAAACGTTATCGCCTCTCCCTCAAACCTTTAGGAGGTGTGCGATTCGTGTTCTCGGCGTTATCAAGCAAGTTGTTCTCTTTAGGTGCATTACTTGCTGCACACGAAATGCGAAATCAAAATGTGCCTGTGGGAATTGCGCATGTCGAGTGTCATGGATATGAACTTGACGAGGGTTCGGCAGTCCATGGTGAATTGTTTGGCCTGTGGTTGTGTGGAGAACTTTATGGGGAATAAGCGGAAAATAGTCAAAGAGCCTCGTCCGGCGGTCATCGGAACAGGACTTATCGCGTTGGATGTCATCATAGGTGAGAATGGGCCAACTACTCCCAGGTTTGCTACAGGCGGAACGTGTGGCAACGTTCTCATAAACCTTGCGTTCATGGGATGGAATGCATATCCGATGGCGCGCATCCAACGAGACTGGGCTGGCGCGCTAATCGCACAGGAACTTCATGACCAGGGGGTTTACAGCGATTACCTGCACATGGAACCTACGACCAGTACACCTATTATCATTCACCGAATAAAACAGCCTGAAAATGGGGATGTGACGCACTCGTTTTCGTTGTCTTGTCCACATTGTGGACGACGCCTTCCATGGTACCAGCCAGTCACATTGAAGGCTATTCAGCAGGCTGAAGTTTTAACAGAACCACCGCAAGTCTTTTTCTTTGATCGGCCGTCCGCAGGCGCGATTCAATTGGCTAGAGAGGCGCGAGAGAAAGGAGCAATGGTTTTTTTTGAATTTGCGGGAAAGGGAGCTGCAAACCTGCTCGGCGAGGCTTTTGGTGTTGCAGATATCGTAAAGTACTCTCACGAGCGGGCAAGTTCTGTGCCTGATCTAGATGGAAACGGTCCCTACATACAGATCATGACAGAGGGAAAGCAGGGCCTGTCATATCGATGCAAACTAAAGCGGTGCAAACAGTCGGACTGGAAGAAAGTACAACCACATAAGCTGTCGGCGATTAAAGACGCGGCGGGCGCGGGCGATTGGTGTACGGCAGGGCTTATTTCCCGTCTTGGAGGCGCTGGACGCCCAGGTCTCGATTATTTGCAGCGGAACGAGCTGGTGGACGCTTTTCAATACGCTCAAGCGTTGGCGGCGATCAATTGCTGCTTTGAAGGTGCGCGAGGAAGCATGGCTGCGCTCTC
This sequence comes from Candidatus Hydrogenedentales bacterium, assembly GCA_044344195.1. Classification (GTDB taxonomy): domain Bacteria; phylum Hydrogenedentota; class Hydrogenedentia; order Hydrogenedentales; family JAEUWI01; genus JAEUWI01. The sequence goes on from JBIJDL010000074.1 coordinate 3,092, forward strand.
CTGTGATGCGCTCGACAATTGCGCTGATCACCTTGTTAAGACCGGCGAGCTTATTATTCCCAAGAAATTAAAGCAAGCCAATTCCGTGACGAGTTTCGCACTATGTCAAATATGTGGCCCGACTCCGAAGTAACGGACATTGCGCAATCAACGATGGCACGTCTCGCGCCGAAAAGTCGTAACGACTGCACGAACCCACTGTAAAACCTTGCCAGCCACCGAGCTCCGCGATATACTCTTTCACAGGCTTCGGCATTCAATCTCCTCTTGATGCTATTTTGGCGAATAGAAACCAAGAGGATGCCGGTTCAACGACCTGCATCTCTTGTCGACGGTAGATCTATTTATGCATCCGCAGGCAGAAAGGACGATCGGTCGCAATTCTCTAAAGCAGGCTGTCTTGAGTGCTCTTGAACGTGCTCGGATGAACGTTCTACCTCACCATCTTGACTGGGTGACCGACTTGATGGGGGCTGAAGGTGCGTTGCAGTGTAAGAGTCCAAGGGTCAGCCATCGCCACGTGTTAAGCGAGCAGACAAAGAAAATGTGACTTCCGTGGCTAGAAATTCCTCTATTGCATATCGCCGGAAGTGAGGACGCGATTACAATTGTTACTCGCATAACAATTGGTGGCTAACGATTGTCGGCAGGCGAATCCCTCGCATGCTCTATTCATTCTCCCAGTCGGTGATTTTTTCCTGATGCTGATTTTGGCGAGCTTATCCAGGGCCCGGGAATCTCGACTTCCGTTGGAAATTTTCTGGAAACTACCGACTTCATCATGTCTCAGTTCAAAATTGGTGCGCTTCTGTAGAGTTTTTCTGCAAATGACACCCGATGCTTTCTACTACCAGAGCTTGAACGCCCAGACAAGGGCATCAGCCTAACCCCAAACTGGATACACTTAAGAATCACGATCCAGTGTCCAACCTACGGGGTCCACTTCTCTCCCGACTTTGGGTTTGCTCAATCCCATAAGACCCAGAATCCACAGAGCCAATTTCGTAGTCCCAGTCAATGCAAGTCCTGAGTAAGAACCCAATGGTACATATCGAATTTGAAGTGCGGGACTTCCAGATTCCACCTCTCCCCATTCTAAAGAGCGATTCCTTGGGGAACGCTACGTCGCTCGCTGGAGATAAGGGTTGGTAAGCGACTATGATAGTTTTGGAGATTGGAGCACCAAAAGCGAAAGGGACTGTACACCCCAGGAACGACTAGAGAGCAAGCAGAAGAGGAGTAAAGTATGTATGATGCGGTCGATTTTCCTATGCCAACGGCTTCAGAAAGAGTAGTATTGAAAATCCTCTGGAAAAACCCAAAATCTACGACAGCAGAGATTCACGCGCATATTGTTTCAGAAAACCTCAGTTCAAGAGTAGTTACAACGACGGCAAAAACTTTGGAGATAATGCTGAAAAAGAAAATGGTGAGAAGGGACGAATCGACGAGACCATATCGCTACCAATCAAATGTCACTTGTAGCAGTATTCAAGAAAGTGTGGCCCGGCAGATTTTAAATAACGGTGTTCGACAATAGCGTCGCAGAACTTGTTGCTATAGCCATTGAGTCCAAACTACTTTCGACGGCGGATGCAAGGGTTGCTCTCGCAGAATATATGCGCGTGATCAAAAATGGGAACATTGCCCCCCAAAAGGCATAAGGGTAGTTTTAACTATTCGGCCCGGATTGATATCCTCGCGGCCCCAATGTCTCTTATATAGTCTCGTCTCGAACACACAGACGAGTTTGAGCCAAAATTGACGTGACGGCGTTACAGAATGTTGTTGACATTTCAGAATGCTATTGTTCGAAAAATAGCAAACGGAAGCGGTAGCATAGAGTATTGAGGTATTTCGAGCAGCGAAAGTGGAGGTAAAGCAATGTCGTCGTGGAAAAGATGCGCCTATCCTTTTTTCGATATCAAAGTGCTCTTTGGAGTCGTTGGGCTCGTTGGAATTGTAGTGGCATATGCGGTCTTGTTCGACTCCGGCTCAAAAGATCTCGACAATTCCACCCCGGCACCGTCCAACCAAACAGCGCCCGTAGAGAGCAAGGCGAGCGGCCAGTCCCCATTCTCTCGGTATACGGTGGTGACAGACAGCGGAGAGTCTATTGCGCTCGAGCACGGAGACTATCTAGTGGCTATGCTCAGCATGTCTTGCGAGCATTGTATGGCGTCGGTAGTGCATTTGAACGAATACGTGGGTCTGTTTCCCGAGATTCCGGTCGTGGCACTGTGTTGGGAGCCATCCGAGGGGGCGATGTCGGAGTTTACGGCCATGTCGGGCCCGCTATTCCCCATGCGCTCGCTAGGCGATAACTTTTTAGAATTTGCCGGGTTGATTGGAAGCGCTCCGCCCCGATTGAGCTATGTTCGTGATGGAGTTGCTCTACGTTCATGGGACGAGACGATGCCCGATGTGGAATCCTTGATTGCTGCGATAGAATCATTCCGGGTTCCCGGGGCGAAAACGGGCGGAAATTGAGTTCCGTGCAGAATTTCCGGGAAAAATAATGTGTATATTCTTGATTCGTTTTGTGTTATGGTGGAACTGCTTTTGGAGTAGAGCATTTCAGGGAATTGGCAGCAAGGGAGTGTGGCCCTATGTTTCAGGCGGGTATGGTATTCAAATGTAGTCCCCGGAATAATCGCTATGGCTTCACGCTGGTGGAGCTCATGCTGGTGGTCATTATCATCGGGGTGCTCGCGGGTATCGTCATACCCCGGCTTGCCGGGCGCACGCAAAAGGCAAGCCTTGCTGCGGCCAAGATGACGGTTCAGGGGGTGTCCACGAGTCTGGAACAGTTCGAACTGGATGTCCAGCGTTTCCCCACCACCGAAGAGGGATTGGCGGCACTTCTGGAGCGCCCGGCGGGCCTTCCAGAGGAGGCCGTCTGGAATGGCCCCTACCTCAAGGAAGTTCCCCTGGATCCGTGGAGCCGGACCCTTGTCTACCGCTATCCGGGAGAGAAGAGCGTGGATTTCGATCTCATTTCCATGGGGCCTGACGGGCAGGTGGACACGGAAGACGATGTTACTAATTTCCGGAAAGAAGACGAACCCCAAAAATAGGCGTGGCTTTACGCTCATTGAATTGTTGCTGGTGGCGGCGTTGATCGTCGTGCTGGCGGGCGTGGTCTTTCCCCGGATGAGTGGACCTGTTCGTTCGCGGAGCATTGAACTGAACGCGGAAGACTTAGCGCACTTCATACGGTTTACGCGCCGCGAGGCGGTCCGGCTCCAGTTGGTTCTCGTACTTCATCTTTCATTGGATGGTCAGCGTTATTGGGTTTCCTTGCCCCCCGCGCCGGAGACGGGCGCGCCGGTGGTAAAGGGCGCTCGCTTTTTTGATGATGAGGTTCGTCTCGGGAACGGGATTGCGATAGACGAGATTCGCAAGCAGCAAGAGCGGGTGGAGTTGCGGGAGTTCGAGTTTTCCCCGTCCGGCGTGAGTCCCGATATGTCGTTGCGATTGCAGGACGGCGAAGGCAGGAAGAAATTCGTTGTCGTGGGTGCCTGGGTGGACCAGGTGACGGTACAAAACGAACTCTAGCGAGGCCACAGGTCAGGGGAGGTTGCAGTATGGTTGTGATACCTGGCAAACGTCAGGGCGGCGTTGCGCTGCTTGAGGTGATGGTGGCCCTTGTGCTCATCAGTCTGGGCGTGACGGCATCCCTCAAGGCCATCGGCCTGTGTACCCGCAGCGAATCTCGGGCGACGAAGCAGATGGTTGCCATGGAGCTTGCGACGCACCAATTGGCGGTGTTGCGTAGCCGGGGTGCCAGCTCCGGGGCGGGGGAGCAGCGCGGTAAGTTTGACGCGCCGTATGAATCCTATTCGTGGCAAGCCACTGTTGACGCCCCCGCTGGCGATCAGCCCTTCCGCCTGATCCGTATATCGGTTTTTTCCGAGGCGACCCCGCGGCAGGCGCTGCTCATAACCCAGGGGTTGCTGTAGATGGCGGCGGGGGCAGGGAAAAGGATCCTATCGGGCAACGCCCTTCGCCGACGCGGCCGTTCCGGATTCACGCTCATCGAGATTCTGGTTACCGTGGCGATCTTTTCCCTCGCGGTCACGGTCCTGGCATCGGGCCTGCGCAGCGGCGCCCGCGCGTACAAAGGGGTTCTCGCGCACCAGAAGAACCGGGCGCAGGACGAACAAACGCTCGCGCGTATCCGGGAGGATTTTCGGCACCTGTGCATCGTGTCGGAAGAGACGCCGGCCCTGACGGAGACGGCGGAGAGCGCGGGCGGAGAGGGGCTTCATTTTACGTCCCTATCCTCCCTTGCCCGACAACGCGCCGGCATGGGGGCGGTGTGGCGGGAGATAAAATACGGCATTGGCGAGGATGGCGACGGCGTGACCGGGCTGCTTCGAGAGGAACGGGCTTTCGTGGCGGCGGGCCTTCCCCTGGGCGATCCGGTCCCGCCGCAGCTACTGGTACCGGGGGCGGCGAAGGTGGAGTTCGACTATGTGGCGGGCGGAGAAATCTCGGCGCAATGGAATGAACCCGAGGCGCTGCCGGCCGCCGTGGTGATCACGGTGACGCGGGAGAACGCTGCGCCCCTTAAGGCGACCATCTGGGGGCCGGGCGCGATGCGGGGGGAGGCCCCATGATACGGAGCGCGAAGGACGACGACGGCTCCATGTTGATCCTCACGTTGTGGGTCGTGGCCCTGCTCTCCCTTATGGCCTATTCCCTGATGGGGAGGGCCCGGCTGAGCATCCGCCAGGAGCAATGGCAGCGGCTGGAGCACGAATCCGCGACTCTGGTGGATTCGCTGGCCCAACTCGCGCTGAAGCGCTATCGGGGCGATGAAACCGAAGGCGTGGATGGCTACACCGACGCGTGGCTCAATAGTTTTGCCGAGAGCAGCACGGAGCTCCTGCCGGCCTATCCGGGAGCGACGCTCAACGGCGAAGTCTACGAACTGCAAATCGCGCCGTCGGATGAGTTTGGCAAGATCAACGTTAACGAGGCGTCGCGGGAACTGCTCGCCGCGATAGTTGCCGAGGCGGGCGTGCCCGATCCCGAGGAATTGGCTTCGGCGATTGAGGATTGGCGCGATGCGGACACGGCCGGTGCCGCCGAGAGCGACTACTACGCCGACCTGGAGCCGCACTATGCGGCCGCGAACAAGCCCCTCGCGCGGCTCGAAGAGTTGCTTTTCGTGCGCGGGATTCGGGGCGGCAGGGAGGTTTATTTCCACGGAGAAGATGTCAACCGCAATGGCGTCCTGGACCGGAACGAAGACGACGGTGACACCACTTGGCCCCCGGACAACCGGGACGGCCTTCTCCAGCCTGGTCTGGTGGATTTGTTGACGGTTTTCGGGGATGGGTCCGTGAATGCCAATTCCGCGCCGGAGCCCGTGCTTCGGGCGCTGCTGTCGGAGACGGAACTGGAGGAGGCGGAGCAAGATAGCCTAGCCAAAGCCATCCTTTCCGGCAGGCGCGGGCCCGATGGAAAGGACGGCGAATACGACGGGGCAACCGATGATCGTCCCTTCGAGACGTGGGAGGCCATTGTCGAGGCCTGCGCCAAGGCGCTGGGCGATGAATCGCCCGAACGGGCGCGTCGCGTCGCCGGGGGCCTGGGGGTAGAATCGGGCGCGGCGCGTTTCAGCGTGTCGGTGCGCTATCCCGACCGCCCCTTTTCCGCGGGCGGCGAGTTACTCGTTACGAGAGAGGACGGCGAATACGCCGTAAGGGAGTGGCACGATTGGTGAGGGACGGGCAGGAACAAAAGCGAGAGGGCAAGAAGAGCCTATCTAAAACCCGGATAGCGAGCTGGTGGCCGGGCGCTTCGCAAAATGGAGCCCGGCAGGTGCTGACCGTTACCTTTGTGGAAGAGGGGACATTCGGCTACCGCCTCTTTTCCCTGAGCCAGGGGCGTGTATCCCTATTGCTGGACTACAGCCCCGAGTCGGCGAATACCGATGTGCCCGGGGCCTTTCGCGCGGCGGGCCATTCGCTCCGTTACGGGCTGGATGTAATCCTGCTGCTTCCCCGGCGACAGGTGCATATCAAGCACTTGCCCGTCCCGACGCAGGATCGCGATCAGATTGCCCGCATGGTTCCCTATGAGGCCAATGTACAATCCCCATGGCCCCGGGAAGATACCATCCATTCCTACGAGATCCTGGAGGGCACGACCGCGGGATATAGCACGCTCGTGCTCTATCTGGCGCGCCTGGCGTGGGTGGAAGCGTGCCTCGTCCAGCTTGCCGCCCAAAATGTTCGCCCCACCCAGGTGGAGGTGTCCACGCGGGGCCTCGAGCGGCTGCTCGGCGGCGCGACCATCGGAGCGGGCGCTTCCCTGCTCCTCTCCGCGGCGGGAGAGACCGAGTATCTCCGCCTCCTGCCTGGCGGCGGATCTTTCTCCCGTGCGGCGAGTGCCGAAGCGGAGCGTCCCCAGGAGACGCTCCAGCGCTCTCTGGAATTGAGCGAGAAAAGTGGCCTGTTTCGTGGGGCGTGCGATACCCTTATTCTCGCGGGGTGTCCGGTGGATACCGCCCATGGCCTCCCGGCGGAACGGACGCCCGGGCAGGTCACGATGGCCGACGACGTACCCTTTCCGGCCCTTGATGGGCCGGGAACGGCGATGCCTCAACTACTCCTCGGCGCGGGGGCGGCCCTCCTCGCGGATGCTCCGGTGGCCAGCGCAAACCTCCTTCCGGCGAGCTATCTGCGCTGGCTGGAGCCCCGGCGCCTGTTGCGCCGCGCCCGGACGACGGGCCTGCTGCTCCTCTGGTTTGCGGGCCTGCTCGGCGCGCTGGGCTATTACCATTACCAGGACCAGATCGCGCGGGCCGAAGTTGCCCGCGCGCGGATCGAAGCGCTGGGCGCCGGACTGGGAGATCTTGAAGCCAAAAGCGAGACCTTGCGGCTGTTGCGCGGCGAGCAGAAACAGGTAAGTCTCCCCCTGGCGCTTGTACTCGAACTGTATGACAAGACGCCCTCGCAAATCGCCGTAAACAACATGCGGATGGAATCGCGCGGCCTGCTCATTCTCGGTTGCGAGGCACCGGATTTCCAGGCGCTGTTTGCGTTTCTCGAGGCGCTGAAGTCCTCCGCGATGCTGGAGCAGGTGGAGCTGATCAACAGTTCGCAGCCCCAGCACGCGGCGGGGGGACTCGTCGAGTTCAAGGTCCAGGCCCAATTGCGTGCCGCCAAGGGAGAGAAGAAGCCGTGAGAAAGTTCAACGATCGGGAGCGCCGTATTGCGCTGTGTACCCTCGCGGTGACCGTCCTGGCCCTGCTGTATCAGCATGCCATCGAGCCGGCTGCGCTGGCATGGCTGGCGGTGTACCGTGAAGCCGAGGGCTTGGAGCAAGAGCTGCATAAGCTCGAATCCCTGGCCGGGCGCCGCGAGGAAATCGAACGGGAATACCGGAAGCTCGAGACGGCGGCACTGGCCGTGGAGTCGCGCGAAGCCATGGCCGTATCGCTGTTGTCCGAAGTGACGGAGCTCGCCCAGCGCGGCGGGCTGGCCGTGGTGGGGATCAAGCCGCTCCGCTCCGCCGGAGAGCAGCGCTACGAGCGCTGTGCGGTGCAGGTGGATCTGGCGGGGGAGGCGCACCAGTTCGTGTCATTTCTCCAGAATCTGCAAGAAGCGGATCACCTGATCAACAGCGAATTTGTCAACGTCGCGGTGGGTCGCGGCAGCGCCCCGCTGACGGTCAGTATGCGCCTGAACAAGCTGTTTTTTCTGGAAGGAAAGGGCGCCTGATGGGGACGAGAAACCGGACCGATGACGGATATCCCGCCCGGAGGGGGTCCCATGCCTGACTATCGAACGCTGAACCGGATGCTTGATCGGGGTGACCGCTGGCTGGTTGTCACGAACGTATTACTGAGCGCGCTGCTCCTGGCCACCCTCGTGACGGGCGGCCTGCGGCTTCCCGGACTGAGCGCGGCGCCGGGGGAGGCGGCCAATGCCCTATTGGACGACATGCCCCAGAGGATAGCCGAGCGCGAAGTCACGGAGCGGACCCGGGGTCGCGCGCCCTTCCGCACGGGCCGGGTGAAGGTGGTGAAGGAGATAGACGAACTCGGCTCCTTTCGCCTGATAGGTGCCTCCAGCCGGGGAGAGAATAGGAAAGCGTATGTGCGCGATCTAAAACAGGAAAAAGTGGTGATCAAGCAGGTGGGCGACCCACTGGGCAGTTACGAAATTGTCGGGATCGAGAAGCAAGAGCTGCTCTTGCGAAAAGGGAGTGAAGATTTTGTATTGCGCAAATAGACCTTGGAGAGGGGCTGGATTGTACCTGATCGCCTGCGTGTGCTGGGGCCTCGGCTGCCCGCCCCAGGCTGCGGCCCAGATCAAGTCCGAAGCGGGCGAAGCCAATACCGTCAATCTCGACATACCCGAGTTGGACATCGCCCCCGCCATGCAAATGCTCGCCGACGCGACGGGCTTGAACATCCTGGTGAGCCCCAACGCCAAGGGCAAGATCACGGCCTACGTGCTGGAAATGGACCCGGAGCAGGCGCTGGAAGAGATCGCGCGGGTTAACGGGCTCCATTATGTTCGGGAAGGCGAAGTGGTCTGGATCCTTTCCGATGACGAGTATTTCGAGGACCTGAACCTGGGGCGCGAACGGCGCGTGATCGTGTTGGAGCACGCCCACGCCCTCGACGTGGCCTCCGTACTCGGCGGCGGGATTCTCAGCACCTTCGGCATCGCCATTCCCCACGCGGAGAACAACGTTATCGTGGTGGCTGAAGACAAGTCGCGCATGGAAGAGATCGCGCGGATTGTCGCGGAGCTCGACGTGCCGCCGGACACCCGGGTTTTCCAGCTCCAGTACGCCTCCGCGCTGGAAATACTGCCCCTGCTCCAAACCCAGTTGATCAATCCCAACGCTCTCCAGGTGGATGTGCGGACCAACCAGATTCTCGTCACCGCACCCGAAGCCAGCTTACAGCGTATCGGTACCCTGATTGCCCAATTCGACAAGCCGGACAAGGTCGCCACGCGGGTCTTTCCCCTGCAATACGCCGATGCGGTCCAGACGGCGGATCTCGTGCGCGAGGTGCTCACCGGACGCAAGCAGTCCGGGGACAGTTCCTTCTCCAGCGGTCCGTCCACCAACCAGGAACAGCCTTCCGTCTTCACCACCGAGCCGGGAAGGCGTACGGCGGTGGCGCGCCCCCAGGACAGTTGGCGCGCCATGCGGGAGCGTACGTCGGGCGCTCCGACCGCGCCCGCCCCCGGTGCCGAGGGTGCGCCCGTCGCGCCGACGGCCCCCACGCCGTCTCCGGCGTCTTCGGGAGCTTCCCCCTCATCGGACATGGCCGCGCCGGGTGGCGAAGACGTGGCCCTCGGGCCCCTGTCGAGCGTGGCGGCCGATCCGCGGACCAATTCCGTCATTGTGACCCATGTGCAATCCATCCTGGATCGTATCGAGCAGATCATCCTGACGATCGACGTGCCGGGCAACTACCTCACCTACCAGTTCAAGAACGTGAATCCGGCGGAGTTGGGATTGGAGCAACGCCTGGCCCCCCTGTTGCCCCTCGAGAACGCCTTCCTGTCCATCGACCCCGGCACGAGAAAAGTCACGGTCCGCGCGCCGGCGGATCAGGGGGCCCAGATCCTCGCTCTGCTGGAAGAGTGGGATGGCGCGGTGCCTCAGGTGCGCATCGACGCCGATGTCCTCCGGGTCAACTTAAGCTTCCTGCGCGACATCGGCGTCTCCTGGCAGGCAGCCGCCACGGAGGTAACCCGCAATCTCCCCCTGGACGCCACGAACGGCATCCAGCAGGTCGACCGGGTGATTTCTGCCGGGGGCGATTCACGCTTCGCCCCGAACTTCGGAGAAAGCGAGAATCGGAGCGAATGGACTATCGGCAACTTGAACGATGATGACTATGCCGCCATCATCCGCGCCGTGCGCGACGACAACGATTCACAAATTATCGCCAGCCCCAATATGCTCGTGCGCGACGGACAGGAAGCTTCGTTCAGCTCCGTCCGGGACCAGCCCTACACCGTGGTCACGGTGGACGGCAACACCCAGACGACCTTGGAGGATGTACGCTTTCTCAACGTGGGTCTTTCCCTCTTTGTCGCGCCCGTCGTGAATCCCGATGGCCTGATCACCATGGACGTGCAACTGGAAATCAGCAACCTGGTGGACTTCTCGGGGGACATCCCCGTGGTGGACCGATCCACGGCGCAATCGAGCGTCAGCGTGGAGAGTGGGGGCACGGTGGCTCTTGCGGGCCTGCGTCAGCGCGCACGAACAAACCTGACCAGCGGCGTGCCGGGCCTGAGCCGCGTCCCCCTGCTGGGCACCCTGTTTCGCAGCAAACGCAAGCAGAAAGACGAACAGGAAATCATCCTGCTGATCCGCCCCAGTCTCGTGGCCAATCGCGAGGAGGAACTGCCTTTCCTGGGCGAGATGTATGACCGCAATACCCAATTCCACCAGGAGGACACCCTGGGGCCCGATGGCAAAACCCTGCCGGGCGACCTGACGGAGCTGGAAGCCACGGATGTCGAAGGAACGACCCCCGATGAGTGAGGCCCTGTCCATCCAGGCGCTGACGCAACCCAGCGCCGAGGCCATGGCCCTGGTGCCGCCGCGCATCGCGGCGCGCTACGGCGTGTTGCCCCTGCGCCTGCAGGGCAACACGCTCCATGTGGCCATGGAGGACCCGGGGGCCTTCGACATTCTCGACGAGTTGTCCATGGCCTTGGGCTGTCCGGTGGTGGGCGAGGCCGCCGATCCCCGCCGCCTGGCCGACGCCATCCGCGAGCACTACGGCGTGGGCGCGGAAACGCTGGACTCCCTCCGCTCGAACCAGGGCGCGGGCACGGCGGAGGCCGACGCGACGATCGACGATCTTTCCGAAGACGCCTCCATCATCAAATTCGTGAATCAGATCATCGTGGACGCCTACAACAGCCGCGCCACGGACATCCATCTGGAGCCCTTCGAGCACCGCCTGCGCGTACGCTACCGGATAGACGGTATTCTCGTCGACGCGCGCATTCCCGAGTCCATCCGCCATTTCCGCGACGCCATCGTGTCGCGTATCAAAATCATGGCGGATCTGGATATTGCCGAGCGCCGCCTGCCCCAGGACGGCCGCATACGCGTGCGCATCACGGGTAAAGAATTCGACCTGCGCGTTTCCGTGATCCCCATCGCCCACGGCCAGAGCGTCAACATACGCATTCTGCAGCGGAGCAACGTGCTGCTGGGCCTCGATTCCATTGGCTACGACCCCGAGGCCATCAAGACCATCCACGGCCTCATCAAAAAGCCCCACGGCATCATCCTGCTCACCGGGCCGACGGGCAGCGGCAAGACCACGACGCTCTATGCCGCTCTCGACGTACTCAACACGAGCGAGCGCAAGATCCTCACCATCGAAGACCCTGTGGAGTATCAGCTTGAAGGCATTTGCCAGATGCAGGTGCGCTCCGACATCGGCTTTACCTTCGCCAAGGGACTGCGCTCCATGCTGCGTCACGATCCGGACGTCATGCTCATCGGCGAGATACGCGACTTCGAGACCGCGGAACTCGCCATCCGCTGTTCCCTCACCGGGCACTTGGTTTTTAGCACCCTCCACACCAACGACGCGGCGGGCGCGGCCGCGCGGCTGATCGACATCGGCATCGAGCCCTACCTCCTGGCCTCGTCCCTCGACGCCGTGCTGGCCCAGCGCCTGATCCGCCTGATCTGCCCCCACTGTATGGAGGGCTATGTGCCCGAAGACGAAGCCCTCCGCGAATGCGGGGCCGATCCCCATGCCGTGGCGGAGGTTGCCTTCAAGCGCGGCCAAGGCTGCGAGCGCTGCCGCGATCTTGGCTACCAGGGCCGCAGCGCCATCTATGAATTGCTCCTTGTGGACGAGACCATTCGCGGCATGATCATCGACCGGGTGCAAAGCTCCCGCATTAAGGAAGACGCCCGCCGACAAGGCATGCTCACCCTCCGCGATTGCGGTTGGTCTAGAGTGGTCGCCGGCCTCACCACGGTGGACGAAGTCCTCCGGGTGACGCAGGACGACGCCAAGGGCAAGGGGGGCTGACGCCAATGGCCATCTTCAGCTACGAGGCCCTGCGGGAACCCGGCGAAAGCGTCCGGGGCGAGATTGAGGCGGAGGATGCCTTTGCGGCCTCGGCCATGTTGTTGCGCCGGGGCTGCCACGTGCTGCGCATCGAAGATACCGCCGCCAGCACGGGCAAGCGGCCCAAGCTCGGCGGCTGGGGCGGGCTCAAACACCGGGATTTGGTGCGTTTTACCCGCGACATGGCGAGCCTGCTCAAGGCGGGCCTGCCCCTTTCCACGGCCCTGAATACCCTGCGGGAACGGGATGCCCACCCCGTGTGGAAGGGCATCATCGGCGGGCTCCGCGCGCGCCTCGAGGACGGGCAGACCTTCTCCCAGTCCCTGGCGGCTTTTCCCGATCTCTTCACGCCGGTCTACACCAACCTCGTCCACGCGGGGGAGGAAGGCGGTAACCTCGTGGAAGTGCTCAACCGATTGGCGGCCCTGGGCGAGCAACGGGAGGAACTGCGCTCCCGCGCCAGGATGGCGATGGTCTATCCGGCGGTGCTCCTGAGTCTGGGCGTTATTGTCGTCTTCGTGATGATGGCCTTCGTGGTGCCGGAGTTCACTTCGGTCTTCGACGAGACGGGCCAGGCGCTGCCCCTGCCCACAATCCTGCTCATTGCCATCAGCAGCTTCCTTGGTCGCTTCTGGTGGCTGGTGATTCCTGTGGCTGTCGGTCTGGGGGCCATGGCATTGAAATGGGCCCAATCCCCGGCGGGCGAGCGAATGCTGGGCAACCTGATTCTTCGGATGCCCCTGGCCGGGCCCCTGTTGCAGCGGATCCAGCTCGGTTTCTTCGCGCGCACCCTGGGCACCTTGCTCGAATGCGGCGTGCCCATCGTGGCCGCCCTGCGCATCACCGCCGACACCCTGGGCAACAACCGCTACCGCGAGGCCGTGGCCGGGCTCGCCGCCATCGTCCGCGACGGCGAAGTGCTCAGTCGAGCCATCGAGGGCAACCCCCTCTTCACCAGCAGCCTGCCCAGTATCCTGGCCGTGGGCGAACACGGCGGCACCCTGCCCGAGACACTGGGCCACGCGGCGGACGAGTTCGACCGCGACGCCGACCGCCAGGTGAAGGTGGTCATGACGTTGATAGAACCCCTGATGATCGTGCTTTTGGGCGGGGTCATCGGGTTTATCGTGCTGGCGATGCTGCTGCCCATCTTTAACTTGGGCGATTCCGTTCAACTATAGAGAAAACGGAGGTAGTTATGTGCGAAGGCAAGTTTGCAGAAGGTGCCGTTGGCGAGCGTGCCGATCTTGCGACCTACTTTGGGCGGCGGGGCGTGCCTCCATCCGACCAGGAAGATCTTGCCCAGGAAAGCCTACTACTCGCCTGGCGGCTCCGGGAGCGAATCGATCCCGGTAAGGAGCGGTCCTTCTTATACGGAGTAGCCTCACGCTTGCTACGTGCCTATTGGCGGAAACAAGGGCAGCGCCTGATGACCCCGTTGTACAGGGACGTATCCGAAGCCACCGACGAGTCTCGGCACGAAAATGGCGCGGCAGCATCCCAGTGCAGTCAAATTGTCGCGAAAGAGGAAGCGGATCATCTTTATCGCCTCCTCGCCGAACTCCCCGAACGACAGCGGGAGGTCGTGCGGTCCATCTATTTCGAGGGTAGGACCCTTGCGGCAACCGCCGTGCGCCTCCGCATTGGGAAGGATACCGTCGCCACGCACCGCAAGCGCGCCTTGCAAAGGTTAAAGCAACTCCTCGCGGCGGAAGGCTGCGAATGACAAATTGAGTGGGGATGTATGGTGGCCGCCCCTTGAAAAGCCAGCATTCAAATTGACAATACGTCTTGAATGAAAAAATCCTGATCCATCAAATTGAGGCACCATACGCCTTTGCTGCATGCGACAGTCGAAAACAATCTTCTCGGGCGTGTCCCATATTTTCGTTTTTTTCGACATTAATTGACTGTAGAGCTAAACGGAAAAACGCATTCGCGACGGTTAATATATTTCATAGTCCAAGGAATTATGATATTTTCGTAAGCTTGCGATACTTTCCCTGTGTGTTCATGTCCGACTCTACTCGTATCCTCAATGGAATGACGGCACTTTAGTCCTTTTTGGGAGATCATAATGACTATGCGACAGGTAGTAACTGCTACGAGTGCTTTTTGTTGTTGCGGCGTTGTAATGTGTGCATTCTTCAGCCCCCCAAGTAAATACCGACCCCATTCTCTATCGGCAGAAAACTCCAAGAAAATATTCGCTGCTTCGTGTTTAGTGGGCGCACAGGTATTCGGTACCCGAGTGGTCTGTACGGAGTCGGGCCCCGTGAACCCACCTATTTGCTTAGAGGTAGGGGACTGCGTTGACTACTGCCCAGAAAAATGGGACGTCAATTTGACGGGCGCGGTCAATAAACGAATAACTGCGGAGGATGAAAACTGCACGCTCGGGTCCGACAGAGATTGTGGGTTCGGAGCATGTTATGATACGCAACAGAATGTCTATTGTGGCTTATATTGTGATTACACCTCGGGGTGTGTGTGAATATAGTTGAAAGGAGAGATGGCTTGAATACTAACACAATGAAATTCAGGGTGCTCGTTCTGACGGTTCCCATTTTCTACACGTTCAGCGGGTGTATGCTTCTTGCACACTTTTACAATGAAACCTCCGACACGCTCTCAGCAAGAGAGGCTCAGGAAATCTACGCTGCAGCTTGCCTGGAAGGAGTACAGACATGGAACAGCCGAGAAGTTTGTCCTGAATCGGGATCTCTTGGTTGGGAGGCATGTTACGGAGATTGTGTCCCGTATTGCCCACAGAAAGTCGATGCCGACTTGGTTGGCGCAGTGAATAAGCGGGTGACAGCACAGGATGAGAATTGCACGTTGGGCACGGACCGCGATTGCCATACTCCATACTGTGTAAATGGTCAAATGAATGTATACTGTGGCCTGTACTGTGACTACACTCAGGGATGCGTTTAATATAGGCTTGGCATACAAGTATTCGTTGTGTTCGGTAAGTACAGATAGTAACTGACGTAGCCTGTAGTTTCTGACGGGACTTATCTGGTACGGAAGTTTCAGTTTTTTGGCAGAGCATTAGAGTGCCAGGGAAAAC